>JAVXWN010000115.1:0-3760 GCA_032230645.1 Acidobacteriota bacterium | reverse complement strand
GCACGCCGCTCAGTTGGAAGAAGCAGGTCTGCATGATCGTGTTGATGCGCGAACCCATGCCGTTCGCCTTCGCCACGTCGTAGGCGTTGATCGCGTAGAACTTGATTCGCTTGCGGATGATCTCCGCTTGGAGCGTGCGCGGAAGGTTGTCCCACGTCTCGTCCGCGACGAACGGGCTGTTGAGGAGGAAGGTCGCGCCTTCGCCTGCCGCCGCGAGCACGTCGTAGCGTGCGACGAAGTTGAACTGGTGGACGGCGACGAAGTTGGCGCGCTGGATGAGGTAGGTGCTGCGGATGGGCCGAGGGCCGAAGCGCAGGTGCGAGACGGTCATCGCGCCGGACTTCTTCGAGTCATAGACGAAGTAGCCTTGCGCGAAGTTCGGAGTCTCCTCGCCGATGATCTTGATGGTGTTTTTGTTCGCGCCGACGGTGCCGTCCGCGCCGAGTCCCCAGAAGAGAGCGCGCACCTCGTCCGACGCTTCGGTCGTGAAGCCGGGGTCGAAGTCGAGGCTCGTGTTGGTCACGTCGTCGCGGATGCCGATAGTGAAGTGATTCTTCGGGGCCGGTTTCTTCAACTCGTCGAAGACCGCTTTAACCATCGCGGGCGTGAACTCTTTGGAGGCGAGGCCATAGCGCCCGCCCGTGACGCGCGGCATCGTCGTGATGAAAGGCGACTCGCCCCTCATCAAACTCTCGCCGATGGCTGTGAGCACGTCCTGATAGAGCGGTTCGCCCATCGCACCCGGCTCTTTCGTGCGGTCGAGCACGGAGATGGCAGCGGCTGTCTTCGGAATCGCCGCGAGCAGATGAGTTGGAGAGAAGGGGCGGTAGAGCCTGACGGTGACGAGGCCCACACGCTCGCCGCGTGCGAGCAGCGCATCCACCGTCTCTTTGACCGTCTCGCAGCCCGAACCCATCATCACGATAACGCGCTCGGCCTGCGGATGACCGTAGTAATCGAAGAGACGGTATTGGCGTCCCGTCAGGTCGGCGAACTTGTCAAAAGTTTCCTGCACGATTGCGGGCGTGGCGTTGTAGAAAGGGTTCGCTGCCTCGCGCGACTGGAAGAAGACATCCGGATTCTGCGCGGTGCCGCGCATGACGGGACGGTCGGGCGTGAGTGCGCGCTTGCGGTGCGCACGCACCAGGTCGGCATCCATCATCGCGCGCATGTCTTCGTCTGTCAGTTGCTCGATCTTCATCAGCTCGTGCGAGGTGCGGAAGCCGTCGAAGATGTGGAGGAAGGGGACGCGGGATTTTAGGGTCGCAGCCTGCGAGATGAGCGCGAAGTCCATCGTCTCCTGCACGGAGTTGGCAAAGAGCATCGCCCACCCGCAGGAGCGCGCCGCCATCACGTCCGAGTGGTCGCCAAAGATCGAGAGCGCGTGCGTGGCGACGGCGCGCGCGGCGATGTGGAAGACCGTGGAGGTCTGCTCGCCCGCGATCTTGAACATGTTCGGGATCATAAGGAGCAAGCCCTGACTGGCCGTAAACGTGGTCGTCAGACTACCGGTCTGGAGCGTGCCGTGAACCGCGCCTGCCGCTCCGCCTTCTGACTGCATCTCGCGAACCGCGGGGGTGACGCCCCAGATGTTTTGACGGCCTTCCGCGGCCCATGCGTCCGAGTTCTCGCCCATGTTGGAGGAGGGCGTAATCGGGTAGATGGCGATGACCTCGTTGGTCTTGTAGGCGACGTAGGAGGCCGCCTCGTTGCCGTCAATCGTGATCTGCTTGCGTTGCATCGTGTGTAAACTCACCCCGAGGGAATTTGGTTTTTGCAAATTCTTACTCTGTCGGAGGTCGCCGCTGACCCGGACGCTCCTCGTTAGAGGGCGTGGGGCGCTCTCTCCATGCTCTCCATTTCGACGGCACGCGGGAAGAGCAAGTTGTTTTCCAGATGGATGTGCCGGTGCAAGTCACGCTCGAAACCTTCAAGCGCGGCGTAAAGGGTGCGATAGCTCATGCAGGCATCCGTCGGCGGGTCGAAGTCGATGGTCGCCGCGCGCAGTTCGCGCAGACGCTCGCCCGCCGTGTCGTGCTCGGTCATCAACATGCGGACGGGATTGTTCACCGTCCCGAACGGAGCGAACGGCATCGCCGTCTTGCGACTGATGGCCTGCTCCAAAGCCTTGATGTAGGGGAAGAGCACCGCTTCCTCTTTGAACATGTGCGGCTTCAAGTCATCGCAGAGATTGTGGAAGAGCGTGCGGACGCTCAACACTTCCGGATGGTTCTCGCCATGCTTCGAGCAGACTTTTTCGAGAAGCGCGTTGATGCGATCCATCTCTTCGCGAGTGAAAACGTGGTGTTTGTCAATGATGTAGTCGATCAGTTCCGTGAGCGTGCCTGTCTGAACCTCGACGGACAAGCTGCTTGGTGTCGCAGCAGTTCCCGCCTGTTCCAGCAATCTCGCCAAGTCTTCAATCCCTACGCCGGCTGCGGCACAGGCGTCGCCAATTGAGCGCCCGCCGCCGCAGCAGTAGTCGATCTGAAGTTTCTCGAAGACGCGCGTGGCGTTCGGCATCTCCAAAGCGTATTCGCCGACGGTCTTATCAGTGCTGAGAGTCATTAAATGAATCCTCCTTCTCATGCGCTAGGCTAAGGCGAGCGACACATGAGCGCAGTAACTTAAGTCACGTTTGAAAGTTTTCTACGAGGGTCACATCTCCCTGATCTCAATGAGACGCTTGAAGGCGTTCCGATGCAGAATCACGCTAGCCACGACCGCCACCAACCCGGCGATGCCTGCCACTGTCCCGAGCATCGCCCCGAAAATCGATACTCTCTTATTATTTGTGCTTCTATTGTTTCTCATGTTGCTCATCTCCTTGAAAGGGGGCCGGGAAGTCGGCCTGTCTTAAGTATGGGCAAGGCACGTGCCGCCGTTAGTGGAAAGCAATAACGCCGCAGCGCAAGATAAGAAGACCGCCATTTGTTTGTGATTATTAGCCCTGAGCCTTGTTAGTGGTGGATTACCTTCAGCTAGACTGCGGCTTTTCGCGCTGCCGGTGGTGAACTTTTCGCAGTATGACCCTATGAATTATCAGCACCACCGCCGCATCATGCCGAAACCATCAGGCACGCCTATTGCACTCTCGGAAACCGCGAGGGGTAGGTAGATGCGGTGCGTCCCACAGCTTTAGCTGCTCCGTTTTGCTTACCAGTCATTAAATTCTCATGGTTTAGAATTAAACCCTATATGTGTGGAAAAGCACGGACAGTAGATTCTTTCGTGTGATATACAACCGCAGATTGTGTCGCAGGTTCATGGGCGCTTTCTAAAACGGAGAGCGGCAACAGATGCGAGCTAGTCTGCCGCCGATAATGTCGTAGCGGATATGAAGTAAGGAACGGACTTTTATGAAAAAACTCTGGATGATTTTTATCGCAATATTTGTATTTTCGTTTGCTGTATTAGGCTGGGTCGGCACGGAGATTTTTCGACAGGCCCCGCCGATTCCTCGCGAAGTCGTGACGACTGATGGACAAGTTCTGATTCCGGCGGAAGAGATTTCCAACGGGCAAAATGTCTGGCAGGCGATGGGCGGAATGGAGAGCGGCTCGATTTGGGGACACGGCTCTTACGTTGCGCCCGATTGGTCGGCGGATTATCTGCATCGCGAAGCGGTCTTCATCTTGAATGAATGGTCGCAGAAGGATTTTTCAAACGACTATGACCATCTGGCGTCGGAACAAAAAGCTGCCTTGCGTCAACGTCTGCAAGACACGATACGAAAAAACAACTATGAGGAAGCAAGCGG
>JAVXWN010000107.1:0-27626 GCA_032230645.1 Acidobacteriota bacterium | reverse complement strand
AGGTGGCGCGTGGTGTTGCGCGGCGTTACCCCGGAGTGGCAGTTCGAGCAGATGGCGGGCCTCGGCCCGTCGAAGAACTGTGCCTTGTGGCAGCCGATGCAGGAGGCGTGCTGCGGGTACTGTGTGATGTCCGGGAAGGCGTCGTCGCCTTGACGAACTTCCTTCCAGTTAGGCGAGGGGAACTTGTGACAGGAGTCGCACGCCTGCATGTGCTGCGGCGTGCCGTGCGAGAAACTGGAGTAGTGTTGTCTGACGGGACGGGAGGAGAGTGTCCGACGCCCCTGCGCTCTGCTTCGCACCTGCGCGGCTGCGCCATCGTCTGAGCGCCACCGCATCCCCGCGGCGAGCATCAGGAGCGCGAAGGTTATAACGACGAGCGCGCGGAAGCCTCCACGTGACGTGCCCTTAACGAACCGCATCGGCAGCCTCCAGCGCCCAGTTCTTCCCCGCGTGGCAGTCGATACACTTGAACTGGGAGAGGTCGCCGAGATTGACGGGATGCTGGAAGGCGCGCGTGTGCTTGTGGCAGGCCGTGCAGCTCATCCCCGAGAGGTCGCCGAGGTTGACCGGATGGCGGAACTTACCATCCTCGACCGCGATCTTCCGTCCGCCCTCGGTCTGGTCGAGTACCGTGTGGCAGATGTTGCACTCGTTGCGGATAACTTGGCCGTCGTCGCTTTTGTGCTGGCCGTCGTGGCAACGGAAGCAGCCCTGATAGTAGAAGTGGCTGAGGTTGTCGGGGTGCGACTTCCAGTCCGTCTTCATCTCGGGGAAGAAGTAGGTCTGGTAGATGCGCTGCACCTCGCCGACGGCTCCGCGGATCAAGTCCCCCTTCCGCGCATAGATTTCGGGGTAGCTCTGACGGTAGAAACCTTCAAGCCCCGAGGCTATCGCGGCCACGGCCTCGTCATTCGTCGAGTAGTTCGCGGACAGAACCTCGACCGCCTGCCGCTTGATAAAGGGGAGCGACTGGTCGAGCTTGCCCGCCGTGAGCGAGTCGTTGACGGCCCGGTCGGGCGGGACAAAGACGTGAGTCGGCCGGTTGTGGCAATCAACGCAGTCCATCCGTCGCGCCTCTTTCGACGCTATCTGCTCCGGTGTCAGGCGCGCGCCGTCCAGATGGAACTCACGCACGGTTCCGTCGCGGCTCTTCATCCGCACCCAGGCGATTACCTGTCGCTGTTCATCCATCGAGACGTAGGTGATCTCGTTGGCGATGTTCATGTGCCAGTGGATACCGGAGACCTGCCCCGTGGCCGGGTCGCCGCCGCCAGTGTTGATGAGCATACGCGTCTGGCGCAGCGTGTTCCCTTCGTCGTAGGCGTAACGGTTAAAGACTTTCAACTGCTGGCCGAAGAACTTGGCGGGCCAGTGGCACTGCGAGCAGGTCTCATCTGCCGGTCGCATGTTATGCACGGGGCTCTTGATGGGGCGCGGGTACTTGTTGAAGGCGACCGAGTAGAGTTGATAAGCGCCCGTGAGCTTGGAGCGGACGTACCAGCCGGGGCCGGAACCGACGTGGCACTCGACGCAGCGCACACGCGCGTGCGAGCCCGCAAGGTAGGCCGTGAGTTCCGGCTTCATCACCGTGTGGCAGGTCTGGCCGCAGAAGGCAACCGATTCGGTGTGCTCGAAGGCGCGGTAGCTGCCGAAGGCGCTCATGAAGAGGAAGACGAACGTGAGCAGGAGGAGGATGACGAAGGAGCGCCGCCGACGCGGGTCGTTTAAGTCGAGGATGGGGAAGCGCCCGATCTCCTCGGGCTTGAGACGCCGCCGCCTGCGTCGCTCCCAGAGCATCCCCGTGGGGATGACGAGCAGTCCGAAGATCATCACCGAGGGGAAGAGGACGTATGTGAAGATGCCGACGTAAGGGTTGTGGCGTCCCTCGTTGCTCGTGAATTCGAGCAGGAGCATCAGCGCGATGCTGACGAAGCCCGCGGCGGCGATGGCCGCCCCGGCGAAGCTGACGTAGTTACGGAAAAGCCCCGGCACCGAGACGGACTCCGCGCCCGGTGCCTCGTTAATCTTTACCGCTTCGCCCGACTCGTTCCCGTCGAGCACATTTTTGCTATCGTCCGTCTCCCCCATTTACGGATACTCCGCGGCCTCTTCGGGAGGCTATCTGTCTCGTCCTCCGAAAGGGTATATACCTTTCACAGGAGCCTTGCCGTATGACCCGCCTCAACCCTTCTTGTGGCAGGCCGCGCACTTCATCGTCGTCGGAGCCTTCGTGTCGGGGCGCACCTTGACGACCTGATCGTGGCAGCCCGCACAGGCGCGGTGAAAAGCCTGCTGGTTCGTCAGCGTGATGATAGCCGTCGAGTTCTCGCTCTTGATCTGGGGAATCTCAGGCCATAACAACGGCTTCTCGTCCTTGCGGACGTGACAGTTCCGGCAGGCGGTGACCTTCGTGTCAGGGCTAGTCGTCAGTAGTTCGGCGGTCAGGGTGGTGGTGCGGTCGGGTGGAAACGCTGTCAGGTGCGGCGCGAGCTTCCGCGCCTCCGCGGCTGGCTGCTCGACGTGGTGACACTCTACGCAGGCGATGGGTCTGGCACCCTCGATGTTGTAGTTCTTCGTCGTGTGGTTGAGGTGGCTGAAGGTGACCTTGCCGAGCGGGGACTTCTCGGCCATAACGAGCGTCTCGGGCGGCTTCGTCGGCACTTGAGCCGTGCTCCGGTTGCGCGACGCAAAGGCGAAGGCGAGACACGAGGCAAGAACACAGGCGGCGATACAGATTCTCACTAAATCTCCCTTCTTTGCGGCCCCTTGCCATATGACCGTGATTCAGTGACGGGCAAGGATTGAAGGTCGCTTTGCGGATGTATATCACACGAATGAAGAGATAAGGCAAGCTCTTATTCATCCCCCCGCCCTCATCCCTTCACTGCGGCGGCCATTGGATGACCTTGGCGCGTGTGGGCGTGGGTTGCGGCGCGGGAGCCGCTGGCGCGGGCGTTGTCGAGGGCTGCGCGGGACGCTGCTGCTGCTGCTGCTCCGCATCGGGCGGGCGGGTGTTGCGGGCGGCGCGTGAGTCCGCAGCAGAGCCCGGCTCATCGCGGCCTTCGCCCTGCGCGGCGGCGGGAGCCGACTCGTTCGCGCTTGCGTCCGGCTTGCGCTTCGGACGCCCCGACTCTTCGGGCGAAGGCGTGCCGCTTTCGGAAACGACCGCGAGATCGCGCGTGGTGTTCGGTTGACCGGGGACGGGCGCGCCCGGCTGGACATAGAAGGGTTGACCGACGTTGTTGGGCAAGGCGTAGGCCGGGTCTGTGATGGGCATGACGGCCTGCGCGTCCGGAGTCGGGAAGGCTGGCGTGGGCTGTGGCGTCGGGATGCTCTCGGCGGGCGGCTGCGCGACGACCTGAGTTGCAAGAGTTGAAGGCTGCGGTGCGGGACGTGCCGCCTCACGCGCCGTGTTGCCACCACGCAGGAACGCGAAGACCGACACGGCGAAGGCGAGCAGCAGCAGCGCAGCACCCACCGAGCCCTGCCATGAGCGCAGGAAGTGACCGAGGCGAAAAGTTGCGGCCGAAGGATGCGCGGGGACGCCTCCGCCGCTCCGCACAGAGGCGTTAGCCGAAGAAGAGGATGATGAAAAGATGCTCACCTCGTCGGACTGCGACATCGTTGTCTTAACGAGGCCCGGCGTTACGCTCACACGTGTCGCCGTCGCGACTTCGCGCGGGCGTGCTGCTTCGGCCTCGCGCAGCATCGAGGCCATCGCTTCAAAGCCGCGCGCGGTGGCCCAGCGTGCGGCCGTCGTGCCGAGGTTCGTTTGCGCAGATACGTCAGCGCCACGCTCAAGGAGCAGGCGCGCGACCTGCTCGTGCCCGAAGAAGACCGCGAGCACGAGCGGCGTGAAGCCGTCCGCTCTGCGCGCCGATGCGTCCGCGCCCGCGTCGAGGAGCACGCGCGCGACATCCAGATGACCGCGCGCAACCGCGCGCATGAGAGGCGTCTCGCCACCCTTCGAGAGACGCGCATCCGCATGTCCGCTCGCCGTGGCGAGCAGCGACGCGACTGCCGCCGCATCACCATCTTCGGCGGCGACAAACAGCGCGTGCGCTTCATCCTTCTTCTCTAACTGCGGCGGAAAGGCGTTCGGCATTTTCGGTTTCTCTTCGCGGCGGCTCGCGGCGTAGAATAGCTTCAGCGCCGGAAGGCTCCGGTTCATTAAACTTACCACTAACGTCTCGTTCCTGACTACCTGCTCGGCCGACATGCCAGACACGACCCTGACGGAAAGACTGCGCGCGCTGCCCTCGGTGGACGCGCTGCTGCGCACGCCCGAAGCGGCGGCGCTGCGCACGCGCCTTGGCGCGGAGCATCTCACGACGCTCGCGCGCGAAGTGACCGACGAGTTGCGCATGGAGCTACGCTCGCGCGGCGACGGCGAGCGCGAAGCTCTGCTCGCGGAGGCGGCGCGTAGGCTCGCACTCGCAGCCGAGCGCGAGAGTGCGCGGAGCTTGCGACGCGTCATCAACGCGACCGGCGTCGTGCTGCACACGAACCTCGGGCGCGCGCCGCTCTCCGAGGCCGCGCGCCGCGCCGTCTCGCAGGAGGCGGCTGGTTACTGCACACTCGAATACGACACCGAGACCGGCACGCGCGGTCGCCGTGGTGCGCGCGCGGAGTCTCTGCTGGCGGAGCTTGCGGGCGCGGAGGACGCGCTCGTCGTCAACAACTGCGCTGCCGCCGCGCTGCTCGTGCTGACCGCGCTTGCGCGCGAAGGCGAGACGATAGTTTCGCGCGGCGAACTGGTCGAGATCGGCGGCGACTTTCGCGTGCCCGATGTGATGGCGCAGTCGGGAACTGTGTTGGTCGAGGTCGGCACGACAAACCGCACGCGTCTCTCCGACTACGAGCAAGCCATTACGGAGCGCACGCGCCTTGTGATGCGCGTGCATCCTTCAAACTATCGCATCGTCGGCTTCACGGCCGCGCCCGCGCTCGACGAGCTTGCGCGGCTCGCGCATGAGCGTGGGCTGCTGCTCTACGAGGACGCGGGCTCCGGCGCGCTCATCGACCTCGCCCCGCTCGGACTCAAGGGCGAGCCTGTCATAAGCGAATCCGTCGCGCATGGCACGGACGTTGTGACCTTCAGCGGCGACAAGCTGCTCGGCGCGGCACAGGCCGGGCTCGTCGTCGGCCGCCGCGAGATCATCGAACGCCTGCGTCGTCATCCGCTCTACAGGGCTCTGCGCGCGGACAAGTTAGCGTTGGCCGCGCTCGAAGCGACGCTCGAAGCGTACCGTCGTGGCGAGGCCGAGCGCGAGGTGCCCGTCCTGCGCATGCTCTCCGCAACGCGCGATGAGATTGAGCAACGCGCGCTCGCTTTCACACAAACTCTGCGCACGCGTCTTAACGAAGACGCGCTCGGCATCGCCATGATCGAAGGAGAGTCGGCCGTGGGCGGCGGTTCGGCCCCGACCACGCATCCGCCAACCGCGCTCGTCGCTATCACGCACGCGACGCTTTCGGCATCGGCCCTCGACGAGAGGCTGCGCCGCAACTCGCCGCCCGTCGTCGCGCGCATACTCGGCAAACGCGTCGTGCTCGACCTGCGCACCGTCGCGGAGGCGGAAGAGGCCGAACTGCTCGACGCGCTCGCGTCTCTGTCTCAGGTCTGAGCCTTCGCGTTAGCGTCGTCGGCCGAGCGTCGAAAAACATTCTCTTGTGAAGCTCGCGGGCGGCGTTGTAAGATGAAGTTGGGGGTCGGCCATCTCGACCGTCCCCGACGTTTGAAGACCTACCTCAGACTTGCCCTCCACGAAAAGCAAAGCCTTGAAAAGTCCGGTCTCATTTTCTTTAAAATCAGTCTCCTTCTCCGTGGCGCTGTCGCTGTGCGTCTCGGCGCTCGTGGCGGGCGCGTGGGGCGTTGGCGTTCTGGCCTCGCCCGCGGCGCTCTTCATGTTCGACGACGCGGCCACGCCGAGCGTGCCGCCGCAAACGTGGGTGGTGATGCTGCTCATCGCGGCGGCGGGTGTGGGCGGCGGGTTTGCGGCCGAGCGTCTGGGCGCGCGGCGTGCCTTGCAGGTCGTCGCGGGCTCGCTCGTCTTGCTGTGCGCGGCGAGCTTGGCCGCGTCGCGCTTCATGCATCTCGACATCGCGTTCGCGCCGATGCTGATGGCGGGCGCGGGGTCGCTCGCGGCGGCGCAGGCACGTCGGCTGTGGAAGATAGACGCGCTGCTCACGCGCAACGTCGAGCGCGCGGCCGTGCTCCGCTCGGCGCTCGAAGGTCGCGGCGCGAGCGCGCGGCTCGTGAGCGGGCTGCGCCTCTTAGACACCGTGCTCCCGCTTGAAGAGGCGGTCATCTTCCGGCTTGACGAGATGGGTGCGCCCACGCAGGCCGCACGCCTGCGCGCCTCTTCGATTCCGGCGGGCGCGTTCCCCGACGGCGACCGCAACTCGGCGTGGCGCGAGAACGTGAGGACGTGCGAGCGCGTGATGCGGTCGGGTGAGATGGAGGTGAAGGCCGAGGGCTCGGGCGACGCCGAACGCTCGACGGTCTCGATGCCTTTGAGGCATGACGGGCAGGCCGTCGGCGCGTTGCTGCTGCGACTGCGCGAGCGGTTTGACGAAGAGGACGGGCCTTTGCTTCGCACGGTGAGCGCGCAGTTTGCGCGCAACCTTCAGCGCGACGATGCGCGCTCGCTCGACGTGCCGAAGGCGCGCGAGACCTTCTACTCTTCACGCGCCGCGCGGCAGAGGCTCGAAGCCTTCGGAGTCGTGAGCGGTCTGTTGACCGAGCAGGGCTTCGCCGGGCTCGTGCTCTCCGAGGCTTCGGACGCGCACGCGGTTGCTTACCTCGACGGCACGCTCGCCTTCGTCAACCGCGCGATGCGCGAGGCCGCGCGACTCGGAGACGATGCCGTAAGGCGCGAGCTTGACCTCTTCGGCCTGCTCGAACGCTTTCGCACGGGCGTCTTCGACGAGCCGCAGATAGCCGTCCGGCGTGTGCTTCAGACCGGACAGTCTTACGAGCGTGAGTTGACCTTTCTCGACCGCGGCCAGACGCTCGCGTTGCGCATCGCGCTGGTCACGAACGCCGCGACCGAGGGTGAAGAAGATGAGAAGGGCCGTCGTGCTACGCCGCTGCCTCTCTGTCTCGCCGTCACCGTGCGCGACGTGACGCGGATGAAGGAGTACGACAAGCTCAAGAGCGACATGCTCTCGCTCATGTCGCATGAGTTGCGCACGCCCATCACTTCGATTAACGGGTTCGCGGAACTGCTGATGGCCGACGAGCGCGTGCCCGAAGACGCGCGCGAGTTTCTCTCGATCATTCAAACCGAGTCGCAACGCGTCACACGCATGCTCTCGACTTTCCTCTCGATGGCAAAGCTTGAGCAGAAGGACAGGCAGGAAGTCTTGATGACGCCGCTCACGTTGGACGACGTGGTGCGCGAGACGATCACGAGCCTTCAGCCCGTGGCGAAGCGCAAGCGCATCCGCCTCGTCGAGCGCGACGGCCAACGTCTGCCGCCCGTCGCGGCCGACCGCGGCCTCATCACGCAGGCCGTCGCCAACCTCGTTGACAACGCAATCAAGTACAGCCCCGAGCGCACCTCGGTCACGCTCTCGACCGCGCTTGAAGCCGACACGGTTCGACTCACGGTCGAAGATCGCGGTTACGGCATCCCGCCCGAGGATCAGGATCGCGTCTGGGAGAAGTTCTACCGCGTCGCGCGCGACGGTCGCATCAAGGAGGAAGAGTCAACGGGGCTCGGCCTCTCCTTCGTCCGTCAGGTTGTCGAGCAGCACGGCGGACAGGTCTTTCTCGAATCCGAGATAGGCCACGGCTCAAAGGTCGGCTTCACGCTTCCACGTCTTTAGACGACCGTCTCAAGGCAGGCAAAATCCGCTTAAAGGTCTATCTACATCCGCGTAATCGTTACTTACGCGTGTGTCATCGTTTCTTACATGCATGTAAGTGACAATGACACACGTGTAAACTACGAATGCGCGCTCGTTAGACTTGCGGACGAGTGAGACGACGAGCCTCGCAGGCGCGCGGCCGTCACTTTTTGTTTATCGTCCCCCTGCAACCGGACGCCTTGCAGCGGCAGCGGTATGTGTCGGGATGGTGTGTTGAGATGTAGTCGCAGGTGATCTCTTCGCCGGGGTATATATCGCGCAGCGCCATGAAGAGGAGATGGCCGCGCGTGATGCGCATGTAGCTGTTGGGACGGCACGAGTGGTTGATGTAGTGCGTGCCGTTTCCGCCGTGCGCGCCGTCGATGTGATGGTCGTATTCGATGGCGCAGATGCGGTGCTTGCGTCGTCCACGAACGCGCCGCTCGACTTCGCGCTCGGAAATCAGTTCGCCCGTGTACTCGGCAATCTTCTTACCCTTCGGAAAGAACTGAGTGGCGAAGCAGCCCTTGCCGTCTATCGGCGACTTCTCAACGGCGAGACCCGGCGCGAATTTTCGTCCCATGTGCTGAACTATGCTTCTACTGCTTCAAACGGAAGCTGCGCGCGATGGCGTCGGTCTGGTTCTGGATGCGCTGGAGCCGGTCGCGCAGTCCCGTGAAGTGAAGAACGTAGATGGTGCGGCCGTCAGCCTGTAGATAGTAGATGCGACCGGCCATCGCCTTGCCGCCGCTCGTGTACTCGTAGGTCGTGACGACGCCGCTCAAGCGTCCGGTGAAGGGCACGTCCTTACCGCCGACGAAGCCGGGCAGGTAACGCAGCTTGGTGTCGGCCTCGGCGCGCGCGTAATCGGAGAGCTTCTTGTCACCCTCGACGACTTCGCGGCGCACGCGCAGATAGCCCTCGGAGCGGTCGCCGTTGACGAACTCCGTATGCTGGTGCGCGTTGTCGGGGCGCGAGACGGCCTTCCACACTTCCGTCGGAAGCTCAAGCGCGTACTCGTCCGTCTCGCGCGTGAAAGAGTCCTGCGCGAAGGCCGAGGCCGCCGAGAATGAGAGGAGCGCGAGCGCGCAGATAAAGAGATGTTTCGTGCGTCGCATACTTTCGTGTGACTCCTTTTGTGCCCGGCCGCTTCGACGACGGCTGATGAAATGAAGCGTGTCTCGTTTGTCTTCAGATGTCGCGGCGTGCGGTGGTGTTGCTCGCAAGGCAAGGCGGGCCGTTGAATGACCTTACAGACCTGACTGTTCGACGGCGGCACGCTGCGCCGCGAAGAGCGTCTGAAGGCCGCCGCGTGCCAGCCCGAGCAAAGCATCCATCTGCTCGGACGTGAATGGCTCGCCCTCGGCCGTGCCTTGCAACTCAACGAAACGGCCGTCGCCCGTGCAGACGACATTCATATCAACTTCGGCGCGCGAGTCCTCGTCGTACTTGAGGTCGAGGAGCGCAACGTCCGCGACGATGCCGACGCTGACGGCGGCCACCTCGCCCGTGATAGGCAGAGTCGAGAGCCTATTCTCCCTGACGAGGCGACGGCAGGCAAGCACGAGCGCGACGTAGGCTCCCGTGATCGAGGCCGTGCGTGTGCCTCCGTCGGCCTGTAGCACGTCGCAGTCAACGGTGATGGTTCGCTCGCCCAAGCCGGAGAGGTTCGTGACGGCGCGCAAAGAGCGACCGATGAGCCGCTGTATCTCGTGCGTGCGCCCCGAAGGGCCGCCGCGCCCCGTCTCGCGCTGCGTGCGTTGCTGCGTGGCGCGCGGCAGCATCGAGTACTCGGCCGTGAGCCAGCCCTGACCCGAGTTGCGACGAAAAGGCGGTACGCGTTCGTCGAGCGTGGCGGTGCAGATGATGCGCGTGCGTCCCATCTCTATCAGCGCGGAGCCCTCGGCGTATGGCATGAAGCCGGGCGTGATGCGCACCTCACGCAGTTCGTCTCGGCCGCGCCCATCGGTGCGCGCGTAAGTGTCGCTAGCGGGTTTGAAGCTCATCGTGCCCCCAGACCTCCACTGCCTCAAGTCGGCGCGGCGCGACGCCGAGGAAACGCTCGGCGACGTGCGCGAACCGCTCGGCCGCGTCCGTCACGTAGAAGTGGTCGAGGTCGTCGCAGAGAAAGCGTGCGTGCGCCCCGACCTCACGCAAGTCCCTCAACTCCTGTGTCGCCGTGCGACGCAAGCCCTCGCTCTCGATAACCGATTCGACGGCATCGGCCGCCGCTGCACCCGAATCAATCAGCCGCACGCCCTCGCCTATGGTCTCCTGAATCACGCGCCGCAGAATGGGGTAGTGCGTACAGCCGAGCACGACGGCGCTCACGCCGCTTTCGCGCAAGCCTCGCAGGTACTCTTCGGCGACCGTGCGCGCCACGTCCGTGTCGGCCCAGCCCTCCTCGGCCAGCGAGACGAAGAGCGGGCACGCGCGCTCGAAGACTTCAATCTCGGGCGCGAGGCTCTTGATGGCATTGCTGTATGCGCCGCTCTTGACGGTTGACTCGGTGGCGACGACGCCGACGCGCGGCGACCCTGCGGCGGCGCTCACGACGGCGCGCGCGCCCGGCTCGATCATGCCGACCACGGGAACCGAGACGTTGCGCCGGATGGCGGGCAGCGCCAGCGCCGACGCGGTGTTGCACGCCACGACCAGCAGCTTGACGGCGCGCGCTTCAAGAAACCGCGCGTTCTCAATCGCGTAACGCTCGACCGTCGAGAGCGACTTCGTGCCGTAGGGCACGCGTGCCGTGTCGCCCAGATAGACGTAACGCTCCGAAGGCAGACGCTCATGCAGCGCCCGGTAAACCGTCAGCCCGCCGACGCCGCTATCGAAGATTCCGATGGGAAGATTACGATCCAAGCTAAGGCTTTAAGATTAGACGAAAATCTCAGACACCTTGCAGCGAAAGCCGGGGACGACCTCGCCGCCTTCAAGCTCGTCACCTTCGGACAGACGCGTTACGTCACTCATCGAGCCGTAGACCGCCACGCTCCGCCGCCTCGGGTTCACGATCCAGACGGCGCGTGTGCCCGCGCTTAGCCATTGTTCGAGCTTCTCCTCCACTTCGTTAAAAGTGTCCCCGGGGCTGACAACTTCGACGGCGAGGTCTGGCGCGCCTGACCAGAATTTCTTTGGGACGCCGCTCCCTGGTATGCGTTCGCGGCCGACAAAGGCCAACTCCGGTGCCCTCACTGTGTCCGGGTCAGAAGCAATCTTAAATCCGGCCTCCGCGCCGAAATATAGACCGAGGTTATTAGCCTCCACGTGTTGACCCAGACGCATCGTCAGCTTTCCGATGATTACGGCGTGCTCGCTTCCAGAGGGAGACATCCTTCGCAGCTCTCCTTTCACCAGCTCATAGCGAAAGCCGTCATCCGGCATCGCAAAAAGCTCGTCGGCGGTCGAGCGTTGAAGTGTCATGCTCATGGCAACTCTCCTGATGGTCGGTGCAAAAAAAGCAGTCGGTTTGAGGTTGCGATGTTATCACAGCGCACTTCAAACCGACTGCCCTCTTATACGTCCGTCTGCCGATGGAGGCGCCGAGAATCGAACTCGGGTCCAAAGACCGACGCCGAAGGAATCTACATGCTTATCCGCTTCTCCTTTGCCGGTCTCGCTCCGGCGTGTTCGCCGCTGGCGGGTAAGTGAAGCGTCTAAGACCCCGCCCGCGACTAGCCCAGATTTTTCTCGCCCGCCACGCCTGAGCACGCGTGGCCGACCAGCTCAACTAAGTTACGCCTCACTCCGCTTCGCTTGAGCAACTCGCGGTGAGACGCTCGCTATACGCCTAAGATAACCTAGGCCGCGAGAGCTAACTCGTTAGAGTTCGCAGTTGTTTTTTCTACGCTTATTAACGGGCCGCATAGAACGCCCGGCATGCATCCGTCCGACGATTCCAGTCCCTGTCGAAACCAATCGCCCCCTTCGCTCGTGCACCGATTTAGATGCACCGCCGCGATTATAGATGCCACGGCGCGCACCCGGCAAGGCGGTCGAGGTGGAAACGGCCTCGCGCGTCGCACGGCGCTTAAGTTATAATTCGTCTCGGACGTTGGTCTCCCCGGCTTTATGGACGCGGCAGCAACTCTCGCCTGCGCGCACATCGGACGTAAGAGGTTTCCGAGAATTCCCATGTCAGTTAAACAAACGCGAAACGACGGCCCGAAGGCGCGCGCACTGTCCGCGCCCCCACCCCGCAGGCGCACCTTGCGCCGCTTCTGGTTCCCCGCAGTCCTGCTGCTCGCCATCGCCGCGGGGGGACTCACCGGCATCGTGCTCGCCTACAGCCTCAATTACTCACGCGCCGCCGAAGAGGTCAAGGCGCTGGCGACATATCGCCCGAGCGTGGTGACGAGAGTCTATGCCGACGACGAAGAGACGGTCATCGGCTCGTTCGCCTTGGAGCGACGCGTCCCGCTCAAGTTCGAGGAGATTCCACCCAACGTTCAGAACGCCATCCTCGCGGTCGAGGATGCGCGCT
The DNA here is from genome assembly GCA_032230645.1 of Acidobacteriota bacterium. Lineage (GTDB taxonomy): Bacteria > Acidobacteriota > Blastocatellia > Pyrinomonadales > Pyrinomonadaceae > QHXN01. Next base: position 15,286 of record JAVXWN010000107.1, on the reverse strand, counting down.
TCTTCGAGCACAACGGCATTGACCCCATACGCATCATGGGGGCGGTCTGGAAGAACGTCACGACGGGCAGCCGCGAGGGCGGCTCCACTCTGACGCAGCAGCTTGCCAAGCGTCTCTTCCTCACGCCCGAGCAGACGCTCACACGCAAGGTCAACGAATGGGTCGTCGCTCTCCAGATCGAGCGCTACTACACGAAGCAGCAGATCATGGAGATGTACGTCAACAACATCTTCCTCGGCGCGGGTTCCTACGGATTCGAGGCCGCGTCCGAAACCTACTTCGGCAAGCAGGCCAAAGACCTCTCAATCGAAGAGGCGGCGCTGCTCGCGGGCATCCCCAAAGCCCCGAGCCAACTCTCGCCCACCGTCAGCATGGAGCGCGCCAAAGACCGGCGCGACCTCGTCATCCAACTGATGGCTAACAACGGCTTCATCTCGCAGGGAGAGGCCGACGCCGCCAAGTCGCGCCCCATCAAGCTGCACGAGTCGGCCTACGCGCCGTCGCTCCAATCGGCCTCGCCCGTCTTCGCCTACCCGGTTGAAGAGATTCGCCAGCAGCTCGAAGACAAGTACACGACGCGCGTGGCGCAAGGCGGCCTCACGGTCTATTCGACCGTCAACGCTGCGGCGCAGAAGGAGGCGTACTACGCGTTGCGCGAAGGCTTGCGCGTTTACGACCGCGGCCACAGCGGATGGCGCGGCTCCTTCCAGACCATCGGGCAGCAGAACGCCGACGGGTCGGTGCAGGTCACGCCGCAGCAGCTTGCAAGCTACCATCACCCGGACTGGTACGAGGATCGCATTAAGCCGGGCGAGTACCTGATGGGTCTCATCACGAAGGTTGATCAGGCGCGCAACGAAGCGACCGCGCACTTCGGCCCATTCGACGCCGTGGTGACGGCGAAGGACATGGGGCGCGCGGCGGGTCATCAGCCGCGCACCGAGTTCAAGGTCGGCTACCTCGCCGAGTTCAAGATCAAGGAGGTGAACGCCGACACGCATCGTCTTCAGGTCGAGTTGACGCAGACGCCCGCGGTCGAAGGCTCGATCATGACTATCAACGCCAAGAACGGCGAGATCATCACGATGGTCGGAGGCTACGATTTCAACCGCAACAAGTTCAACAACGCCACGCAGGCCGACCGCCAGACCGGTTCATGCTTCAAGCCCTTCATCTACTCGGCGGCGGTCGAGTGGGGCATGACACCTGACACGGTTATCTCGGGCGCGGCCATCAACCGCAACGGCTGGCAGCCGCACAACTACGACGGCTCGACCTCTTGCGGCGACGTGCCGATGAAGATCGCGCTCGCGCACTCTCTGAACATCCCGGCCGTTCACACGCTCGACATGGTCGGCATCCAGACCGCCTCGCAGATGGTGCGTCGCTTCGGCATCACGCGACCGATGGCCCCGTATCTGCCTTCGGCGCTCGGCGCGACCGAGGTTCCTTTAATCGAGATGGTCTCGGCCTACTCGACCTTCCCCGGCAAGGGCATCCGCCACGAGAAGCACCTCATCCGACGCGTTATCGACCGCGACGGCAACACTCTGGAAGAGTGGGAGCCGACGACCTTCAAGGTGATGAGCGAGTATGTCGCGCTCACGATGGTACAGATGATGCGCGGCGTCGTCGCGCCGGGCGGCACGGCCCCCGCCGCCTCTTCGGTCGGCGTGCAGGTCGCGGGTAAGACCGGCACGGTCAACGATCACACAGACGTTTGGTTCATCGGCTACACGCCGACCTATGTCACTGGTGTATGGCTCGGCTACCCCGGCATGAAGAAGAACCTCGGCACGGACATGACGGGCGGCCACGGCGCGCTCCCCATCTGGATAGACTTCATGAAGGGCTTCCTCAAGGACAAGCCCAAAGAGAAGTTCGACGAAGCGCCGAAGATGCCCGAGGACATACGCGAGCTGTACCTCCAACGCCAGCACGAGATTAACGAGGAGCGCAGCGCCTCCATCACCGCCGCCACGAAGGGCGGCGGTGACAAGACCGCGCCCGCGCTCACCGTTGACACCAAGCTCGAACAGGTCACGCTCCCGCCCGCCCCCGGCGAAGGACTGACGGCCACCACGCCCTCCGACTCGGGCACCTCGAGGAAACCCGACGCGGCCCCTCACGTCAACACGCACGACGGAGAGACCGCGCCGCCACCCGCCCCGCCCGCCACCCGCCCGCGCGAGGTCGAGTCAACAAAGAAGAAGACCAAGAAGGGCATAGACGACCAGTGAAAGAAACTATGAACGCCGCAACGCCGCAACGATAAGCCGAAAGGCGGCGGCGTTCTTCTAAAGACAAAGCAAGAGCCGGGTGCAAGTCGTTGATGACTTGCACCCGGCTCTTGCTTTTCAATTCATCGTTGCGGCATTCCGGGTTCAGAGTTTCAGAGAAGTCTATCGAGCCAGTACGGCAGCATCGTCCGCCACCAAGGCCAGTCGTGGTCTACGTCCGGGCCCCACACGTCGAGCGTGTGCGGGATGCCTTTGGAGCGGAGGATGCCCGAGAGTTGTCGGCTGCGCTCGGGCGCTTCGTATGCGCCCTGCCCCGTCAGTATCACCAGTGCATCGGCGGCGCGCAGACGCGGCAGATAGTAGTCGTCGTCAAGATTCGGCAAATACTCGACGGGGTTGTTGAAGTAGACGTTGTCGTCGTGATAGCCGTTGAACCATGAGCGCACGTCATAGCTTCCGCTCATCGGGATTGCGCCGCGCAGCACGTCCGGGTGGCGGAAGTATGCGTTGGCGGCAAGGTAGGCTCCGAGCGAAGCGCCCGTTGTCAGCGGCGCTTGCCCCTCGGCCTCTTGGCGTATGAGCGGCAGCACCTCTTCGGTGATGTAGCGGTCATAGCGCGCCAGCAACTCGCCCTTGAGCGGCGGCGGTGCCTGCTCGTTCATCAGGCTGTAGCGGTTGACGCTATTGATCGAATAGGCGCGCAGCCGCCCCTCCTCGATGTGATGCTGGATGGAGTCAATGAGGTGGAACCGCTCGTACTCAAGAAAGTCCGCGGCTGCCGTCGGGAACATCAAGAGCGGATAGCCCGCGTGCCCGTAGGCCACTAAAGGCATCTCCATTCCAAGGTTCGGACTATGCCACGAAGTGATGCGACGTTCCATACAGAAAGAACCCTCCGCCGCAAGAATTGCGCGGCTTTAAAGACTCAGGATTTCATGCACAGCGGAATGGCTGACGATAATCCAACCCACGCCCCACACGCAAGCCTGTACCACCGTTTGACACCTCCGCAAAGCCTCTGCTATAAAAATTTCGCCCGCGCGGGACACTACGAAACGCGCGGGCGTTACAATCCGCAGTAGCTCAATGGCAGAGCATTCGGCTGTTAACCGAAGGGTTGTAGGTTCGAGTCCTACCTGCGGAGTTAATCAAGTCAACAACTTACGGGAGGCGGCAAGCCTCCCGCTTTTATTTGTACCCGCTTTCATACCCGCTTTGAGCTATAACTGATGCCTTAACGTGTGACAAAATAACCACGCAAGGCTTTGCCCAATGAAAGGTTTTGCTCAGCGATTAGGTAGCTGGCTCACCAATTCATTAGGTGAATTATATATTTGGCTGACCTACTTCTTTGATTCTTTGATGATGCTTCGGAGGCGTGGGATCGGCGGCGTCCTTTTGCTGAACAGCTTTTTATGTCGGACTTTGAGCATGTTAGAGAGCGTCTGACGTTTTAGCCCTAGCCTCTCTGCGGCGCGTGTGATGCTGCCGCCTTCTAGCTCCAAAGCCTGTTCTATCAGTTTGGCTTCTAGCTCATCTACCGCGCCGTAAAAGCTAAAGTTCCTATCATGTATCTGCATCCCCGAAAGGCGCTTTATGACTATCTGCGCGCACGCCAGAAGCCTTTCTTTATCTTCTACGTCCTGCGAGCCTTTCAAGAAATGACTGGCGCGGCCGAATATCACTATTAAGTCCTCTTGCGGCAGACGCCAGCCCGCCCCGTGTTCCTCTATCAGCGTTAATGCCGCGTGACCGGCCTGCGTTAGAGCGCCGGATTCCTGCGCTACATTTATTGCCTCGCGCAGAATCTTTAGCGATGCTTCGTGCGCCCCTAGTCGCGCCCACACTACGCCCTGAATGGAGAGCGCGTCCGCGAGTAAGGCCGACTGCCCGCCCTGCTCGAAAACCTTAATCACGCTGGTGATGATGCGCTCCGCGTCACGGTATCTCTTTTCCGCGACTAGGATGCGCGCCCGCGTCTCGTCCACCTGCGCCAAGTTGCCGGGGTCTTTTAGTTTCGTGAATATCAGTTGTGCCCGGTCTAAATGTTCGTGAGCCTCGCGGTATCTGCCTAGCTTGTAGAGTAGGAAAGAGAGGTTGTTAAGATTGTTCCCGCAATACCTTTCATGTTTGGCCTGTTCGTAGTGATAGATCGCTGCGGTGTATTCGATGATGGCCCTGTCGTAGTAGTCGGGTTGCCCTTCGGCTGCGGCCAGCCTTCTGAGGATTAGACCTTTTTGACCATGCCACCTTCCTTTGAGCGCGTCGTTAGCCGACTCGAAAACCGATTCCGTCTCCTTCAAGATGTTTAAGGCGTCGTAATATCTGTTATCGCAAACTTCAACGGTCGTTCGCCTTATCAGTATTTTTGCCTTTAGTTCAAGGTCGGCGTCCGTCAAGGGCTTTAACGCCTCTTGCATGACTAGGCGGGACTCGTCATAAGCGCCGAGACGCCAGTAGCACACGCCGAGTTCGTATTGAGCCTCTGACGCCTTCGTGAGCATCCCCTGAGAGCGAAACTTACGCTCCGCTTCGGAGAGCATGTCTTTAGCCTTCTCCTGTGCCCCTGAGACGTTGCGGGCGCTGCCGAGCCAGCCGGTGAGCGCCCCGCATTGAAGCAACACTTCGGCCTCTATCGCGGGTGGCAGATTGCTAATTGTCGGCCTCTGCCCGACGCCTTGCCACAACTCGCCTAGCGCCTCGCGTGCGGCTTCAAACTGCCCCCGATGGATGAAGTCAGCCGCAACGCCACAGCGTATCAGGGTGCGCTCGTTCTCGGTTAGTGAAGGGTTATCTAGTTCCTTAAGCCGCTCGTCTGCTAAATTCATGTGAGGTCGCCTTTCTTCACGCATGACCAAATTTGGTCATACGCAGCAAAGCCGCCGTACCTCAACAAGATACGGCGGCGACTATGGTTAGCTCCCATTACCTCGAAAGGGAAAGCGATGCGTAAAACTCTAGGAGTCTGTCTACTAACCCTGCTCCTGACCGGCTCGGCCGCTGCGGGCGAAATGCCGAACCCCGCGCCTGCTCCGCCGTCACAGCCGACGAATGCTGCTCAAGAGCCGGCGACGGGCGGCGAGATTCCTAACGGCGTAGCCGACAGCCTGACGCAGACCGTGTTAGACCTGCTCGCGGTCTTGCCGTCGCTGCTCTAAGTAACGCGCCACGCAAGACGGGGCAAGCTGCCTAGTGGCGGCTTAGTATTAGTGTGCCTGTTGTGAGAGTCTGAACGTAGAGGTGACGCCCACGGGCGGGAGATTACCGCCATGCAAGGGAGATTGCAATAGTTTTCTACACAACCCTTTATACTCGGAATGCTTATGGGAGAACGGGTTGGCCTTAGTCTCAAGTGCCCGGAACGGTTGAGCAATGCTTGACACCCCAATGTATAATTCCTTTATGTCCAAACAACTCCTCAACAACTACTACAATAAACTCGACGAAACGATTCGCTTCGGCGGTAGCCGCAACGAAACTACGGTTGAGCACGCCTTTATCCAGTTGGTTAATTCGTATGCCGAGCGGCGTAATTTGATGTTAGTGCCGAAAATAGCGATTAAAAGCACGAAGGGGACAAATATCATTCCCGATGGAGCTTTGAAAAACGCTTTGCGGTTGGACTTCGGGTATTGGGAAAGTAAGGACATCAAAGACGACATTGATAAAGAGATTCAGTCGAAAATCAACAAGGGCTATCCGCTGACGAACACGCTTTTCGAGGACAGCCAGACGGCTGTTCTGTTTCAAGAGAATCAGCAAGTAATGCGCGTTTCGATGAAGGACGCGGAACTGCTCGAAAGGATTCTGCACACCTTCGTCAATTTCGAGCCGCCGCAGATTCAGGAGTTTAACAAGGCTCTAGTGAAGTTCACCGAAGATGTGCCGACGATTGTCGAGAGCTTGCGACATCTGATTCAAACTGAGGCTGACACCAACAAGAATTTTATCGTCAAGCGCGACGAGTTTCTGGCTAATTGTCAGGTGGAGATCAACCCGGAGATTACGCTCGAAGACGTGCGGGAGATGATGATTCAGCACATCCTGACCGTGGACATCTTCACCAACGTCTTCGCCAACGCCGAATTCCTCCGCCATAACAACATCGCGCGCGAGTTGGAGGCGGTGATCGAAACTTTCATGACGTACAGCGTGCGGCAAAATTATCTGGGCAGCATCCGCAGCTATTACGACACGATCAGGGACGCGGCAGCCGGAATTGCAGACCACCACGAAAAGCAGAAGTTCCTGAAGGTCGTCTATGAGAATTTCTACAAAGTTTATAACCCGAAGGGCGCAGACCGTCTGGGCGTGGTCTACACGCCGAACGAGATTGTGCGGTTTATGATCGAGAGCACGGATTACCTGCTCGAAAAACATTTCAATCGCACGCTGGCGGATAAGAACGTGGAGATTTTAGACCCGGCGACGGGCACGGGGACGTTCGTCGCGGAGTTGATCGAGCACATACCGGCGCAGTATCTCCCGTATAAATTCGAGCACGAGATACACGCCAACGAGGTGGCGATACTCCCCTACTACATAGCCAACCTCAACATCGAGTACACCTACCAGCAGAAGATCAGCAAGTATCAGGAGTTCAGGAACATCTGCTTCGTGGACACGCTCGACAACACCGCCGCGCTTCATTACAAACACAAACAAGAGTTGATGTTTGGCATTAGTTCTGAGAACGCCGCGCGCATCAAGAATCAGAACGAGCGCAAAATCTCTGTCATCATCGGCAACCCGCCTTACAACGCGAATCAGGCGAACTTCAACGACTTCAATCGCAACCGCGACTACAAAGAGATTGACCGGCGCATTAAGGATACGTTCGTCAAAAACTCGACAGCGCAGAAGACGAAAGTCTATGACATGTACGCGCGCTTTTACCGCTGGTCGATGGACAGGATTGACGAGAACGGCGTGATTGCTTTCATCACGAATCGCAGTTTCATTGACAGCCGCACGTTCGACGGTTTCCGCAAAAACATTGAAGACGATTTCGATTTCGCGTACATCGTGGACACGCGCTCGGATGTTAGGGCGAATCCGAAGATTGCCGGAACGTCGCACAACGTATTCGGGATTCAGACGGGCGTCGCCGTGATGTTTCTGGTGAGGAAGGCACACCAAGGGAAACGCTCTTGCCGCATCAATTACGTCACGATGGACGACTATTGGCGCAAAGAAGAAAAGCTCGAATGGTTTGGGGACAACCCTTTATCATCGATTGCGTTCGAGCAAATCACGCCAAACGCGAAACATAATTGGATAAATCTTGCCGACAACGACTGGGAAGAACTATTGCCTTTAATTGATAGGAAAGTTAAAGCGGGTAAGGCTGAATCTGCTGTATTCAAATTCTTTTCGCTCGGTGTTGTAACCGCTAGAGATGAATGGGTATCCGATTTTGACATCAAGAATTTAAGAAACAAAATTGGTTTCCTTATCAAAACTTACAATCACGACTTGAAGAATTTAAAAGGAAAGAAACTTGAGGAGATCAAACAGATTATTGGAAGCAGTGATAGAAGCATTAAATGGACAAGAGCAGTCGTGAACGACATCGCCAAAGGAACAAAGTTTTTCTTTGATGAAAAGAGAATTATCGAAAGTACATATCGTCCGTTCGTCAAGTCATACCTCTATTTCGCTAAAGAATTAAATGAAATGCAGTACCAAATGCCCAAAGCATTTCTAGGTAAGAATTTGGTTATAGCATTTTCAGGTGAAGGGTCATCCAAGCCATTTCAAGCTTTAGCTCAGAAGTTAGTTTTTAATCACGACTTGCTCGAAAAAACACAATGCCTTCCGCTGTACGGCTATAACGCTCACGGTGGACGACACGACAACATCACAGTCTGGGGCTTAATGCAGTTCCGCGAGCATTACAGCAACAACAAGATTACGCGCGAAGATATTTTTCATTACACCTATGCCGTCCTGCATCACCCCGCGTATCGCCAGAAGTACGCGCTCAATCTCAAGCGTGAGTTTCCGCGTCTGCCCTTCTACGAAGACTTCCCTAAGTGGGCGGCGTGGGGTAAGGAGTTGATGTCGCTACACATCAACTACGAAACCGCGAAGCCGTACAGGCTGAAACGAGTTGACGCCGAAACGAACTCCGCCCCGCGCCCGAAATTAAAAGCCGACAAGACGGCCGGCACAATCGAACTCGACTCCGAAACAGTCCTGCAAGGCGTACCCGCGTCTGCTTGGGAATACAAGCTCGGCAACCGCTCCGCCCTCGAATGGATTCTCGACCAGTACAAAGAGAAGAAACCATCGGACGCGACCATCGCCGAAAAGTTCAACACCTACCGCTTTGCCGACTATAAAGAGACGGTGATTGATCTACTCAAACGTGTCTGCACGGTGAGCGTTAAAACGGTGGAGATTACCAACCAAATGCCGAAAGAAGATTGAGGTGTCGGTGGCTTGCGGTTGGCAAATGCGGCCTTTCAAATAATGCACACGTCTGAATATTTGGTTGCAACGATTATATATGCACCCAAAGCGGGGGTACTCACCTTAGTGAGAGTCAAATTCAGACTTCTATAGGTTATCGCCTGCCTATTCGGACTCTTCACTACGGCGAAGAACTCTCAGCCGCTCCATCACTTCGTGTAGCGTACGCTTCCACTTCTTTACATCTCGGCAGATCGTTGCGGGATGGACGCCAAGAGAGCGCGCCAGTTGCGCCTGTGTGCCTCTCTTGCGGCCTTCGGGCGGAAGGATTGCCGCAAGCACTAGCTTGAACCGCTCTTGCGCTTCAGCCTGTCTTTCAGCATTGTACCGGCGTCGGCCTGCCGCTCGCTTACAAACTAAATCGAAATCCGTTGGTGCGCTCCAATTCATGCCCATTCTTATCTCCAATAGCTTGTTGCACACTTATTGTTGAATTCCGCCAGATGCGCTTTTACCGCTATAGGGTACTCGCCTTATCTTAGGGTGTTGCTTGCCTCCCCTCCCTCAACCCACACCCCATCGAGGGATGTAATTTAATCCTCATGCTCTCCATTTTGTTGCACACATATTAAGCCCTAGCAGCTTGTCTCATCCCTACGCTCATAGGTTCCCCACATCGTTCATAGGTCATCGAAAGGTGAGACGGGATTAAATGCGAGGAGAGCAATCACGCGCACTTTTGTACGGCATTGTTTAATAGGACAAGGGGACACGTCTTAAAGGGTTGTCCTATTGTCCTATTAGCCCGTTATCGTTGGCCGTATTGTTGTTTCATATGCGGCACTTAGTTTTCCGCCGATTGTGCAATTTGTGCAACGTCATTAAGGGGCTGCACATCCTGCACAATTCGCATGAACTACCATCCTCGGAATGTGCAATTTATGTATCGCCTATAAGGGGCTGCACGTTTTGCACATTCTGACGGGGCTTCTGATATACGCCACGCTTCGGCATCTCAAGCTCCATGCGCTGCACGGCGTCGGCGAGGCTCTGGGCGATAGTGCGAGCGGCGACCATGCCGGACAAAGCCACTTTTACTTCTTGACAGCGGTGCGCTCTCCCGTCCTCGAAAAGTCTCAAAACGAGGTCATAGCTGGTCGGACTAGCGTTAACGGACTTCCCTACCACAGAGAACCAACGCGCCTCACGGTCGAGTTGTAAATTCGCATCGTCAAATCGCTCTCCCTTCGATTTGGCGAGCGTGAGCGTCACACGGTTGGTGTCTGAGGCACGCTGCGTTAGATTGATAACCAGCGATGCGAACGCGCCGAAGGCCGACGCCCCACGCGCACGATAAGCACGCTCTGTCGCCTTTCCCTCCTCGCTGCCTCCTTTACCAATGTGATGCGAGATGAGAACCGACGCATTTGTCTCGCGTGCCATTCGGACAAGCGGCTTCAAAACTTTTGCTGCAACTTCGGCGTTACTGTTTTCCTCACGTAAGGCGAAAGCCGCCGTAACCGTGTCCACTATGATGAGATCGGCCTTGAAGTCGCGGGCATTCATAGCTAACCACCCTAAATGCTGCTCATCGCTCAAGGTCAACGGTTCATCATTAAACGTCATGTCATATGCCAGTGCGAAATTTTCGGCGACTAATGCTCCCTCATCAGGCGAGAGGTTTTCGAGCATCTTTTTAATATCCCGTTGAAAGCGCGATAGGCGAGTCTCGAAGTCTAATAGCAGCACGCGCCGCGCCTGCCCGCAACGCATGATAGGCGGATACCCACGGCCACAGGCCAGTGATAAGGCGAGGTTCCTAAGCAATGTACTTTTGCCGACGTTGGTAACGGCGGCAAGCATCGCAAGCTCTCCACGCTCAAGTTCGTGAATGATTTGCTCCCCGACGGGCAAATTTAGCGCGCCGACTTCGCTCCACTTTTGGATGAGCAGCGGCGCATTACTTACGTCGCCTTGCGTGCCGCCGCTATGGTGCGAGCTGTCGAGTGTGTCTAAGACATCAAGCTGCTCGTCAATAATTGCGGGTCTGCTCATGTCGCCAACCTCCCTCGCTACTCGGATATGCTATCGCTGGCGTGCCGTGCGGAAGCCCACGCGACGTAAGCAGGCGTGGCCCTTTATCGTGAACGTGCCGGAAGATGCGGACGGCGAAGATGCGCTTACGATGGTCGCGGGTCGGAACTAACAGCGCGTCGCGGTATGGAGGGTGAAGCCGCCAACGTTCGCTGCCCTCCGGCGTCGCTTCGGTGTAGAAGCCAGCGATGCCGTGAAGGTCAAATTGCTTGGCGAGATAGTGACAAATGAAAAGGCGGGTTACTTCTGGTGGCGTCGAACGAATGCCGAGCCGCGCAATGTCTTTATCGCTCAGATTCCACTCAGCGCGCACGCGCCGCGCATGTGACTCTTCCAAGCGACACCAGAGGAAAATAAGACTCATATAGACGGCGTGCCGTCGAGATGGAAGCGGTATCAGTTGACGCGCTACGCTCGCGGGCTTATCACTACGCTCGAAAGCCTTGCCGTCGCTCAGCGTAGCGGTTTGTTGCACGGTTGCTGTCGCCACACACTGAAGGCGCGCACCTTTTGTATCTGCAAGCACGTCGGGTTTTGAAGCGCAAACTTCAACACTACCGGAGACCTCCTTGCTATCCTCAAGGTTGGCTCTCTCCTTTTGAGGCATAACCTACCTCCGGGCCGCAGCCTTAGTGCGGCGCGGCTCTTTCGGCACTTGTTCGACGCTCGCAAGGAAAGCGTTGATATGCTCCGCTGAAAAGAGCGTGCGCGTACCAATCCGAAAATGCCCGATGGCGTTCCGTCGCAGTAGCCTCGAAAGTGTGGGCCTACTTATGCCGAGTATTGCGACCGCCTCTTTTGCGCTGTATAGCCTCTCTCTCACATCACTCATTGCTTTGCCCCTCTCCTTTCGCGTAGTCATGACCACGCCAAAATCGCCCTAAAACACAAAAACGCGAGGTTCCTGAAGTACGCATCAGGACCACTCGCGTGTGGTAGGCTCGAATTGTTAAAGCTCTCGGTAGAGCATCAGCAAGGCACGTTATAAAACCGCCTTGCCCTCTTCAGTTCTCGCGCGTCTGTATATCACAGTTAGACTAATCATGCAACTGTTGAAACAAATTTTCAACAATGGTACGGGAAAACGTACTCCGTAAATGAGTCGGTTAATGACCTATCTCGCTCATGTTCTGTACTCCAACAGCCGTATAAAAAGCTCCGGATTTGTTGGTTTGGCCCCACTCGGATACGGTTATGGCAAACTAGGACTCCATAGTGAGTTTCTTCCTATGGAGTTACTTATTGGACTTTACAGTTGAAATTTGCCGCCGGCAGCAGATGCCGAATTGAAGGAATTACGTTTGTAGGTCAGAGATAGATTGGTCAAAGCAATCATTCTGTCCAATATTAAGAATCTCATCTTAGTTTAACTATAGAACGTGGCGTTGTCTAACCCATGAATTTCTAAGCACGGACTCTCCTCCCACGGCACCCTTATAATAGAGCCATAATTTTTCATTACCCAAGTCCGTTTATAAATTTTCGTTTGGACCGCAAATTGTTAGGTGTTTTCTCGTTTAGACCCAGCTCTGTTTCTCGTACTTGCCGGAACTGTAATTTTCGCCCGTCTGGCGAACAGATGGGGTGTGTCTAATTGTGTTTCAGGGTGAAACATAATTATGCCTTTCATGTTTCACCCAGAAACATCCTGTTTGTTGTATACTGCCAACGATTCATAGGTTTTCCAAATTGACCTCAAAGGCACGGGGCTTGCTCTTAAGCTGTGTGCGACCCGAAGGGGTTATATCGCGGCAATAACTTTCGCATAAGCAGTCCTGCGAATGAGAGTTCCACTCCCAATCGCCTTACATTTTCAACCCACATAAAGGTTAAATTTGAGACAACTCCTTGCTCAAGCTGTTCACCCTTTGCTTGGAATGCGGCTGCCTCGCGTCTCCGCGCAGAAGTATGTCCGATGCCGGAAGACGATTTTACCGCCCTCATTTACCCACAGATGAACTTTCCACCGTCCGGCCGCTCAAGCGACCGGATGGTTTCATTCGCGCAGTTTTGAAGGCTGTGCGAGGAGTCAAATTAGATGAAGAAGAAAGATGATTCGATGAAGAAAAGAGAGGACAAAGCGTCAGGCGTGAGCCGGCGCGACGCGATAAAGACCGGACTCGTCGCCGGAGCCGCGCTTGTCCTGACTTCAAGGAAAAGCAGCGCCCAAGTCGCCGGCAGTACGAGCACGAGTTCGTGGGGCGGCGGTTCGGGTGGGAGTTGGAGCAGCGGGTGGGGGTCGTATAGCGACCATGACTACCGCACCGACCGCAGCGTAATCAGCCCTGCGACCACGCCGTTCGTCGAAGCCCTCCCCATCCCCGCAGTCTTGCAACCCATCTCGCAATTGACGCCTGCCGCAGGTGAGTTTCAAGCCACCGGCGAAGCGTTCCGCCCCGCGCACCAGCGTTGGAGCGAGTTTCTCCCGCAGAAGCTCTACGAGATTCACACGCGCGAAGCGCAGTGGAGTTTCCACCCGGCGCTGCCGACGCAGGCCGTCTGGGGCTATAACGGGACTAGTCCCGGCCCGACTATCGTTGCCAAGTACGGCGAGCCGATTGTCGTCCGCAATTACAACGACCTCCCGGCGAATCACGTCGGCTACGGCATCCCCTCCATTATCACGCACCTGCACAACGGTCATACGGCGTCGGAGTCCGACGGCTTCCCCGCCGACTACTACGACACGGGGCTGTTTAAGGATCATCACTATCCCAACATGCTCGCGGGTAACGATGCGCGCGAAGCGATGGGCACGCTCTGGTATCACGACCACCGGATGGACTTCACCTCGCCGAACGTCTACAAGGGGCTGGCCGGTTTCTACCTGCTCTTCGACAACGTAGATTCCGGCAACGAGAACGACACGAACCCCGCCGCCCTGCGTCTGCCGAGCGGCCAGTACGACGTGCCGCTCATCTTCAGCGACAAGCTGTTCGACTCGACGGGCCAGCTCTACTTCGACCAGTTCAACAACGACGGCTTCATCGGCGACAAGTTCCTCGTCAACGGCAAGATTCAACCGACCTTCAAGGTCGCGCGACGTAAGTACCGCTTCCGCATGCTTGACGGCGGCCCTTCGCGTTTCTACGAGTTCTTCCTGAGCAACGGGCAGAACTTCACCCAAATCTCGAACGACGGTAACCTCCTGCCCGCGCCCCTCACGACGCAGAGCGTCCGCCTCTCGGTGGCCGAGCGCAAGGACGTAATCATCGACTTCTCCAACGTCCCCATCGGCACCAGCGTCTACCTTGAGAATCGCATTGAGCAGCACGACGGGCAGGGGCCGGAAGACCGTCTGCTGGATCACGCGAGCGCGATGCCGGTCTTGCGTTTCGACGTTGACCGCGACCCGCCAACGCCGGACACGAGCCGCGTCCCCGCGACTCTGCGCTCTCTGCCGCCCGTGACCCTGAGCGAAGTGGTGACGACGCGCACGTGGACTTTCGACCAGCAGAACGGTCAGTGGGTCGTCAACAACCGCCTCTTCGACTACAACCGCGTGGACGCGCAAGTGAGGAAGGGGACGGCTGAGAAGTGGATTATCCGCAACGGCAGCCGCCGTTGGTCGCACCCGATCCACATCCACTTCGAGGAGTACCAGATTCTCACGCGCAACGGCGTCGCGCCGTCCGCGCAGGAGCGTGCGCGCAAGGATGTGCTGGAGTTGCACCCGAACGAAACGGTGGAAATCTTTATCCGCTTCCGCGACTTCACCGGCAGATACGTCATGCACTGCCACAACACGATCCATGAAGATCACGCGATGATGGTCAGATGGGACATCGTGCCCTAAGCGGCGAGAGGCAAGGAGACAACCGATGAATAGAAGAACTCTGTTGACGAACAATGTCGCGCCGTTCACCTCGCTGCTGTCTGCGGCACGCCCCGCAAGCGGCATCGGGTCGAGGGCGAGTTATTTCCCGAACGTCGAACTGCTGACGCACGAAGGCGAGAAGGTGCGTTTTTACGACGACCTGATACACGGTAACAAGATCGTGCTCTTCAACTTCATGTACGCGCAGTGCGAAGGCATCTGTCCGGGCATGACGACGAACCTCGTGAAGGTACAGAAGCTTCTGGGGAGCCGGGTCGGGCAGGATATTTTCATGCACTCCATCACGCTCAAACCGGAGCAGGACACGCCCGCCGACCTCAAGATGTACGTCGAGATGCACAGGGTCAAACCGGGCTGGCGGTTCCTGACGGGAAGACGCGAGGATATTGAAGTGCTGCGTCGCAAGCTCGGCTTCGTTGACCCGAATCCGGCCTTCGACAAGGACATCGCGCAGCACATCGGCCTCGTCCGCTTCGGCAACGAGGCGATTGACCGCTGGGCGGCCTGCCCCGCGTTGGCGAACCCGGAGCAGATAGTCAAATCCATCCTCTGGATGCAAGCTCCTCAGCCTTATGCCGGAGCTTAAATCTGTTGCGCCGGCAACTGCCACGAATCGCTTCCGGGATGGTGCAGTGGAGGCCATTCTGCCTTGAAGCTATCGTCGGCAGTTCGCCGATCAAAAACCGACCTTTCAGCTTGA
>JAVXWN010000069.1:0-8715 GCA_032230645.1 Acidobacteriota bacterium | reverse complement strand
CCGCGCGCGTCGCGCAGCATCGCCCAGTCCTCGTAAAGCGTCTCGACGCGGAAGCCCAAACGCTCGTACTCGCGCACGTCCGCCTGCATGTCTTCCGACTTAACCGCGATGTGATCCACCACGCCTTCGACTCGCAACTCGCTCTGCTCCCGCATGATAAATCTCGCCCGGTTTCAACTTCAAAGTTTCAAGCTCAAGGTTCAAAGTCCGCAAGGCTCAAAGGTCAAAGTCAAAAGCTCCGGGCTTCAACGTTGAACCTTGAGCTTGAAACTTTGAACTCCGCATCTGAATTGTACCCTCTCGGCGCGCGGTCGCAAAAGGCTCGGGGTCGTTTCCTTGACAGAGGCGCGGCGCGTGCGCCAACCTCGCTTCAGTCTCGTAAAAAAAGAAGCAGGGAAGGATGGAGATGGATAAAGCGCAGCGCATCGTTTCGCTTCTGCCGTCGGCGACCGAGATCGTCTGCGCGCTCGGGCTCGAAGAACGTCTGGTGGGCGTCACGCATGAATGTGATTATCCGCCGACGGTCGTCGGCAAGCCCGTGCTCACGTCGAGCCGCATCTCGCACGAACGGATGTCGAGCGAAGAGATTGACCACGCCGTCCGCGCGCAGCTTGACGGCCACGGCTCGATCTACGAGTTGAACGAACGACTCCTTGATGAACTCAAGCCCGACCTCATCATCACGCAGGAGTTGTGCGAGGTCTGCGCCGTCAGCTACCAGACCGTGTTGCAGGCCGCGCGCGTCATCGAGTCGGAGGCGCGCGTCGTCTCGCTTGAGCCGAACAACATCGAGGACATCTTCGCCAACATAAGAACGGTGGGCGAGCTGGCGGGCGCTCCGGCGGAAGCCGACGCGCTCGTGCGCGACCTGACCGTGCAACTCGATGCGCTGGCGGTGCTGCTCACAGAGGTCGAGACGCGGCCGCGCACGCTCGTCCTCGAATGGCTTGAGCCGCCCTTCGCTCCCGGCCACTGGGTGCCCGAGCAGGTGGCGTTCGCGGGCGGCGATGCCTCTTTCGGTAACGCGGGCGGCAAGTCGCGCGCGACGACGGCCGAAGAGATTCTCTCTTATGCGCCCGAAGTGATCGTGCTCGCTCCGTGCGGCTACTACAAAGAGGACGTGCTGCGAGCACTCGGCAGCGCGCGCATGCCGCGCGGCTGGCACACGATTCCAGCCGTCAGAGAGGGGCGCGTCTGGGCCGTTGATGCCACGAGCTACTTCAGCCGACCGGGGCCCCGCTTCGTCGAGGGCGCGGAGATACTGTTGCGCGTCATTCATCCCGAAATGTTCGGCGAGCCCGACACGACGCAGGCCGTGCGCGTTCACGCAGACCTCATGCTCGCCGAAGCCCCTTGATGCGCGCCGCGTCGGGCGCGAGAGTCGCACGTCGTTAGCAATGGCAAAACCAAAGAGACCAACAAAGGGGACAGAGCCCGCGCCCGCCGTAGAGAGTGCGAAGCTGCAACGCTTCGCGGAGGTGGCGGACGCAGTGGGCGCAACGACGAAGAAGCTTGAGAAGGCGGCGCTATTGGGCGCGTACTTCGCAGAGCTTGGCGACGAGGATTTATCTCTGGCCGCGCGCTACTTCGCGGGGCACGTCTTCCCGCTCTACGACGCGCGCACGACAAACGTTGGTGGCGGAATGCTGCGCGACGCAATCGCGGAGGTGACGGGGCTCGAAGTAGAGAACCTGCGGCCACGCTATGTGCGCCTCGGCGATTCGGGCGACGTGGCGTTCGAGGCTTTCGCGGAGACGAAGGGCATCGAGAAGGTGAAACCAACGCTCACGCTCGCGGCGACGCAGGCGCTCATCGAGAGCCTGAGCGAGACGCGCGGGACGAAGAACAAGAAGGCGTTGCTCGTCGGCGCACTCACGGCCGCGACGCCCGAGGAGGCGAAGTATCTGGTGAAGCTGCTCGTGGCAGACCTTCGCATCGGTTTGAAGGAAGGGTTGGTCGAGGACGCGTTGGCGCGCGCCTTCGTGCGCCCGCTCGCCGACGTGGCGCGCGTCAACATGCTGACGGGCGACATCGGCGAGACGGCCGTGCGCGCGCGGCGTGGCGAGCTTGAAGGCGTCGCGATGCGGCTCTTTCATCCGATCAAGTTCATGCTCGCCACCGCTGCCGAGAACGTGGAAGATGTCGCGCGCACGATGCCCGAAGAGTTCTACGTCGAAGACAAGTTCGACGGCATACGCGGGCAGGCTCACGTGCAGGCGTCGCGCGTCGCGCTCTACACGCGCACACTCGACGAGGTGACGCATCGCTTCCCCGAACTGGTGGAGCCTCTAAAACTCCTACCGACGGATGCGGTGCTCGACGGCGAGGTCGTGCCCGTGCGCGGCGCAGCGATTCTGCCTTTCCTCGAACTGCAAAAGCGTCTGGGTCGCAAGACCGTCTCGGAGGAACTGCTCACGCAAGTGCCCGTGGCCTTCATCGCATACGACCTGCTCTACGCAGGCGGCCGCGTGATGACGGACGTGCCGCTCGCCGAGAGGCGTCGCGTGCTTGAAAGTCTCGTCGCGCAGGACGCGGCGGCGACGGTGCGCTTGTCTGAGGCAAAGCGTATGCGCGACGTGTCGGGACTTGACGCGGAGTTCGACGCGGCGCGTGCGCGAGGCAACGAGGGGTTGATGATTAAAGACCCGCGCTCACTCTACAAACCGGGCAAGCGCGGGCGCGAGTGGTTGAAGTTGAAGAGGGCGCTGGCGACGCTCGACGTGGTTGTGACGGCCGTCGAGGTCGGACACGGGAAGCGTAGGAGCTTGCTCTCCGATTACACCTTCGCTGTACGACGTTCGGAGGAAGACGCGGAGCTTCTGAATGTTGGCAAGGCTTACTCGGGACTCACCGACGCGGAGCTTGCGGAGTTGACCGAGTGGTTTCGCGCGCACACCTTGCAGGAGTTCGCGCATGGCCGCGTCCGCATCGTTGAGCCGAAGATAGTTCTTGAAGTCACCTTCGACCGTGTGCAGGAATCGAAGCGTCACAAGAGCGGTTACGCGCTGCGCTTCCCGCGCATCCTCCGCCTACGCGAAGACAAGTCCGCCGAAGAGATTGACACGCTCGACACCGTGCGCCGCATCGCGCGCGAGCTTCAGGGCGATTCATCCGAAGGGATGAAGAATGAGGGATGAAGTTAAAACAGTCTTCACTTCATCCCTCATCCTTTCTGAGCGGTTAGGCTTGCGCAATGGCGCGTTGCTTTAATGGCTCGTCAGAACGTCAACGAGGCGGGGCACTTTACCCTTGACGTGCTTGAGAGCTTTGCGCATCTGCTTTTCGGCATCGTCGTCTTCGCGTGCGCGGCGTTTCTCGCCGCCTTTATCGCGGCCGTGACGTTCCTCGTCTCTACCTTCAAAATCTTCGCCGCCGCCGCGCAGGATTTCGGCGGGCACGAAAGCATCCGAGCCCTCTTCGCGATTTCGCCCGCGCGTGCCGCGAGACGTGCGCGAGCGTTGCGTGGTGCGCGCTTCTTCGCGCGAGGACAATGGCTCGGCCTGTTGTTGTTGCTGCGGCGAGTCGGTCGCTTGTGCGGGCGCGGGCGAGAGTTCGGTCTGCGAGGGCGCGTTGGCTGCTGGCGGGCGGCGTAAGACCTTTGTGGCGACGACTCCGCCAGCCGCGACGACCGCGAGTAGCGCGACGGCTATGAGCGCGATGGGCCATGAGCGACTCGGGCGACGACGCGAAGCCATGCGCGCGTTCAAGTAAGAAGGTCGTGCGCGCGTCTCGTCGAGCGGCACAACGGGGTGCGCCTGGCGTGCTTCTTCGGCGTCGAAACGCGGCGCGACGAGTGTCGCCTCCGACTCTTCATCTGCGGCGTTGATATTATGCGGACGCTCCTGCATACGATTTGGCCTCAAACAGTACAGAAAAAAGTTCTCTACGGCGTAAGAGGCAAAAACGAGGCCAGTATCACCTCGTTTGAGCGGAATCGCTTCGGCCTCGAACGCAGGTTAAGTTGCCGGGGTGCGGTAAAAAATAGATAATCCACGGCTTGCCGTTCGGGCTTTTAAGCAGGGCGGCGCGCGAAGACTTGAGAAGATGTACATCCTCGGCATATCTGCCTACTATCACGATTCGGCGGCGTGCCTTGTGCGCGACGGCGAGGTGTTGGCGGCGGCGCAGGAGGAGCGCTTCACGCGCAAGAAGCACGACCACCGGTTCCCCGCACACGCCGTCGAGTTCTGCATGAAGCATGCGGGGATTACCCCGCAAGAGCTTGACTACGTCGTCTTCTATGACAAGCCGCTGCTCAAGTTCGAGCGGCTGCTTGAGACATACATCGACTACGCGCCGCGTGGCTTGCGCTCCTTCCTGATGGCGATGCCTTTGTGGCTCCGCGAGAAGCTTTGGATACGCGAGCAGGTGTCGAAGGAGGCGGGCTTCGCGGGCCGCGTACTGTTCACCGAGCATCACGAGTCGCACGCCGCCTCGGCCTTCTTCCCTTCGCCGTTCGAGTCGGCAGCCGTGTTGACGATGGACGGCGTGGGCGAGTGGGCGACCTCATCTTACGGCTACGGCCGTGGTAACGAGTTGCACCTCTTGAAGGAGCTTCACTTCCCTCATAGCTTGGGGCTGCTCTACTCGGCCTTCACATACTACACGGGCTTTCGCGTCAACTCGGGCGAGTACAAGGTGATGGGGCTCGCGCCTTACGGCGAGCCGCGCTACGTCCGTGCCATCCTCGACGAGTTGATTGACCTGCGCGAGGACGGGAGCCTGCGCCTCAACATGAAATACTTCGACTTCGCCGCAGGGCTTCGGATGACGAACGCGCGGTTCGACCAACTGTTCGGCGGGCCGCCACGCGAGGCCGAGAGCGAAGTGACGCAGCGCGAGATGGACTTGGCGCGCTCGGTGCAGGATGTCACCGAAGAGGCGATGCTGCGCATGGCGCGGCACGTCCAACGCGAGACGGGCGAGCGCAACCTGTGCCTCGCCGGGGGCGTCGCGCTCAACTGCGTCGGCAACGGCCGGATACTTCGCGAAGGGCCTTTTGAAAACATCTGGATTCAACCGGCGGCGGGCGATGCGGGCGGCTCTCTGGGCGCGGCGCTCTCGGTATGGTACCAGTATCTCGGGAACGAGCGCCGCGTTGAAGAGGTCTGCCGCGGCGGCGCGGACGGGATGCGTGGCAGCTACCTCGGGCCTGAGTTCACCGGTAAAGAGATAGAAAAGTTTCTACTGACCACGGGCGTGCGTTACATGAGAGTCACGCGCGGCGATCTTAGCGAGACGGTCGCGCGCCTGCTCGCCGAAGAGAAGGTGGTCGGGTGGTTTCAGGGGCGTATGGAGTTCGGCCCGCGCGCGTTGGGAGCGCGCAGCATCCTCGGCGACCCGCGCTCGCCGCGCATGCAGTCGCAGATGAACTTGAAGATCAAGTTTCGCGAATCGTTCCGCCCCTTCGCGCCTTCGGTCTTGCGCGAGCGCGTCGCGGACTACTTCGAGTTGAACGTTGATTCGCCTTACATGCTTCTGGTCGCGCCTGTGCGCGAACACCTGCGGCGTGAGTTGACGGCGGAAGATGAGCGACGTTTCGGCATTGATAAATTGAACGTGCCGCGCTCGACGATTCCGGCGGTGACGCACGTTGACTACTCGGCGCGCGTGCAGACGGTCGGGCGCGAAGAGAGCCCTCGCTTCTACGAACTGCTCGCGGCCTTCGAGCGACTGACGGGCTGCGCGGTTCTCGTCAACACCAGTTTCAACGTGCGCGGCGAGCCGATAGTCTGCACGCCCGCCGAAGCCTACGCGTGCTTCATGCGAACCGAGATGGACTGTCTCGTCATGGGCGACTTCGTGTTGTTGAAGTCGGAGCAGGACGCGAGCGCGCACGTGGAAGACCTTTCGTGGCAGGAGGAGTTTCAGCTTGATTGAGCCCGAGGGCAGCGTCACCAGCACACGCGAGGCGGCGGTCACTGACGCGCAGGCGCGCAAGTCCGCGCTTCTGGTCGCCGCCGTGCTGTTTGTCATCGCCGTGTGGAACCTGTACCGGGGGCGCATGAATGTGGTCGTGGTGGCGGGCTCAATCGGCGCGGTGCTGCTCGTCGCGGGTCTGTTCATCCCCGTGGCGGCGAGGGCGTTTCACAACGTTTGGATGCGCTTCGCCGTGGCACTCGGGTACGTCAACAGCCGCGTGCTCTTGACGCTGATGTACTATCTCGCGATGACGCCCTACGGCATCGTCTCGCGCCTCGCGGGGCGTGACCCGTTGAAGCGTCGCGGCAAGGCGTGCGAGAGCTACTGGGTTGAGCGCAAGGCGTCGAGGCAAGAGCGCGAGCAGTTCGAGCGCCTCTTCTGACGGTAAACTTCGTCGAGTCTGTTGAGGAGACTGTAGTTGTTATGGGCAAGCTCTCGCTCGCCAGTGAGGTGTGGGCCTTCCTGCGGCAGAACAAGAAGCTCTGGCTGCTGCCGATGGTCATCATCCTGCTTCTCTTAGGCGCACTGCTTATCTTCGCGCAGTCCTCGGCGCTCGCGCCCTTCATCTACACAATCTTTTAAGCGAGTGATGAGCGATGAATGATGAATAAGGCCGCGCGGCTTTATTCATCATTCATCGCTCATCACTTTCGCATCTCCTCGCGTTAACGCTGCGAGCGTGCGCGGCGTCTTTATCGTCGTACAGGGCGAAAGCCAGACAGCCGTGGGGCTTGGAATCCGAAGCGCGGCCGAAAATTTCCAGCCATGTTCGAGGTCGAGACCAGCAGCTTGCTCTTCGTGGAGAATGAGCGGCAAGAGACGGAAGCGCAGTCGCCAGAGGCCGCGCTCGTCGCTTCGGCGCGCGCGGGCGACCGCGAGGCTTTCACGCGGCTCTATGACCTTTACTCGCCGCTCGTGCACGGCGTGCTGCTGGCGCGCGTGCCCTACGACGAGGTGTCAGACCTCGTGCAGGATGTCTTCCTCGCCGCGTTCCGCAAGCTCGGGCACCTACGTGACGCCGCACGCTTCGGCCCTTGGGTCGCGATGATTGCGCGCAACCGCGCGGCCGATTTTTACCGCCGCTCGCGCGAGACCGAAGAGCTGCACGAAGGGCTCTCGCAAGGCGCGGGGTACGAAGCCGAGGCAGCGGAGGCGCTTGACATTATACGAGCCTTGCCCGAGGCATATCGCGAGACGCTTGTGCTGCGATTGGTCGAGGGCATGACGGGCCCCGAGATAGCCGCGCGGACGGGACTGCGCCCCGCTTCGGTGCGCGTGAACCTGCATCGCGGGATGAAGCTCCTACGCGAGAAGTTTGGGTTGAAGGACGGGAGAGTATGAGCGACTACCTTTGGGACAGGACGGGTGAAGCGGACGCGGAGGTCGAGCGGCTCGAAGCTCTGCTCGGTGCCTTCGGTCACACACCGCGCCCTTTGGAGATGCCTGCGGATGTGTCGCCGCACGTGTCGCATCGGCCGCGACTCTTCGACGCGCGCCGTCTCTTCGTGCCCGTGCGCCTCTTCGGTTCGGCGGGACTTGCGGCGGCGGCGGCGGCCGTGCTCCTGCTCGCGTTCCTGCTCGGCGGGGCCGCTCTGCTCGGCACGCGCATGATGAACGACGGCGGCCGTCAAGTCGCTTCGGGCGACACGCACATGTCGCACGATTCGCAAGCGGAGCCGCCGCGCTATTCGTCACACGAGCGGCAGGAGTCGGCCGCGACACGCAAGGCGACTGAATCACGCGAGCAGATGGACGCGAACGCGCAAGCGGCGAAGAGTGTTGAGAAGTTCGCGATTCAGGATTTCAAGACGACGCGACCGCAGGGCGAGCAGTTCGCCGCGCTCTCGAAGCAGAGCCGGAAGCCCGCTCCGCCCGCGCCGCGCATCGCGCGAGTTGAAGCGCGCGGCGTGGTCGAGACCATGAGCGCGGCGAGCAGCAGTGGCGGCGTCGCGGCGTCGCTCTTCGACAGCACGCGTTTGATGGCGAAGGAGCAGTTGGTCTATGCGCTGCGCCTGACGGGCGCGAAGCTGGAAGAGGTGCGGAGGAAGACAAAGGGATTAGACGACGCGAAGCCCGCCCCCGTAGTGCGGCAACCGATCAGGTAAGGAGCAGCCATGAAGCGAGCATTCATCAGATCATTCGTCCTACTCACCACGACTCTCGTCGTCGTCGCCGCTGCGCTTGCGGCACACGCTTTGGCTTCGACCGGCGGGCAGGAGAATCAAGGCGCTTCGGCGGGGCGGCTCCGGCTCGAAAGCCTCGAACGGCTCGCGCCGAAGGCCACCGAGACCGTTAACATCGAGATTGACGGCTTCCTCATGAAGTTCGCGGGCTCGATGCTCTCGGATACGGACGCGGACGAGCGCACCGTCAAAGAGATGATCGAAGGCTTGAAGGGCATCTATATCAGGAGCTACGAGTTCAAGTCGGACGGCTCGTTCGCCGAAGCCGACCTCGCAACCATCCGCGAGCAACTGCGCGCCCCCGGCTGGTCGCGCGTCATAGATGTGAAGTCGCTCGGCGTTGAGTTGGGCGACGACGAAGTCTACATGGCGACTTCGGGCGGGCGCGTCGAGGGATTGGTACTACTCGACATCCAGCCGAAGGAAGTGACCGTCATCAACATCGTCGGTGCCGTCGACCTCGACAAGCTCAAAAAGCTCGAAGGCAACCTCCGCCTCCCGCACGTCCACATCAAGCACAGAAGACAAGACTGAGCACCGAAGGGGCGGCACTTTTCACCACGGCAGCCCGCCTACTTCAACGCGGCCCGCGGGCCACGCGCGCGCGCCG
>JAVXWN010000040.1:0-43270 GCA_032230645.1 Acidobacteriota bacterium | reverse complement strand
TCGGCGGCTACTGGCGAATCACGAAGAAAAGGGTATGCGGGTCGAGTCTCGCAGAAGGAAAAAAGTCGAGCTTAGCGTGCGGGGCATGGTTTGGTTCCCTAGTGGTTGGCGTGGGTGGCGGGTCATGGTGATGGCGCGCTCCGCGTGGTCTCGACGTGGCGTCGCCCCCGAACAAGCCAATGCACCCGACCGCGGACACGTCGCTTGTTAAATTCTTTCGATGGGGCCGCGCGGCGGGTGATTGGCGGCGTTAGGCTTCTGTTGAATATCTATGGAATCAAGAACTAAAAACTTAACCGCGCGATTCTTAGCCACGAAGCAAATAAAAGTCTCTTGGATTTATGAAGATGTCGAAGGCTTCTTGTATAAGGGTGTGGATGGCAGTGTTGTCGCAAACGCCGATGCTCAATCTGTAAAGTTTAAATTACGGGAGAAGAACGGAGATGATGTTAGTTTCGAGGTGATAATCCGAAAGGTCAAAGAGACATTCATCTTCGTAACGGATCATCCTGAAATGGAGAAGAAGAATTACCCTCTGAAGGTTTATGTTGCACAGGATGAGCTGATGTTCTATTTTAAAGATGCTTATAACCGCTCCTATTTTCACCTTAGCTGATAACCTATGGCGGAATCTAGGGAGAAGCTTCTTGATGTGTGCCGAAGCCTAACAACGGCATGCACCCGACCGCGAACAGCGTAGCCCTTATCATCAATCGCTCGGCGCGGCGGGTGATGCCGGGCGTTAGATTGCTGTTGAATCATTATGCGAGGAGAAAATGATTGGCGTTTGCGGGGTCAAGAGAAATACTTGAAGAATGTTCCGCTATGGTGGAAGAAGTACGCTCGTTATAGTGAAAGTTGGGAGCATGACCATTGCCAGTTCTGTTGGGCTAAACTCATGGAAGAAGATTATCCAGACGTATTGCATGAGGGTTACGCTACCGAAGATAATTACCGTTGGATTTGCGAGCAATGCTTCAAGGATTTCAAAGATTTATTCGAGTGGAAGGTTATGGCGGAGAAGAAGTCTGATGCGCCGAACGCAATCTAACAACGGCATGCACCCGACGCCCCTTCAGCACGTCTCTCATGATAGTTGAATTGGGGCGCGGGTGATGCCGGGCGTTAGGCCGCTGGTGACGAATGGCAAACAAGAGATGTGCTCACTTGCTGCTCACGTCCGCTCCGCCGAAAGAAAATAGTTGCGTGTGGCGTAACTTGCGCGATAAGGTTTCCGCATCTTCCGTGAGAGTCGCGCGTGATAAATGTGGCGCGCTCCGCGTTTCCTCAATGATGTATCGCGGCCGAACAAGCCAATGCACCCGACCGCCGACACGAGAGATGTCATCCTCAGCAACGGCTTGGGGCGGCGGGTGATTGGCAGCGTTAGATGTTGCCAAGCGTAAGGTTCGTATCATCCAAATATAAATGCCTAGAAGCAGAGCAAGAAAACACAAGGATAGAAATAGAATTGCACGCACTCAACGGCGATTCATTAGCCATCCCGTACTCAGAAAAATCATAAGTAAAATCACCCTGGGGAAAATGGTTGCCGTAATGGTTGCTATGATTGGCGTCGTTGGTTCTTACGTCACAATTTTTGGATATTGGTCTCCGCGTATTTCAGTCCAACCATTACAGAGATTAAATCCAAGGGACGCGCTCTCCACCGAATTTTCAGTTACTAATCAGGGGGCGTTGCCAATTTATAATGTTGATGTGGGATGCGAGTTTAAGAATTTCATCCTTGCTGCACCGAACTTTCCCGGTAAAGAAATATTTGAGGTCATCCCATTAAACAGTTCTTACGAAAGCATCTCACCAATGCAATCTACTACTGTCAAAGTTCCCTTTTCGCTTCCAGACGAAAAGGTCTTAGATATAGCAATAGTTATATACTATCGCCCCGCATGGTATCCCTTCAGGCGTCGTGAGGCATTTAGATTTGTCACGAAGGTTGCAGCAGATGGTCAGATTCATTGGTTGCCGCGTCCAGATTCCACTCCACGATTCGGAGCGAAAATGCCGGAAGAAGACAATGGAGAAGACGAAAATTGAAATATGCGTGACCCGGCAACATCTAACAACGGCATGCACCCGACGCCCCACCACGCTGCCTCTCATGAACTTTGAACGGGGGCGCGGGTGATGCCGGGCGTTATGCCTCTACATCTTACGTTCGACGAAAGGAAGAATTGAGTAGTGGATTTAACCTCATTCCTCGATAACGTCGTTGCTGGGATAGTTTCCTCTATAATGACTTACCTGTTTATATACCTGAGCCGCAAATACAGGCTCAGTTCCAAATTCTCTAAGCTATCCGGAAGGTATGTTCATTGCTCAGTTGACAATGAGCCTCTCCTTAACGGTGTTACAGAGGTAAAATACTTGGGTGATAATGTGATACTTACGAAGGGAGAATTCCTAGAGGGAAGTTGGCAAGGTCGAATTTCGATGAATGAGACTTTGCCCGAATTTGGTTCGGGGATATACCAGTATACTGATTCTGGAAGAAATGATTGTGGGATACACCAAATTCAAGTAGCTCCGTCTAAAGACGTGATCTATGTTCTCACGACAAATACAAGTCACGGCAAAAACAACACGTCTGCTTACATTTGGAAGAAAGAAAGAGCGAGTTAGCACGATACGGCGAGGCATAACAACGGCATGCACCCGACGCCCCTTCAGCATGCCTCTCATGTACGTCGCTTAGGGGCGCGGGTGATGCCGGGCGTTGGGCATCTTCCATTTAATAACGATTGATAATTGAAGTCGTCTCGTATTCAATTATCAACCACAGGTTTTGCGTAATAGAAAGGCAATGGTAATCCCTTATGCTAAAGCAATTTTGGGCACCACTTTTAGCACTTCTTAGCGTCTGCATTGGGGCTCTCCTAACTGGGATACTTTCCATTCTCAATTCCTACTATCAAGCGGTCACGGTAGATGAACGTGAGAAAAACAAGTTGATTCTGGGGAAGCTGGAGGACTTGTTTGATACTATTGAAAGAGTCAGGGGCAGCTATCAGAATTCACTACTTACATTTCACCGTTATTTAATTCGTAGTGAGGCAGTGCCCGTAGCAGCGCCTATTGATGATAATTCGTTAACAATAAGAATTTTAGCCTTGGTTACTTTCTATGCGCCTACAGTTAAACCAAAAGTAAGTCAACTCTTCCAAGATATTTCAGAATTTTCAGCGTTTAGAAAAGAGGTAATTCTCTTTCTTAACGTGAGTTCGGGATAAGAATGTGAAGGGAGAGCCAGATTTCGTAAGATGGAGTTCGCCAAAACCATCATCTACACGAAAGAGGCTCTCTCAATGGACATTCTCCCTGTTTTCTGTGACATAGACGATTTCTGTCTGTTCTTTGAACCACTTTGGAAAAGGCGGCAGCTCTGTGCAGGCGAGCGCCAACGCGACCGCCCCGCGTGCCTGTGCCTGTCGGAGGTGATGACGATCATCGTGCTCTTTCACGCCTCAAGCGACCGTAACTTCAAGGCTTACTACACCGCGCACGTGATGAAGCACTACGCCGGAGCCTTCCCGCTGCCGGTCAGCTATCAACGCTTCGTCGAGTTGATGCCTTCGGCGCTCGTCCCCTTGTGCGGCTACCTGCAAAGCCGGAAAGGGCGCTGCTCCGGCATCTCGTTCGTGGACTCGACCTCCTTGAAGGTCTGCCACAACCGGCGCATCCACTCGCACAAGGTCTTCCGAGGGCTGCGCCCGGCGCGGGAAGACGAGCGTGGACTGGTTCTTCGGCTTCAAGCTCCACCTCGTCATCAACGACTGTGGCGAACTGCTCTCCCTGCGGCTCACGCCCGGCAACACGGATGACCGGCGGCCAGTGCCGGAACTAGTCAAGGGGTTGTTCGGCAAGCTCTTCGGCGACAAGGGCTATGTGTCCCAGCCATTGTTCGAGACGCTCTACTCGGAAGGCGTCCAACTCGTGATGAAACTCAAGAAACGGATGAAGCAACGACTGCTACCGCTCTTCGACAAGATCATGCTGCGGAAGCGGGTCATCATCGAGAGCGTGGTGGATCAGCTCAAGAACATCTCCCAGATCGAGCACTCATGCCACCGCTCAGTAGCGAACTGCTTCGTCAACTTGCTGGGAGGGCTCATCGCCTATACCTGGCGGGAGAAGAAGCCGAGCTTGAACATCCGTCTCAAAGAGCAGTTGCAACTGCCGGCACTGGTTTTCTGAGTTCGCTTACGTCGAACTCATGTTAAACTACGCTCCGCTCGCCACATGCAACCTCTTTCCCTTCGCGAAACTCGACCCAAAACATTCAGCTCTCGTCTCCGCTAGGAGAGCGGCCTAACGCCTGGCATCACCCGCTGCGGCGGCCCCGCGAAGGAATTTGACAGGCAGCGTTCCTGCAATCGGGTGCATGCCGTTGTTAGGCGCGTTCTTAAACGTGAAAGATTACTGCCGTCAGATTTATTTCAATGAAGGAGAAATGGTCGAAACCATCTGCGACCTTCCCCAGATTGAGTGAGAAGAGAGACTCCAACTCCGAATTCCGGATGTTCCCGGTTGAGATCAACAGTAGCTTATGAGGTCTTCGATGCACATAAAAGGAGTTTACGAAGTCAGCATCTTTGGTAACGACAACGTAGCCGTCGCGCGTAGAAAGCTCGTTGATGATGGTGTCAGACGTGCGGTTGCCGAGCGGCAAATCAAGCGTGTGGATCGCTTCGTGTCCTGCCTCTCGCAACCGCGCAACGAGCCGACGCGGGAGCTGAGCATCGATCAGAAACTTCATGCCGATATTGGCTCAAGGCGCTTGATCTGGCTTAACCGTGTGGCGAATGAGAGCGCCGCGAGAATATCCTCACGCTCTAAGTCTTCATAATCTGCAAGAATTTCTTCAGTCGTCATCCCCGAGCTAAGCAATTCAAGAATCGTCTCCACAGGATAACGGAGCCCCCGGATACAAGGCTTGCCGTGACAAATGTCGGGATCGACCGTAATCCGTTCAGCAAGATTCATAAGCGCCTCCGCCCAAAATCATAGCATATGTGGCTATCTTTAACTTCTTATCACAACGGCAAGCGCCCAACGCCCGGCATCACCCGCCTGCAAGCTTGCTGATGAAGGCCGCGTTGTTGCGGGTCGGGTGCATGCCGTTGTTAGGCTGCGGTGAGACTGATGCCAAGCAACTCTAATAAATCTTCAATCTGGATTACCATCGACAACTTTCTTAACTCGTTTAATAATTTCATCACGAGTTCAGTTAATCTCTTCATCAAGTTTCCTTATTCCTTCTGTCCTCTCATAAATTGAAAGCTCGGTGCGCGCAGTTGTCTCTACTCGCCTCTTTGCGTTTTCATCCTTTGATCTCTCGGCTCGTCGTCAACAATAAGTATGCGTTGCTTGTCGTTCATCTTCACTATGGATTGCCGCCGCGTTCACGCTCTACATCAAGGACTCAATCTTCGGTTCGTTCAACTTTCTCGTGCGCGGCGATTCTTCGCGCCCGCCGCTTCTGCTCCTCATGGTCATGCCATGCCGCGATCCCGAACGCGATGACGACGATAATGACGAAGATGATCGTCCAGATGTGATTCATGTTGCCGCCTTTCCGGTGTCGGAGACCTCAATGTCGCTCTCGTCGTCCCGCACGTTCAACTCGTGGCTTGTGTGACCTGCGCTTGAGGTGGTACGGGACGCTCGTCACGATGACGTTCTCTTTAAACAACAGCGCGCCTTTGAGCAGCAGCGAGCTTTGATTGTGCAGCAGTTGATGCCACCACTTCGCGGGCACGAACTCCGGCAGGATGACCGTCACGATGTCGTCGTCGCGCTGGCTGCCCATCTTCGTGATGTAGCGCAGGAGCGGCCGCGTCAATGCGCGATAAGGCGACGGTAGAACGTGAAGCGGGATGCCCGCGCCCCACTTCTCCCACCTCACACGCAGTTTATGCGTCGCCTCTTCGTCCAAATCCACATAAACAGCCGTCACGTTATCCGAGATTGATCTGGCGTATTGCAGGGCGTGTATCACCCCACGATGTATGCCCGAGACAGGGACAATCACCGTGTTATGGAGCGGCCTGATCTCATCCAACCCTTCGGTCGTCAACTGCTTTGCGACATCGACGTAATGGCGATGAATCGCCCTGAAGAAGAAGACCAGCAGCGGGATCAGGACGAGCACCGCCCACGCACCGCGTGTGAACTTGGTCGTGGCGATGACGATAAGGACGACGAAGGTGATGACCGCGCCGGTCGCGTTGATGATTGTCGGCAGAAGCCAGTGCGAACCCCGGTCTTGCTCGATGGCGATAATGCGTTCGTGCGCGATGTCCAACTCGCCGAGGTTGACGATTTCGCTGTTGTGCAACTCCTCTTCCTGCCTGATCTGCGCTTCGGCCCTCTCCGCGTTGCGTTCACGCAGCCAGTGGATGACCATCCCCGCCTGCGACAGCGTGAACGAGATGAAGACGCCGAGCGCGTAGAGCGGCAGCATCGCCTGCTCCGAACCCTTGAAGATGATGATGAGCACGCAGGCAAAGATGGCGAGCATAACGACGCCGTTCGAGAAGACGAGCCGGTCGCCTCGGCTTGCCAACTGGCGCGGTAGGAATCTGTCCGCCGCGAGAAGTGAAGACAGTCGCGGAAAGTCCGCGAAGGATGTGTTCGCGGCCAGCACGAGGATGGCCGCGGTCGCTCCCTGAATGACGTAGTAAACGACTCCGGTGCCGAAGGTGTGCCGCGCCATTCCCGAAACAAGCGTCTCGCCGTTCGTGAGCGGGTGCGCGTTCAGCTTGTATGCGAGGAAGCCCGTGCCGAGAATCATCACTGTCATAATCGCGGCCATCCAAGTTAGAGTCGCCGCCGCGTTCTTCGACTCGGGCTGTTTGAACGAGGGAATGCCGTTGGAGATGGCCTCGACACCCGTCAGCGCCGTACAGCCCGAAGCGAAGGCGCGCAGCACGAGCCAGATGACCGCGCCCCCTGTCAGCAGATTGTGCGGCGTCGCGCCGATGGACGAATCGACGTTGATCTGGTCTGCGGGCGGGGTCGGCATCACCTCGCCCGTCACGTAGTAGTGGATGAAGCCGACGATGATGAGCGCGAACATCGACAGGATGAAGAGGTAGGTCGGCCCGGCAAAGATCGCTCCCGATTCCTTCACCCCGCGCAGGTTGATGACGGCGATGAAGGCTACGAAGCCTAAGCAGATGGCGACGCGATGATTCTCAAGGAAGCCGAAGCGCGTGCCCTGCGCCGCCGACGTGATGGCCGCCACACCCGCCGAGACCGAGACCGCGACGGTCAGGATATAGTCCACAAGCAATGATGCCCCGGCAACCAAGCCGGGATTAGTACCGAGATTGTCTTTGGCGACGATGTATGCGCCGCCGCCGTTCGGGTAGGCGTGGATCGTCTGACGATAAGAGAGGGCGAGTATCCCGAGCAGCACCGTGATGCCGATGACGATGGGCACGAGATAGCCGATGGCAACGGTGCCCGCCGCGAGCAGCACGAGCAGGATGGCTTCGGTCGAGTAGGCGACGGACGAAAGCGCGTCGGAGGAGTAGACGGCGAGCGCCGTTTTGTTCGAGAGCCGCTCGTGCGCCGCCTGCTCGGAACGTAATGGGTTGCCGACGAGAAAGCGCTTGATTGATGTAGCCATGAGTAGCTCTGTCCTCCGGGGTCTTAGTTAAAGTTGAATCCGACCTCTGCGTAGAGGAAGTGATTCCCCTTCGTGACGTTGCGGTTCCCAAGCGCGTCGGCTCCCCGCTGGATGTTGCCGGTGAGGTTCAGCCCGACTTCCACATGGCTGCCGGCCCCGACCACGACGCGTGGGACGAACGACGAGAATCTCGGCTCGGCCACCCTGAAAGGGGTGTCCACTTCGCCAAAGAAGCCTTCCCCATGAAACAAAACCTTTCGCCGTCCTGCCCGTGATTCATAGTGCGCACGCAATCGTCGGCTCCTTCCGTAGCACGCCGAAAGAAAAAGGGCGCGGAAGCGCTTGAGCCTCCGTGCCCTTTCATAATCCGGTTCCGGCGTTGCTCTCCCCTTAGCCTACGAGGTTAGCTGACGGGCTAGGATCGAGAAGTATCCTTCGTGAAGGTGACACTGTCTCTTCACGATACGCCCCATGTCCCGCAAGACTTTCTCGCGGGCCGTTGGTTCCCCCGTGTTGCTCCTCTTTCATGGGGAGCAACTTCGGCAGACAAATTGTCAACGAGGGGATGCTACTACCTCAAGCATAAGGAAGGCATAAAAGGTTCATAAGTATTTTGTAAAGGCTATCAGGGAGGATCAAAAACCGCTGCCGGCTTCTGACAAGCAACTGGTAGGAGGCAATTACGCTGATTTTCATCATTACCTTACGTCTACGTCCAGCGCATGACGGTCAAGAGGGATAGGCACGGCCGCAAAGTCGCAGATAGGATGAGGCTCAGGCCGACACAGGCGGAGGAAAGTTGACGCTGAAGCCAGCCACGCGCCTCCGGCTCGCCTACTCCCGGTCGAGCGGGCTGCGAACACCTCGCCCACCCTTATTCAGCACGTGCGTATAGATCTGCGTGGTCTCAACGCTCGTATGCCCGAGCAACTCCTGCACGGTGCGTATATCGTAGCCCGATTCGAGCAGGTGCGTAGCGAAGCTGTGACGGAAGGTGTGACAGCTTACCCTCTTCTCGACCCCGGCGGCGCGAACCGCCCGCTTCACCTCCACCTGTAACATGTCCTCCGATGCATGGTGGCGACGCACTTCATCCGTGCGAGGGTCGTTGGACAGCTTGCCAGCAGGGAAGACCCATTGCCAGACCCACTCGGCCGCCGCGTTCGGGTACTTCCTCTCCAGAGCGTAAGGCAGATAGACCCTGCCGTAGCCCATGTGTAAGTCCTCCTCGTGGAACAGCCGGGAGCGTTTGAGTTGACGACTGAGCGGCTCGACGAGCAACACGGGCAGCACAGTCCGCCTGTCCTTCTCCCCCTTGCCGTCGCGGACGGTGATCTGGCAGTAGCCGAAGTCCACGTCCTTGACACGAAGGCGGACGCACTCCATCAGCCGCAAGCCCGCCCCGTAGAGCAGCCCCAACATCAGCTTGTAGATACCACCCGTATGAGACAAGACTCGGTTCGCCTCCTCGCGCGTGAGCACGACGGGAACTCGTGCCGGACGCTTGGCACGTTCGATGCCCTCGACGTAAGGCAGTTCTATCCCCAAGACCTCGCGGTAGAGGAAGAGCAGAGCCGAGAGCGCCTGATTCTGGGTCGAGGCGGCGACCCGCCCTTCGTTTGCGAGGTAAGAGAGGTACTGGCGAATCTCGTCTGCGCCCATCTCCGCAGGATGACGCTTGCGGTGGAAGAGGATGAATCGCTTAATGGAGTGGACGTATGCCTGCTCGGTGCGGATGCTATAATGCCTAAGCCGCAGGCATCGCCTGACCTGATCGAGCAGCGACGGTTTTTCGGTCATGGGAAGTACTCCGGGTGCGGAGCTTACTCAGTGGCGGGATGGCGGGATTATGCTCCGCTCACGCGGTAAAAGCCAGAGATTTTACGCACTAGGCCGTGTCGCCCGGCATTTCGCAGGATTTCCATCTCTCATATCGTATGATCCGGTAATACCCGGCTGGCCGGCAGCTTTTCTCGCATCGCGGCCGAACAAGCCAATACACCCGACCGCCCACATGACTTCTCATGCTCCGGCAATGGCTTGGGGCGGCGGGAGATTGGCGGCAGTATGCCGCTCATGAGTTTCATGAAACAGAGGAGACTACATGCTCAATAAATCCAACGTGGTAGCCTTTGCCGCGACGAGCAGACCGGATAGCGCAAAGAGTTTCTATCAACAGACGTTGGGCTTACGCCTCATCATGGAGGATGCCTTCGCACTTGTCTTCGATGCCAACGGCGTCATGCTGCGCGTACAGAAAGTTCAGGGACATACCCCTCCACCTTATACCGTCCTAGGTTGGGATGTGGCTGACATTGATGCGAGCGTCAAGGAGTTGTCGGGCAGAGGCGTGAGCTGCGAGCGGTACGAGTGGCTTGAGCAGGATGAGTCGGGCATCTGGTCGGCACCGAGCGGGGCGAAGATTGCTTGGTTCAAAGACCCTGACGGGAACACACTCTCCCTGACCCAGTTCCAATAATGTGTCTGGGATATGGATAGCGCTTATGCTTCGGGGAGGTATAAAGGTAAGCTAAATCACGACGGGAGGCTCCGCGTTTCTTCTCACGTTGTGAGAAGACCAACGGCGTAGTAAAAACTAAAGAAGCAGCCACTAACTTTTTGAGGAGATGATTATGAAGTTCTTCGGAGTTCTTGCAGCCTTATTTATGTTTGCAGTTGGTTCCGCTTATCGAGTATCCGCGCAAGAAACGAAAGTCAAGTGGTTTGGACACGCGGCTTTTTCGATTACTACGCCCAAAGGCAAAGTTTTGTTGATTGACCCTTGGCTCAGAAACCCTTCGAATCCTGAGGGGAGAGACGGTAAAAACCCTTTGGCGTCCCTTTCAAAGGTAGACTACATTCTTCTTACACATGGACACCGCGATCACGTTGGCGATGCGGTTGAAATAGCTAAGAAGACGGGAGCGGTACTTATTAGCAATCCTGAGTTAGCTGGCAATTTAGTAAAGCTGGCTGATTTCCCGAGCAAGCAAGCCGAGACGGACGCAATCATGGGAATCGGCGGCGAAATTCAGATTGCCGATGGTGAGGTTACAGTTGCCATGACAGCGGCTGTTCATTCGAGCAGTGTTTTTAATCCGAGAGCTGGCGCGACCGAAGCGGAAAGAGCTTACGGCGGGAATCCGGCAGGATTTGTCTTGATAATCAATAATGGTCCGACCATTTATCACTCCGGTGATACCGCATATTTCAAAGACATGGAAACCATTGGCGAGGAATACCAGATTGATCTGGCTTTGCTCAATATCGGCGGTCATTTCGGAATGGAACCACGTATGGCGGCGAAGGCGGCAAAATCTGTTCGCGCCAAACTGGCAGTCCCGCAACATTACGCCACCTTCCCCGGTATCACTCAAAATTCAGATGTCTTTGCCGCCGGGCTTAAAAAACTACGAATCCCTTTTTACGAAATGAAACCCGGCGAAACCATTTCGTTTCGCGGCAAACAGTTGGTGCATCATTTTGTAACCCGCGTGAGCCATCCCCGAATCTGTTTCCCGACCTTTTCAGCGCTGGGCGGGTCATAGTTAGACATCACGATTAAGGTATAACCGCCATCCCCATTCACTTCTAACAAGGCATTGAGACCAGCAGAGCCTCCCGCGATGCCTATGCCGGAAAAGCTGCCTGGATTGTGGTCAGACGAATTCTGTTTCGCCCCTGCCGCAGTCTCTCTGAAATCAGGGACGCGAAGCTTTTGTGCCTGTAAGGCGAGAGCAAACTTAAACAAGTCATCTGCTGTCGAATAGCCACCACCGGCTGGACTGCCTTTCGCCGGGCGCGTGTATAGATTGTTCCTTCGAGCATTACCACCATGTGACTCCGCGCCTTCCCGCGTGTAGCCGCTAGCCATGTTAGGCGTAGGAACATCTGCTTCGTACCAATCTGTGTTCTGCATCCCGACGGGCTTGAAGATATGCTCACGCACGTACTCGTAGTAGTCTTGCCCGGAAACCTTTTCGATGATAGCTCCAAGTACGATGTAGCCGCCGTTGGAGTACTGATGTTTAGTGCCCGGCTCAAACAACAGAGGCTTGCCGGCAAAGAGCGGGAGGAAATCTTTGATTGTCCGTAATCTATCCTTGGGAGCGGCCTCGAATTCAGGGCCGAAGAAATCTCCGATTCCGGATGACATACTAAGTAGCTGACGAATCGTCACCTTCTCAACAGCATCGTGATTGGGATAATCGGGCAAGTATTTGCCGAGCTTATCGTCGAAAGAGAGTTTGCCTTGTTCAACTAATTGACCAATGGCGATCTGGGTGAAGACTTTATTGATTGATCCGAGGTTGAACTTTGTGTCAATGCGGTTCGGGACGTTGAATTCCTTGCTTGCCAGCCCATAGGCTTTCTCAAAAATGGGTTTCCCGCCTTTAGCCAGCAACACGGTGCCGGAAAACTCATCTGCCGCAACAAGCTCATTAAGATATTTTTCAATGGATGTGATGAGCTCTGTCTCGGTCAACATTGATGAGGGTTCAACATTTGCCGTAGCTCCCTGCGGTGCTTCCGCGCTGTCGACACGCAATCCAAGAAGTTTGTATGGCGATTCCTGCTCGAATTGAAAGCCCAGCTCGAACCACTCACCTTTCTTTGTCTGAATCAATATCGTCAGCGCGCCGTTGCTCGTTTCCGAAATTCGCCGTAGCTCAATCGCTTCCATGTTGCTGCGCATCTCCCGATAGATCTCCATTCGCGCTTCCACAGGGCGTCGTTGAAGTGCGGCGGGCGCAACGTTTTCGTCGAAGAATGCGCGCATCAATTGCTCGTCGCCCGAGTTGAAAGCCTTGATATAGGCTGCCACCCTTCGGCCTGCTAAAGTGTCCGGTAGTTTGGGAGCATCGGTATTTTGTGCCAAGGCCGACGATAAAAGGAAAAGTGAGGCCACGCATGTAAGTAAGATTTTCTTAAGCAGCATTCTTTGTCCTCAGAAACGAGTGTTTATATCTCGCTTTGCAAGATTAATGACATGACCGTTATTACTTTCCAGTCGTAATTGCGTATTCATATAAAAATAGTTCCCGGAAATCATCAATGCCATCATATCTATGATTCAATCTGAGGTTGTGGTGTGTAACAGGCGACAGCATAACCGCTCATTCAACCGGACTCGCAACGAGCATGTCTCTTAAACTCGACATCGATTGCTCGCCCGGTAATTCGAGCGTTAGGCGACAGGAAGCAGTCGCAGCATGACAAGCAAGGACAAGCAGCGCGTGTTTGTCGCATCAGCGGTTCTTGATATTAAGAGAGGTGCTGAGGGGGCGTCGGGTGCATGCCGTTTTTATGCGGCGCGTGTAGATTCAAATGAGAAGACGTGCCAAACTTCCCCACCTTCAGAGAAAGGAGTCGGCTCAATTCTTTCACCGAGAAACTCAGTGGTTGACCGCCGCCAAAACTCCTTCGCCTTTTGATTTCGGTCTATAACACGTACCTCCCATTTCCCCGGAAACTTTCTCCAAATCTTATGTGCTACTTCCGTCCCAATTCCGTGCCTGCGATATCCACGAACAATGAAGAATTCTGCCATGTCCCACACATCAGTATCATTAGAAATTTTCGACCCTCTACGCACGAAGACAAACCCAGCTAAATGACCATTAACCATAATGAGAAATGGATGGCGACCGGACTCCTTCCAGTATAAAGGAAGGTGCTTATAGCCAAAGCGACCATCTGCGCCAAGTTTCAGATCAATGAACTCGCTGAAATCATGTGCATATAACTCAAGCAGATTAGCCAAAATCGATTCTTGTTCTTCTAACGCAGGAATGATTTCAACA
The DNA here is from genome assembly GCA_032230645.1 of Acidobacteriota bacterium. Taxonomy (GTDB): domain Bacteria; phylum Acidobacteriota; class Blastocatellia; order Pyrinomonadales; family Pyrinomonadaceae; genus QHXN01. The sequence goes on along the minus strand of JAVXWN010000040.1, from coordinate 29,812 downwards.
TTCAGGGGTGAAGTTGTTCGAGAGATTGCCATAGCTGCATTTACCTTCATAACATGAAGACGCATAACGCCGCCAATCACCCGCCCGCCCAAGCGATTGAGTTTGAGAGCCGCGCTGTTGCGGGTCGCGCGCCAGCCGTTGTCAGGTTCTGATGCCGGCGATAACTGACTGAAGTTGCATAATGGCTTTCAGCGATGGTTCAAAACTCTTCTCGAACGTGGACGGGTCTGCCATCGCAGCAGCGGCGAGCCATTCCAAGATTTTATTTAGTTCCGTCTCCCAGCCACGATGTCGAGCTCTATTGCATACTGGCGATAGAGGAAGGTATTCTTCTCGACTATGCAAAGAGTCTTGATTGCCTCGCTCTTCCTCTGTCTCTTTATTCCTACTCATGCACGTGGTCAAGGCTCTCATCCGGCCTCCGGTGAGAACTCTTTGAAGCCTGAGCAGAGCATCGAGCGTGAGATTCGCGGTGGCGAAGCTCACGTCTACGTGCTGAAGCTCAAAGCAGGACAACTGCTCGACGTTGTCGTAGAGCAGCGCGGCGTGGATGTGACGTTGACGCTCTACGCGCCCGGCGGCGAGAAGCTTTCGGAAAGCGACAGCCCGAACGGCGCGCGAGGGCCCGAGCCGCTTTTGTGGATCGCGACCGCCGCGGGCGACTATCGTTTGGAGGTGCGTTCAACTGACAAGAGCGCGGCGGCTGGGAGCTACGAAGCGCGAGTCGCAAAGCTGCAACGGGCTTCGGATGCAGACCGCAAGCGCGTTGCCGAGCACACTGAACTAATGCGCGAGATTGGTCATCTCGTCGAACGCTCACGGCAACTCTACGAAGAGAAGAGATACGCAGAGGCCATCCATCCCGTCGAAAGCCTCTTACAGATTGAGGAGAGACTCTACGGAACGACGAGTCCCAGCCTCATCTCGACGTTGCGCGACCTCGGGCAGCTTCACTGGCAAGCGAAAGAGCCTGCGCGCACGGCCGCTTATCTTGAGCGCGTGCTCGCAATCAACGAGTCGCAGGGTAGCGACCCGAAAGAGATTGTTCGTAGCCTGTCCGATCTCGGCGGTGTGTTGGTAACGCTGGGCGACGCGGCGCGTGCAGAGACAATTTTGCTGCGCGCTCTCGACGCCACGGAGAAGTTGCGCGGGCCTGAGCATCCGGAGGTGGCGGACGCGCTCGACAACCTTGCGCGGCTCTACGAGCAAGAGAACGCCGCCGCGCGCGAGGAGCCTCTGCGCCGCCGCGCGGCGGAGATTCGTGAAAAGAGTCCGGCGGGAGACCCGGCTGATCTGAACGCTGAGCTTACCCGCCTTGTCGCGCTTGCACGCGAGAGGAAGGACGAGGCGCGCATTGACGAGACGCTTGCGCGTATCGTCGCGGCGCGCGCTCGCGCACAAGGTTCGGACAGCTACGAGGTGGCCGAGACGCTCCGAAAGTTGGCCCTCGAAGCGTTCGACAGGGACGAGTACAAACGTGCCGCGCCGCTCTACGAACGCGCGCTCGCAATCAAGGGGAAGCGGCTCGGCCCCGATCACATCGAGGTCGCCGCGCTCTGCAACAATCTGGCTTTAACCTACGACAAGCTGTTCGAGTACGCACGCGCCGAGTCGCTCTACCTGCGCGCCCTCGGCATCGCCGAGAAGACATACGGCTCCGACCACACGGAAGTAGCGACGGGGCTCGTCAACGTCGCTTCGCATTACGTTGAGAAGGGAGACTTCGCACGCGCCGAACCGCTCTACGAGCGCGCGCTGCGGATTCGAGAGAAGGCTCTCGGCCCCGAGCACGCCGACGTGGCCGACACGCTCGACGAGATGGTCGCGCTCTATTACTCGGAGGGCGAGGCGGCGCGCGCCCGGCCGCTCATAGAGCGCTCGCTCGCCATCACGGAGAAGGAGTTCGGGCCTGAAGACGCACGCGTCGCCACGAGGCTCAACGCGGCCGGTTTAATCTACTCGGAGCAGGGCGACATGGCGCGCGCCGGGGACGCCTTCCGGCGTGCCCTCTCGATTAAAGAAAAGCAGCTTGGCCCCGAGCATCCATCGCTTATCACGACCATCAACAATCTGGCCGTGCTTTACCTCAGACTGGGCGACCTCGCGCACGCTGAGCCGCTCTTCGAGCGCGCGCTGCGGCTGGCCGAGAAAGCTTACGGGCCCGACCATCCGCAGGTCGCGGCGACGCTCCACTGGCTCGGCGAGATGTACCGTGAGAGGGGAGGCGAGGGTGATTCAGAACGTGCTGAGCAGTTGCTCACGCGAGCCTACAAAATCCGCTCGAAGGCGCTCGGGCCGGAGCATCCCGAAACTGTGTTCGATCTTGAGAGTCTAGCTTCGCTACTCGTTGACAAGGGGGCTTTCGACGAAGCCGAGAGGCTGTACGTGAAGATACTGGCCTTGCGCGAGAAGACCTTCGGCGCGGAGAACGCTAAGCTCATCCCGGCGCTCAACGACCTCGCCGTCATGTACGAGCGCAAAGGGGATTACGCGCATGGACTGCCGCCGCTCGTGCGCGCCGTGGCAATCAGCGAGAGGGAACTCGGCCCCGACCATCCAGACCTTGCCACCGCGCTCACCAATCTTGCGCTGGTGCGCTTCGAGTCCGGCGATGTGGCGCAAGCAGTCGCCGGGCTCGCGCGCGCCGCCGACATACGTGAACGCAACCTCGCGCTCGTCCTCTCGGCCGGTTCCGAAGAGCAGAAGCGCGTCTATCTTGGAACCATCGCGGACGAGACTGACTTCTCCGTCTGGCTCGACTCGGGCCCGGCGCGCGACGACCCTCGGGCTCGCCGTCTCGCGCTCGGCAACATCCTCAGGCGCAAGGGGCGCGCTCTCGACGCGATGGCCAACCAGATAGGTGCTCTGCGTCGCCACGCCGCGCCCGAAGACCGCGAACTGCTCGACCGTTTGACCGAGGCGCGCACGCGGCTCGCCAATCTCAAGCTCGGCGGGGCGAGCGCTTCCACACAGGCTGCACGGCGGGCCGAGGTCGCAGTGCTTGAGACTGAGACCGACCGTTTGGAGGCCGAGGTGAGTCAACGCAGCGCCCCCTTCCGTGCGCACACGCAACCCATCACCATCGAGGCCGTACAGCGTGCGATTCCAGTGGGCGCGGCCCTCGTCGAGCTTGTCTCTTACAATCCATACGACCCCAAAGTCGCGAAGGGCAAAGAGCGCGGCCAGCGCTTCGGAGCGGCGCGTTACGCGGCCTACGTCCTACGGTCTGAGGGCGAGCCGCTGTTTGCCGACCTGGGCGAAGTCGCATTGGTGGATGTGCGTGTGGCGCGGCTGCGAGCCGAACTGAAGAACCCTCTGAGCAAAGACGTGAAGGCTGCTGCGCGCGACCTTGATGAAGCCGTCATGAGTCCTATTCGCAAGTTGCTCGGCGACCGCAGACGACTCTTCATCTCACCCGACGGTGCTCTCAACCTCGTGCCCTTCGCGGCGTTCGTTGATGAGAACGGAAAGTATCTCGTCGAGAACTATTCGATCACATACCTGACGAGCGGGAGAGACCTCCTGCGTCTTCAAGCCGAAGGCGAGAGCAGTCGCCCGCCCGTAGTAATCGCCAACCCGCTCTTCACGCTCCGCGCGCCCGGAGCCGGTGACATTGACCAAGGCGGTACTCGTTCTGCTACCCATTCCATTGATTTGCGCGGCGTCGTCTTCACGCCTTTGACCGGCACAGCCGAGGAGGCCGACGCCATACGACGAGTCCTGAAAGTCGCGCCGCTCACAGGCGCGGGCGCGACCGAGGCCGCGCTGAAGCGCGTTGCGGGGCCGAGCATCTTGCACATCGCCACGCACGGCTTTTTCCTCGCGGATGAAAAGCAGGATGGGCCGGAGAGCGCCCGTGGGATAAAGCTCGTCTCCGGCGACACGGCACAGTCACCGCAGCTGCTCGCGGGCGAGAACCCTCTGCTGCGTTCGGGGCTCGCACTGGCAGGCGCGAACGACGGGCGCGGCGAAAACGGCGAGGATGGTATCCTGACTGCGCTCGAAGCCGCGGGGCTCGATCTGTGGGGGACGAAGCTCGTCGTGCTCTCGGCGTGCGAGACGGGTGTCGGCGAGGTGAAGAACGGCGACGGCGTCTATGGTCTTCGCCGCGCGCTCGTTCTGGCGGGCAGCGAAACGCAGGTGATGAGTCTGTGGCAGGTCTCGGACGCGGCGACGCGTGATCTGATGACGGACTACTACCGGCGACTTCAGGCGGGCGAGGGACGCACCGAAGCTCTCAGGCAAGTACAACTCCTAATGTTGAAGGGGTTGCTTACGACACAGGGCAGAGAAGGACATAGTTCGAGCTTGAAGACGGAAAGGCCAAAGTGGAATTTTAGCCATCCCTTTTTCTGGGCCTCCTTCATTCAGTCGGGCGACTGGCGAGGACTGAAATGGCGTGCGGGTGATGTGAAATAAAGGGTTGAAGAGCAATAGCGCAGATGCATCCGGCGTCACTTTGCCAGAGCAACTACCTGCGAATTGCTCGGGTTTTATTATGATCGATAAGAAATCTTTATTATTTTCGTGACATCCGATAGTGATAGTTATGTTATTTGCGCGCCGATTTTCCACGCCGGGAAATATGCCCGCATAGGTGGCGACGTAACTGATTAGCATAAGAAACTGTCCGCGCGCAGTTTTGGGGCGGGTCTCTTTGAGGGCTCACCCTTTTTTCTTGTCACCACAGACGTGAAGGGGCAAGATACAGGCGAGACGGAGGGCGGGGTCGTTCGGCTGGTGAACGGCGTCGTCTGGGTAAGGTTCATAAGGCAAATGGTCAATAGGGTTTCTGACAACAATGAGTCGGTGGCGCGTCACAACTCCAGGGCCAATCTGGAGCGGCTTCTCGGCGAGATCAATGCGGAACCGGAGCGGCGGGACGAGATCGCCCGGGAGATTGAGTCCGTGTTCGGTCAGGACAAGGCCGTCTTCGTGCTGGACATGAGCGGGTTCTCGCGCACGACGCGCCAGCATGGCATCATCTCCTTCCTGCTGATGATTCACCAGATGAAGCTGGTCGCCGTCCCTTCAATCGAGAAACACAGCGGGCTCCTAGTCAAGGCCGAGGCGGATAACCTCTTCTGCCTGTTCGACACGGCCGAAGATGCGGTGCGGGCGGCCGCCGACATCATCCAGCGGCTCGACGCCGTTAATACGCTCCTGCCGGACGAGCGCTGCCTGTATGCCTCAATAGGAATCGGCTACGGGCGCATCCTCAACGTAGGTGACGAAGACCTGTTCGGTGACGAAGTAAACCTCGCCAGCAAGCTCGGCGAGGATGTGGCGGAGAGGCGGGCGGTGCTGCTCACACCGGCGGCCCGCGCCCGCTTGCAGGATGCCTCTGTCGTGACCCGGGAAGAGACGCTGAGCATCTCAGGGCTGTCGCTGTCTTACCACGTCGTGGAGGGGTTTGGCTAAAGCCTTAACGGCGGGTTGTTCGGTTGGATTATCATAGTTAGGACTTACGCAAGAGTCATCTTGACCATTGGGAATTTCAGTTGCCGGATTAGATACTCTGACAACTGCGCGTACTTGATTTGATAGACCGTGCGCCCCGTTCTGTGAGCCTTAACCAGACCAGCAAAGCGCAGGCGATGTGATTGCGCTGGATGCGCGCCTTGCGACACTGACACGATTCCAACCCCGTCAGTTGTTTGGCTTCACGGTGCAACTGCTCAATCCTGCGGCGAATGGCACACATCTGTTGGGTGTCGTCCGTCGAGTCTTGCGCCGTGTCGTTGGTGACGACATAGTCCGTGCGCTCGGTGGAGAGCACTAACCGGAACAGTTGCAGGCGATGCCCTTTGGGACAGTCTTTGACATGCACGCTCTTGCCGTGAAGTCGTTCCCGGCGAGCGTCCGATAATCTTAGGTAGTTGGGGTTCTCTTGCCCGAAAAGTAACGCTGGATTCCGACTTATCGAGCAAAGCCCTCCGATTTTCTATTTGTTTATCAGACGCAATATCTCTTTTGGTTGATAATATTTGACGGCCAATTGGAGTTTTAAATCTTTCACCGTGGAGATTCGGTATGATTCGTGTCATGGGTGAAGTCAGGCAAGAAAGTGTGCGTAGGATCGTATCGCGCGGGTGGTTGAGGCGGAGCGTGAAGGCTCTTTTACATGTGTGTGGTGTAGTGAGGCGTGAGTTGGGATTGCCGCTCATGATTCTCGTCTCTGGTGTTCTTTTGCAAGGACTGGCGGCGCTCTTTCCGGAACTGACAGAGCGTTTATACACGCAATCCGTCTACCCGTATCTTCTCGTGGCTCTCTCGTGGTTCAGTCGCCGCTTGGGCTTCTCGGTCGGCGAGGTTCTGATGTGGGTGCTATTGGCGGTGGCCTTAGCCCGTCTCGTTAGATTGTGTTTTCTGCTCTACTCGCGTCCGGAGGAAAGAGCGCGGCGGACGGTTGCATCCGTGCGCTTCGCCGTCTGGTCTGCGGCCGCCCTGCTCTGGACGTTTCTGTTCGTCTTCGGCCTCAACTATCAGCGACCGCTTCTCTTCGACCTTCTCGGTTATGAGCAGAAGAGCGCCTCCGCAGCCGAGCTTGAGACGTTGAGCCGCGAGATCATCAACGATGTCAACGAAACTTATGCGGAGGCGCACGCCGATGGCAGGCCTGTGCCCGGTGTGGAAGAAACCAAGGTGCTCTTAAAGGAGTCTTATGACACGGTTCCAGACCTCACGCTGCTGCCGCATGGCGAGTACGCACCGCCCAAGCCGCTCTTGGCGTCAGAGGTCATGACGAGGCTTGGGCTGAGTGGCGTCTACTCTCCCTTCACAGGCGAGCCTAACTACAACGCCGACGTGCCTGACTTTCAAATGCCTTTTACTATCGCGCACGAGATGGCGCATCAGCGCGGCGTGGCGCGCGAGTCGGAAGCTAACTTTGTCGCCTACGTCGTGTGCATAAGCTCTCCCAACCCCTTCGTGCGTTATTCAGGCTACCGCAACGGCCTCGGCGTGTTGTCCGAGCTTTACAAGGTGAACCCGGAGAAGGCGAGAGATTTGATAAAGGGGCTCGGCCCCGGCTACAGGGAGGACTCAAGGCGTGCCGCAATCTTCTGGGCAAAGGCTACGGGCGCGGCGGCTGCGCTGAGTCAACGCGTCAACGATCTGTACCTGCGCGCCAACCGTGTCAAATCGGGTGCGGCTGATTATAGAGGCTCGACCGCTCTCATCATCGGCTATTACCTACACGAGACAGCACGCAAAAAAGTCTCGGAGACGAATCGACAGTAAACGTCGCACGGTGCCGCGCGTGGCTATTCACCCGCAGACATCCGAAGCGCCATGATGATATGAGTATGAGCGACGACGACACGCCCTTCGCGAATGCGTCGTCGTCGCTCATGCGCCTTGAACAAAACTACACTCTACGCCCCACACTGCTCCGGCCGTTCAACTACGCCGCAAGAGGCGGTCAACACTCCACTCGCCCCCTCCAGCGACCGACAGGAAGAGAAACACGAAACAATAGAGCACCGCAAGCTCACCCTTGTTCTGTAGCGGCCAGAACCCTCCCGGTGCGTGCGACTGAAAGTAGGCCACGGCCATCATGCCCGAGAGGATGAATGCCACGGGCCGCGTGAACAGTCCAAGCAGTAGGAGCGCCCCGCCGAAGAGTTCCAGCACACCGGCCACCCACATCTCGCTGAACATCGTCGCGCTCGGCATGCCCGGCGGTGCGAGAAAGCCGAAGAGCTTCTGCGCCCCGTGCGCCAGAAACAGGAACCCTGCAATGATCCGCAGTACGCTCAAAAGGCGCGGTGTCCAACTCGCGTAGAATGAATTCAGATTAGCCATCTTTTTCCTCTCTCAGTGTTGAAGAACCAAGTTGTTACGCGACCGACTCCCGCCCTCCGGCGCGCGTGCCGCACACACAACAGTGCGATTCTCTACCTTAAAAATTCCAAAGCGAGATCATAAGCCGTCCCCGAAGCTGTATGTAGCCATGCTGAGGCTACCCATCGTCCAACCTCTGTGCAAACATCGGCCGTGCGCCGAGCCCCCGCCCGACGCCGCACCCATCGCTACGAAGAGCGGCAGCAGGTGCTCGTCCGTCGGATGTGCCAGCGCGGCGTAGGGAGCGTGGCGGCGATAGTTCAGCAGCTCTTCGGTCGAGCCTTCCTCGATCTTCTCGTAGAGCCACTCTTCAAACTGTGCGGCCCATTCGGGCCTCGTCCCATCGAGCCCGAGCTTCCTTAGATTGTGCGTCGCGCTGCCGGTCGCGAGCACCAGCACGCCCTCGTCACGCAGCGGCGCGAGCACACGTCCGAGTTGGAAGTGATAAAGCGGGTCATGCTGCGGCTGTATGGAGAGCTGCGTGACCGGCACGTCCGCCTCCGGGTACATCAGCCTGAGAGGCACCCATGCGCCGTGATCAAGCCCTCTATCTCCGGAGACCTCGCACGCGATGCCTGCCCCTCCAAGCAACTCAGCAGCGCGCGCGGCGAGAGTGGGAGCGCCCGGCGCAGGGTAACGTATGCGGTAAAGCTCTTCGGGGAAGCCCCCGAAGTCGTGTATCGTCTCGGGCCGCATGGCGGCGCTCACCATCGGAGACGGCGTGTTCCAATGTGCAGACACGCAGAGGATCGCCTCCGGCCTTCCAAGCTCAAGGCCCAATTTTTTAAGGAACTCGACCGTATCGTTCTGCTCGATTGCGAGAGTCGGTGCGCCGTGCGAGACGAATACGGAGGGGAACCGTTTGGCGACTTCCCCCGGCCCTGTCTCTTTGGTATTTACTGTCATCTTCATTACTCGTTATAAAAAAATCCGGGCAAAAAATTTTCAACCGTCGGAGTCGCGCGTCACGTCGAGCAGTCTGCCGAGCGTGGCGAGTCGTTCCCGCCCGAGGTGCCCGATCTGTCGTTTGTGACACTCGACCACGGGCTCGTCGAGGCTCGCGAGCAGTCGCAACCCCTCCTTCGTGATCCGCACGGTGATGAAGCGTCGGTCGTTCCCGTCGCGCGCACGCGTAATCAGACCGCGCGTGTCGAGACGTTCGAGCAGCCGCGTGATGTCGGAATCTTTCGTCACCATGCGCTCGCTGATCTGCCCGCAGGTGGCACCCTCGACACCCGCACCGCGCAGAATCCTGAGCACGTTGTACTGCGTGAGCGTCAACTCCACATCTTTTAGAATCTCCGCGACGCCCCACGATAGAGCTTCCGCCGTCCGCATAATGCTCAGGTATATCTCCTCTTCAGGACTGCTGAATGGCTTCTGCTGCTTCAACTCCTTCTGTAGTTTCGAACTCATAAGTATAACAATAGTCGTTATAACGACTATTGTCAAATCAAGTATGAATGGCGAGAGTTAACCCGCGCGATGCTCATGAAATCTGAAAAGAGAGGCGGAGTCCGAAAGCTTTCTTCGATTACAACCAGATGGGTCGTCGAGCCTCGTACTGTTGGATTTGAGATTCGTGTCGCAGCGTGAGGCCGATGTCGTCGAGCCCTTCAAGCAGGCAGCGGCGGCGAAACTCTTCGACTTTGAAAGTCGCGTTGAATCCGTGGCTGTCTCTCACCTCGCAATGCTCAAGGTCAACTGTCAAGCGGTAGCCTTCAAACTCACGCGCGCGACGCGTGAGTTCCGCGACCTCCGCATCCTGAAGCGTGACGGGCAGAACGCCGTTCTTCATGCAGTTGTTCTGGAAGATGTCGGCGAACGACGACGCGATGATGGCGCGGAAGCCGTAGTCGAGCAGAGCCCACGGCGCGTGCTCGCGTGATGAACCGCAGCCGAAGTTCCGCCCGGTTAAAAGGACGCTGGCACCTTCATACCTCGGTTCGTTCAGCACGAACGACGGATTGGGCGAGCCGTCCGCGCCGAAGCGCCAGTCGTAAAAAAGAAACTGCCCGAAGCCCGTGCGCTCGATGCGCTTGAGAAACTGCTTCGGGATAATCTGATCGGTATCGACGTTCGGATGATCGAGCGGAGCCGCGCTGCCTGTGTGTACGCGAAAGGGAAGCATGGTTTTGTGAATCGTGAATCGTTGACGAAGAGCAGCGGATAGTAAGCAGAGAAGGATAAAGGGTGATAAGAAGTCGGCCTCTTATTCACGATTTACGATTCGCTACTCTTTAAATTTCCACTCACGCACATCGGTGAAGTGGCCTGCGATGGCGGCGGCGGCGGCCATCGCGGGACTGACGAGATGCGTGCGACTGCCTTTGCCCTGCCGCCCCTCGAAGTTGCGGTTGCTGGTCGAGGCGCAGCGCTCGCCCGGTCGAAGCGTGTCGGGGTTCATGCCGAGGCACATCGAGCACCCTGACTCGCGCCACTCAAAGCCCGCTTCGCGAAAAACTTCATCGAGCCCTTCCGCTTCGGCGGCGAACTTGACGGCCTGCGACCCCGGCACGACCAGTGCACGCACGTGCTCGCTTACCCTGTGACCTCGCAAGACGCTCGCGGCCGAGCGCAAATCTTCAAGCCGCGCGTTCGTGCATGAGCCGATGAAGACGTGGTCAACGCGCACATCCTCGATGCGTGTGCCGGGTGCGAGCCCCATGTATTCAAGAGCGCGCGCGGCGGAGCGGCGGTCGCTCTCCGTGCGACCGGCGGAAGGGTCGGGGATGCGCCCCGTGACGGGTACGACCTGACCGGGGCTCGTGCCCCACGTGACGTAAGGAGCGAGTGCGGAGGCGTCGAACTCGACGACTGTATCGAACTCCGCACCCTCGTCGCCCGGAAGACTCCGCCAGTAGTCGAGCGCCTCACGCCATGCGTCGCCGCGCGGCGCGAAGCGACGGCCTTCGAGATAAGCGTAGGTCACATCGTCGGGAGCGATCATTCCCGCGCGCGCGCCCGCTTCGATGCTCATGTTGCAGAGCGTCATACGCCCTTCCATCGAGAGCGAGCGCACGGCCGCTCCGTCATACTCTATGACGTGCCCCGTCGCGCCGTCAGTACCAATCTGCCCTACCAATCCGAGCGCGAAGTCTTTCGCGGTGATGCCCTCGGCCAACGCCCCCGAACTCTTAATGAGCATCTTGCGGGGCTTCGATTGCGGAAGGCACTGCGTAGCGAGAACGTGCTCGACCTCGCTCGTACCGATGCCAAAGGCGAGCGCGCCGAACGCGCCGTGCGTGCTCGTGTGGCTGTCGCCGCAGACAACGGTCTGTCCCGGCCGCGTCAGTCCAAGCTCGGGGCCGATGACGTGAACGATACCCTGCTCGGGCGCATCCACATCGTAAAGCGTTATCCCGAACTCGCGGCAGTTGCGACGCAGCGTCTCCATCTGCTGCGCGGCGACGTGGTCGGTGATGGGAAGGCGACGAGCTGTAGTCGGTACGTTGTGGTCAACCGTGGCAACGGTCAACTCAGGTCTGCGCACGTGCCTTCCCTCTGTGCGCAGCCCGTCAAACGCCTGCGGCGAAGTGACCTCGTGTATAAGATGCAAATCAATGTAGAGCAGCGCGGGCTCGCCCGCCGCCTCACGCACGACGTGCGCGTCCCAGAGCTTGTCGAATAATGTTCGTGGCATAAAGGTGAGATGTCAGACACTAGATGTTGAGTACTGCGAAGTACCTTAATCAATATCTAGTGTTTGACATCCATATCCATTCTTCAAACCGCGTGGTAAGCATGACTCATGTCCGCAAGTTCCGCGACCGTTTGGGCGACGAGCGTGCCCAACTCCTCCGAGCCCACTATATACCTTCCGGCTCGCCCCTGTATGTCGGCCGTGCGGTAGCCGCTTTCGAGCACGAGTCGTATCGAAGCCTCGATGTCCTGTGCCTCGCGTTCAAGCCGCGCCGTGTGACGGAGCAGGAGAGCGACCGATGCGATTGCGCCGAGCGGATTGGCGAGCCCCGTCCCGGCGATGTCGGGCGCGGAGCCGTGTACCGGCTCGTAGATATCCGTCTCGCCGCCGACGCTCGCGGAAGCAAGCATGCCGAGCGAGCCCGCGATGACCGACGCCTCGTCGGAGAGGATGTCGCCGAAAAGGTTCTCGGTCAGCACGACATCAAACCTACGCGGGTTCGTCATAAGATGCATCGCGCACGCGTCAACGTACATGTGCTCGATTGACACCTGCGGGTATTCGGGCGCGACGCGCGAGACGACCTCGCGCCAGAGCCTCGATGTTTCGAGGACGTTCGCCTTGTCAACTGAAGTCACCTTCCGCCGACGACTCTTCGCCGCCTCGAACGCAACGCGCGCGACGCGTTCGATCTCGGCTGTCGTGTAGCGCATGGTGTTGAAGGCTTCGCGGGCGTTGCCTTCATCTTCAATCCCGCGCGGCTCGCCGAAGTAGAGCCCGCCCAGAAGCTCGCGGACGATGAGCAAGTCAGCGCCGCCGACTATCTCGAGCTTGAGAGGCGACGAGTCGGCGGTGGCTTCGTGACATGTGACCGGGCGAAGGTTTGCGAACGCCCCGCACACCTTTCTCAGTTTGAGCAGACCGGCTTCTGGCCTCTTGTCACCCGCGAGTCGGTCGAACTCCGGCGCACCGACAGCGCCGAGAAGCACGGCGTCGCTTGCGAGGCACGCGTTGATAGTCGCGGCAGGCAGAGGACTGCCCTCAAGCTTGATGGCCGCGCCGCCGACGAGATGTTCTTCGATGTCGAACTCGTGACCGTAGACCTCCGCGATTGTTCGCAGCACGCGCACCGCTTCGCGCGTCACTTCAGGGCCGATGCCGTCGCCCGGCAGCGTGGTTATTTTCAGCTTCATAGTCTTTCAGCTTCGCGAAAAAGCGACCACCGGTCGCGACCCTTTAAAAACTCGGGGCGGCAACAGGTGGCCGATAAATTCGGAGAAGATTTATCCTCCGTAAGCCTCCGCGAAATCAATCCTCAATGCGCCTCCGCTCAGGTCTGCGACTACGCCGCGCCTGTGTGACGCGGGGAGTAGGGAGAGCAAGTCCTGATCGTAGATGCGCTTCTTGCGGTCGGCGAGTTTGGTGAACTGCTGGTACGCCTCTTCAAGCTCGGGGGCGGAGAGGCTGAATCCCAACTCGTCAAAGCGACGGTAGAGCGCGTGTCGCCCGGAGTGCTTGCCAAGCACGATGCTGTTCGCGGGCACGCCTACCGACTCCGGCGTCATGATCTCGTAGCAGAGCGGGTTCGAGAGCACGCCGTGCTGATGTATGCCCGCTTCATGCGCGAAGGCGTTGCGGCCGACGACAGCCTTGTTGGGCTGCACGCCGAAGCCGATGATCTCCGAGAGCAGTTGGCTCGCGGGATAAAGCTCCTCTGTGCGCACGCCGCACGAGTAAGGCAGGCGGTCTGCGCGCACGCGCAAAGCCATCACGACCTCTTCGAGCGCGGCGTTGCCCGCGCGCTCGCCGATGCCGTTGACGGTACACTCTATCTGCCGCGCGCCCGCGTCGAGAGCGGCAAGGCTGTTTGCGACAGCAAGGCCGAGGTCGTTGTGGCAGTGGACGCTGATGGTCACGTCACGCGAGCCTACGACGCGCTCACGCACCGCGCCGACTATTTCGCGAAACTCGGTCGGAGTGGTGTAGCCGACCGTGTCAGGGACGTTGAGCGTGCGCGCGCCCTCCTCGACCGCCACGGCGAAGACTTCGCAGAGGTAGTCAAGGTTGCTGCGCGTTGCGTCCTCGGCGGAGAACTCAACGTCTTCGGTGAACGCGCGCGCGAGCCGCACCGCTTCGCGCGTCATGCGCAGAACCTCCGCGCGCGACTTCTTCAACTTGTGTTCGAGATGTATGTCCGAGGTTGCGACGAAGGTGTGCAGGCGCGGCCGCGCGGCACCACCGACGGCCTCCCACGCGCGCACAATGTCCTGCTCGGTCGTGCGGCAGAGCGCGGCCACCGTTGCCTCCCGGCACTCGGCGGCCACGGCTTTGACCGCCGCGAAGTCTCCGTCGGAGGCGACGGGGAATCCGGCCTCGATAACGTCAACGCCGAGCGACTCAAGCGCTCGTGCCAGTCGAATCTTCTCGTCAAGATTCATCGAGCAGCCCGGAGATTGCTCGCCGTCACGCAACGTCGTGTCGAAGATTTTTATACGTTCAAGGTGGGACATTTAGTGTTACCTCAGAGAAGAAGGCATACTAAAGATGACGGCGGCAAAATTCAAAGTTATTATTTTTATAGCTCAATAAATATCTTGAATAGCTCGCTCCACGCATATGGAGACTCGACAAGATGAAGAACGGTCTTAACATTCCCGAAGAGGGCGCGCTGGATTTCGTCTCGTTGGGAGCCCTCGTCCATCGCATAGACCCCGGCGTCATCCCCTTTCGCAAGGCAAGCCGGTGCGACATACACGTTAGCGGGGGCGAGTTCAACTGTGCCGCGAACCTCGCCGACTGCTTCCGCATGAAGGCGGGCGTCGTCTCCGCGATGGTCAACTATCCAATCGGCGACCTCGTCGCGGAGCGCGTGCGCGCGATGGGCGTCCGTGCCTTCTACAAGTTGTTCGAGCACGACGGCGTGCGCGGCCCCAACATCGCAACCGTCTACAGCGACCGAGGCTACGGCGTCCGCGCGCCCGTCGTCTTCTACAACCGGGCGAACGAGGCGGCGGCGCAGTTAAAGGCGGGCGACTTCGACTGGGAGGCGATCTTCGCGAATGGCGTGCGCTGGTTCCATTCGGGCGGCATCTTTGCGGCTCTTTCGGAGACGACCGCCGAACTCATCGTCGAGGGCATGAAGGCCGCGAAGGCCGCGGGCGCGGTCGTCTCCTTCGACCTCAACTTCCGCGAGAAGCTCTGGAAGATTTCCGGCGGCCAACACCGCGCAGTCGAGACCGTGGCACGCATCGTCGAGAACGTGGATGTGCTTGTCGGCAATGAAGAGGACTTGCAAAAAGGTCTCGACATTGCGGGGCAGGACGTGACCACGAAGTCGAAGCTCGACCCGAGCGCGTTTTTAGGCATGATTGAACGGGTGGTGAAGAAGCACCCACAGGTCAAGATTGTCGCGACGACGTTGCGCGAGGTACATACGTCGAACCGGCACAGTTGGGCTGCGGTGGCTTGGGTTGATGGTGAGACTTACGTTTCGCCGACGGCCGAGCTTGACGTGCTCGACCGCGTGGGCGGCGGTGACGGCTTCGCTTCCGGCTTCTTCTACGGGTTACTCACGGGCGAGTCGCCCGAAGAGTCGCTCAAGCTCGGCTGGGCACATGGCGCGCTGCTCACGACCTTTCCCGGCGATACCACGATGGCGACCGTCGAACAGGTGCGCGCGTTTGTGCGGGGCGACTCCGCGCGTATTCAACGGTGAGTCTGTTGTCGAGCAGATGAGTGTCAGTCGGCCACGGGCGACTCCGCGTTCGAGTAGATCATTTCTAAAACTCTCGAAACCTCAAGGCCGACTCGCCCGTCAACACGCGGCGAAGTACCGCCGATAACGGCGCGCGCGAAGTCGTCTATCAGCGGCACGTGAACATTCGGGTGTGTTGGATGAGATTCGACGCGTTCGCCGTCGGCTGTCTTTATCTTCAGCCTTCCTTCGTTCAGCACATCAGCACGTATCGAACCTTCGCTACAGAAAATTTCAAGCGTGTCCTGCGGCTCGCGCGCGGCGTGTGTGACGGAGAGGACTGCCTGCGTGCCGACCTCGAAGCGAAGCAGGGCGCAGGCCGTGTCCTCAACCTCGCGTTGAAAGTGGACGTTTGAGATAAGACCTCTGACCGCTTCCACGCGACCGAACAGGTTGAGCAGCACCTCGATGCGGTGACAACCGAAGTCGAACATCGGCCCGCCGCCCGCAAGCCTCTTCTCCAGAAGCCAGCGGCGCGGGTGCTCAGGCCCCGACTCGAAGCGCTCGAACGCGTTCATCTGCGCGACGACGGGCACGCCTATCTCACCCGAACTTAAAATCTCTCGCACGCGCTCGATTGCCGGATAAAAACGGCGATAGTAGGCGACGCCAAGCCGCACGCCGTTCGCGTTCGCCGAGGCGTTCATACGCGCGCACTCGGCGACACTCATCGCCAAAGGCTTTTCGCACAGCACGTGCCTGCCTGCTTCTGCCGCCGCAATTGCTTGCTCGGCGTGAAGGTGTACGGGCGTCGCGACGTAGACTGCCTCGACTTCGGGGTCGTTGACGAGGTCGCGCCAGTCGGCATGCCAACGCTTCGCACCGAACTCGACGGCGAAAGACCCGGCACGCTCAGGGTTGGCGCGACTCACCGCGCGAAGCTCGCAGTTTTCGAGGTCGCGCAGTGCGGGCGCGACACGCCGACGCGCGATGTCGCCGCAACCGATGAGTCCCCACCTGACCCGGCTCAGATACATATCATTCGTAATTTCTTTCCGCGTCGTCCAGCCTCAAGACCGAGTGTATCCCGCGCGCGGCCAATGCGTCGAAGGTGCGAGCGCCACCTGACGATTATCATTTATGTGCTGATTAAAATTATCTATTGGGAGCAAGGAATAAACCTCTGTACAGTATTTGTCCCCGGTAATTCAGAGTTGAGTGGATTCAGGCTTTGAAGATTCATTGTTAGACAATACATAATCAGCAATGCGAATTCTCGGATGAGAGAAACGCCGCCGCGCCTCAGCATCGAAGCGCCCTGCACATTACATTCAACATTGAATTGATGTAGTGTCTCCTTCACATGAATCTCCTCGGAATTGATGTCGGAACGGGTGGCTCGCGCGCCGTCGTCGTAGACGAGCGGGGCCGTGTCGTGGCCTCGGCGACGGTCGAGCACGCGCCGTTCGCATCGCCACAGACGGGTTGGGCCGAGCAGGATGCGCACGATTGGTGGCGCGCGTCGGCCGCAGCCGTGCGCGCGGTGTTAGCCTCAGACGCTGCGCGTGGCGCGGAGGTCGGCGCGGTCGGCTTGACGGGTCAGATGCACGGCGCGGTGCTCCTCGACGAACACGACGAAGTCTTGCGGCCTTCTATCATCTGGTGCGACCAGCGCACGGACGTGCAGTGTCGCGCCTTGAACGAGAGAGTGGGAACCCATCGCCTTATCGAGTTGACGTGCAACCCCGCGCTCACAGGCTTCACGCTTCCCAAGTTGCTCTGGGTGCGGGAGCACGAGCCGGAAGTGTGGCAGCGCGTGAAGTGCGTGCTGCTGCCGAAAGACTACGTGCGGCTGCGCTTGACGGGCGAGCGTGTGACAGACGTGGCTGATGCTTCCGGCACGCTACTCTTCGACGTGGCGCGCAGACTTTGGTCGGAAGAGATGCTCGCGGCCGTTGAGTTGGACGAAAGGATTCTGCCGCGCATCGCGGAGTCGCCCGAAGTCGTCGGGCGCGTCTCGGTCGAAGGCGCAGAAGCCACCGGCTTGAGAGTGGGTACGCCGGTTGTCGCGGGCGCGGGCGATCAGGCGGCCGGGGCGGTCGGCATGGGCGTCGTGCGACCGGGCGCGGTCAGTGCGACCATCGGAACTTCGGGCGTCGTCTTCGCCGCGACCGACACACCCGCGCTCGACGCGGGCGGACGCGTCCACACCTTCTGCCATGCAGTGCCCGGCCGCTGGCACGTGATGGGCGTGACGCAGGGCGCGGGTCTCAGCCTGCGCTGGTTCCGCGACCAATTCGGCGCAGGCAGCGAAGACGGTCGCGACCCATACGAACGACTCTGTGAAGAGGCGGCAACGGTTCCCGCAGGCGCGGACGGAGTGTTGTGGGCTCCGTACCTGATGGGCGAGCGCACGCCGCATCTTGACCCGCACGCGCGCGCCGCGCTCGTCGGACTCACCGCGAATCACACGCGCGCGCACATCGTCCGTGCCATACTCGAAGGCGTTGCTTTTTCACTGCGCGACACGTTCGAGATTTTCAAGGAGATGCTTGTTCCCGTCGAGGTCGTCCGGCTGGGCGGCGGCGGTGCGCGCTCTGATCTCTGGCGACAGATACAGGCGGACGTTTACGGTTATAGTGTCGAGCGGGTTGAGACTGAAGAGGGCGCTGCATACGGCGCGGCGCTGCTCGCGGGTGTCGGCGGCGGCGTGTGGAAGTCGGTTGACGAAGCGTGCGCCGCTTCCGTCCGCATCCGTTCGAGAATCGAGCCGAGCGCGGAGGCGAGCTTGATGAGTCAACGATATGAAGCTTTCCGAATGCTCTACCCGGCCTTGCGTCATCTATCTTAAAGAGCCTTCAGTCATGCACGCAGCTACGTGTGAAGCAGAAGAGGTAAAGCCATGACGAGCGACAAGTACACTCCGCGCCCCGAGCACAAGTTCAGCTTCGGCCTTTGGACGGTCGGCAATCGCGGGCGTGACCCCTTCGGCGATGCCGTGCGCCCGACGCTCGCGCCCAACGACGCCGTGCGCATGTTGGCGGAGGTCGGCGCGTGGGGCGTCAACTTCCACGACAACGACCTTGTGCCGATTGACGCCGCGCCGCAGGAACGCGACCGCATCGTGCGCGAGTTTCGTCGCGTCTGCGAAGAGACGGCCGTCATAGTGCCGATGGCGACCGTGAATCTATTTTACGAAGCCGTCTTCCGCGACGGCGCATTCACCGCGAACGATGCGCGGGTGCGCGCCTATGCCGTGCAGAAGACGATGCGCGCGATGGACTTGGGTGCGGAGTTGGGCGCGAAGGTTTTTGTGCTGTGGGGCGGGCGCGAAGGGACGGAGACTGACGCCTGCCGCCGTCCCGACGAAGCTATCAAGCGTTTGAGGGAAGCGATCAACTACCTCTGCGAGTATTCGCTCTCGCAAGGCTACGACTATCGCTTCGCGCTTGAGGCGAAGCCCAACGAGCCGCGCGCCGACATCTACATGCCGACGACGGGCGCATACCTCGCCTTCATCACAACGCTCGACCGCCCCGAGATGGTCGGCGTCAACCCCGAGGTCGCGCATGAGCACATGCCCGGCTTGAACATGACGCACTCGGTCGCACAGGCATGGGAAGCCGGGAAGCTCTTCCACATAGATTTGAACGATCAGGTGCCCGGCCGCTACGATCAGGACTTGAGGTTCGGCTCGGCAAACCCGAAGGCCGCCTTCTGGCTCGTCAAGTTTCTTGAAGATGTGGGCTACACGGGGCCGCGTCACTTCGACGCGCACGCCTACCGAACGGAAGATTACGAGGGCGTGAAAGATTTTGCGCGCGGGTGCATGCACACCTATCTCATCTTCAAGGAGAAGGCAACTCGCTGGAACTCTCATCCCGAGATTAAGGCGCTGCTTGCGGAGATTGAAGAGAGTAATCGCGACGGCTCGCCTCTGGGCAAGTTCGAGAAGGGAAGCGCCTCGGCGCTGCTCTCGCGCGAGTTCGACCGCGCGGCGCTCGCCTCGAAGGGCTTGCGGTATGAGCGGCTCGACCAACTGACGATGGACATCTTGCTCGGTGTAGACTGAGCTGCGGGCGAGAGCGCGAACTCGTCATTCGGGGTAGAATACTTACGCCCGAATGTTTCAGTCGGAGGTGTGACACGCATGTCCGATATATATTATTCAAGCTACCTCGGTCTGGATAAAATCCTCGACAGCCAGCATCCCGTCAGTGCCGAGCACGGCGTCGTCGCGCACGACGAGATGCTGTTCATCATCACTCATCAAGCCTACGAGCTTTGGTTCAAGCAGATCATGTACGAGTTGGACTCGATTATCCTGCTGCTCCAGCAAGACGATATTGACGACAACTCGGGCGACATGGGCGTGATCGTCAGGCGCGCGCGCCGCATCGTCGAAATATGGAAGCTGCTCATTCAACAGATTGACATACTCGAAACGATGTCGTCAGTTGACTTCCTTGAGTTCCGCAACTTTCTCATCCCGGCCTCGGGCTTTCAGAGCGTGCAGTTCAAACTCGTCGAGGCCAAAATCGGACTGCGCATGGACGGCCGACACGGGGGCGAATACTACAAGCGAACCGGGCACGGCGGCCTCTCGCAAGATGATTTTGAAAAGCTGGCTGAGGTCGAGTCGCAGCCGACAGTCAAGCGGCAGCTTATCGCGTGGCTTGAAAGAATGCCCTTTTTCGTTCCGAAGCTCTGGGACAAGAGCAGCACGCCGCGCCGCTTCTGGGCCGTCTACCGCAAGAAGTTCCTTGCGAGCCTCAACAAGTACGAGAGCCTCCCCGAGCGGCGCGAGGAGTTCAACCGCATCTTTCTGCATGAAGGCAACGGCGAGTTCAGCCCGGCGGCGATGCGCTCCGCGCTCTTCATCATGCTCTACCGCGACTATCCAATCTTCCAACTGCCATACCAGTTGCTCACGACGCTGCTCGACATTGACGAACACACTTCGATCTGGCGTTATCGTCACCTGATGATGCTCAGCCGCATGATAGGCATGCGTGTCGGCACCGGAGGCATCAACCGTGAAGGCAAGAATCAGGAGGGCTATCTTGAGGGAGCACTCAAGAACAATCGTGTGCTCGGAGAGCTTTCCGACCTCTCTACATACTTCATCGAGCGCCGCAACCTACCACCCGTTCCCATAAGCGTAATCAGGCAACTCGGATTTAGTTATCGTTAAGCGCCGTTCGCCGCCTGTTTGCAAACTGCTCTAACTTGCGCTTTCCGCGTCGGGTGGGTGAAGATATTCAACTCCAGTTCAGGTCAAATAGCGCAATGCTTTCGCCCGAGCCGGACGAGATAAGTCAGGCTATTGAAGAATGGCAGGTTGCTATCTGTCTTAAAATTCTTATCGCGCACGCGGGAGTTTAAGGATGACATCGGAGACTAAAAAAAAGCCAATCGTCGTTTCGGGGATACAGCCTTCCGGCAGCCTTCACATCGGCAATTATATCGGCGCGCTCTCGCAGTGGGTCGAGAATCAAGAGGCGTTCGACAACGTGCTCTTCATCGCAGACCTCCACGCACTGACCACGCCCGGAGAGATCAAGGCGAAAGAACTGCGGCAGAGAGCCATCGAGGCGGCGGGGCTCTACGTCGCCTGCGGCATCGACCCCGACAAGTCGCTCATCTTCTTCCAGTCTGACGTGCCGCAGCATGCATACCTCGGCTGGATACTCTCGTGCTGCACGCCGCTCGGTTGGCTTGAGCGAATGACGCAGTTCAAGACGAAGTCCGAAGGCAGGGAACGTGTGGGCGCGGGTCTTCTGACCTACCCGACGCTACAGGCCGCCGACATTCTGCTCTATCACGCCGACCTCGTCCCCGTCGGCGAAGACCAGAAGCAGCACGTCGAGATCACGCGCGACATCGCCGAGCGGTTCAACCACCTCTTCGGTAAATATTTCAAAGCGCCGAAGCCTTACATCCGCGAAGTGGGTGCGCGCGTCATGGGACTCGACAACCCCGAGGTAAAGATGAGCAAGAGCCTCGCGGAAAACTCGCGCACGCACGCCATCGGCTTGCTTGATTCACCCGAGGTCGTTAAGAAAGTAATCTCTTCGGCCACGACCGACTCCGCGCCCGCCATCCGCTTCGACACTGATACATCGCCCGGCGTGACGAACCTCCTCACGATTTACCGCTGCTTTTCCGGGGCCGGTGACGAGCAGATACAGAACACCTTCGAGGGAAAGTCTTATGGATTCTTGAAGAAGGAGCTGACAGAGCTTTTGACGAGCAGGCTGTCCGCCATCCAGACCCGTTACAACGAACTGCTGCGCTCGGGTGGTCTCGAACAAATCCTGAGAGACGGCGCGGCAAAGGCGGAAGCTATCGCGGGCGAGACGTTGCGCGAGGTGCGCGCGCTAACGGGCGTCGGCTGAGGTTTAAGAGGCAGACGCTACGTGCCGCGAACTCAGCATCCTTTTGCAATGTGTTCGCAACCTTGCGCCACGCCGCGTCGGCTATGATTTTTTTGTCAACGGGCATTCCTTCTGAGAATGAGTGAAACTTTGGGGCAGGCCACGCAAGTGGCCATCGGGGTCGGGCTTGGGGGAGTCCGACCCCACTCTTTTTTTTACTGCTTCATTTTTAACTGCCATGCGTCAGAACAACGCTCTTGACTGTCTCACCTCAACCCTTCAGAGATTCACGTCGTAATTCCTTGACATTCCAACACCGGCCGAATATCTTTTTTTAAGCTCTCCCGTGCGGGTGCCTCATCCGCGCTTTCAACTTCATTTCATCTTTGCGCCTATCTTAAAGGCGAGAATAATTTCCGCTTCAGAGCTTAAGCGGCGTCCGTCACGGCGGAATTTAAACAGGCCCACGCACGAATAGTGCCGGAGGGTTTTACGAGCTAAGGGGGATTTTTTTCGATGAGCAAGCGGCACGTCTCGCGCCACGCATTTCTATTTTTTTGCCTCTTCGCCGCAATCGCCTGCGCCGCACTCTTCTCGCCCACCGGGTCGAGTCGGGTCAAGGGCGCGGATTTCAAACAGGAGGTCAGCCGTGCGCTCAACCGCTACGACCGTCTGACGCTCGACCCCGTAGACATCGAGCAGCGAGTCAGGCAGACGGGCCGCCTCACGCTCAACACTTCCGCCGGAACGTTAGAGCTACAGCTTGCGCCCCACGACATGCGCGCCGACGATTATCGCGCCATCGAAGTCCTCGAAGGTGGCGAGACGCGCACGCTCCCGCGCGAGCCCACACGCACCTTCAAGGGCGCGGTCGAAGGCGTCGCTGGAAGTCAGGCGCGCTTCACGCTCGACAGTCAAACAATCGAAGGCTTAATCCTCATGAACGGCGAGAAGTTCTACGTCGAAGCGGCCTCGCGTTATACGCGCGAGGCCGCGCCGGGCGATTTCCTCTTCTACCGCGAGGCCGATGTCGTTGGCGGTAATGCCGTCGAGTGCGGCGTCCAAACACTCTCCGATAAAGTCAACTCGCAAATCTCGCGCGCCGAATCGCTCAAGGGCGAACTCACCCCCGAAGCCGTCGTTTCGCCGAAGCGTGAAGCCGAAATCGCGACCGATGCCGACTTTGAATACTTTCAAGCTTCGGGCAGCAGCTCATCCGCGGCTAACGGCGAAATCCTCAGCATCATGAATCAGGTGGACGGTATCTATCAGACCGAGATCGGCCTCACCTTCAAAGTCATCTTCCAAAGAGTCTGGACAACTTCGGCAGACCCATACGACGCGCCGGACTTGAGCGGCCTGCTCGAACAGGTACACATCGAATGGCGCGACCGCCCGCCTGCGGGTACGCAGAGCCGTGACCTCGTGCATATGTGGACGGGCAGAGACCTGAGCGGATTCCAGACCGGCCTCGCTTACAGCAACGCCAACGGCGTCAACGGCGTCGTCTGTCGCTTTCAAGAGTTGGCCGTCGGCGTCTCGGAGCGTTTGACCACCTCGCCGCAAAAGATTGTCGTCACGGCGCACGAGATAGGCCACAACTTCAGCGCGACTCACCCGGAAGATTCGGGTCACACCGAGTGCGCTGTGACCATCATGTCCGGCATCGTCCAGTCGAACACGGCCCCGACCTTCTGCCAGTTCTCGCGCGACGAGATAACGAACTACATCAGCGCCAACAACGGCTGTCTCGCCGTCGCGGCCACGGCGACGCCGACCATTCAGTTCAGCGCGACCAATTACAGCGTGACCGAAGGGACGAGCAGCGTGCAGATTACCGTCACGCGCTCAACCGGCGACGGCGTCTCCACTGTGCAGTACCAGACCGCGGACGGTTCGGCCAACGACCGCTCCGACTACACTACGGCCGTGGGCACGCTTCGCTTCAACGCCGGAGAGACCAGTAAGACCTTCAACGTCTTCATCACCGACGACGCTTACGGCGAGGCTCCCGAAAACTTTCAGGTCTTGATTGCCAACGCGACGAATGCAACGCTTGGCACGCCCAACTCGGCCACTGTCACCATCATCAGCAACGAGGTCGTAAATGGCCCGAACCCGGTCAGAGCCGCGACCTTTAGCTCCGACTTCTTCGTGCGTCAACACTACGTTGACTTCCTCAACCGTCAGGCCGACGCATCGGGGCTGGCCTTCTGGACTGGTGAGATTAACCAGTGCGGCTCGAACGCACAGTGCGCTGATGTCAAGCGCGTCAACGTCAGCGCGGCCTTCTTCCTCTCAATCGAATTTCAAGAGACGGGCTTCTACGCCATACGAGTTCAGCGCGTCGCCTTCGGCCGCCGCTCGAACACTTCGACGAGGATCACCTATCGCGAGTTGATACGCGACCAGCGACAGATAGATGAGGGCGTCGTCGTCGGTCAGGCCGGATTCGATCAAGTGCTTGAGGCGAACAAGCAGGCTTACGCCGCGCAGGTCGTCGGTGGCAGCGACTTCGCCGCGCGCTTCCCGCAGGCGACCGCCGACACTTTCGTTGACGCGCTGTTCACCTCGGCTGGCGTGACTCCGACCTCGACCGAAAGGCAGGACGCCATCAACGTCTACAACGCGGCGGGCGGCGGCACGGCGGGACGCACCGCCGCACTCCGCAGCGCAGCCGATTCAACCTCGGTGCGAAACGCTGAACTCAACACGGCCTTCGTCCTGTTGCAGTATCACGGCTATCTCAGAAGAAATCCGACCGACCCGCCCGACACAACCGACGCGGGCTATCAATTCTGGCTCGGCAAGCTGAACCAGTTTGGCGGCAACTACGTCGCGGCCGAGATGGTCAAGGCTTTTATCACCTCGGACGAGTACCTGAACAGGTTCGGGCAGTAAGTCATCTCATGCGCTTATTGGAAAGCCCCGGCAGAGATGTTGCTGCCGGGGCTTTCCTTTGCTCCGAAGCACGCATGAGTTAGCCGTCCGCTTCGACATCATGGAGCTTATCGAACGTTCCTTGATAGACTGACTTCGGCTTAACTTTAAGCACATCGGCTTCACTGCTCCGCTCAGAGAGTCTATGATTTGGACGCGCCGGTTCTCATAGTTGAAAGCAGAAGAATGGCAGATACGCTCAAGAGAATCATATTCCTCACTTCACTGTTGGCCTGCGCCGTGCTCTGTCTCGGCGGCAGGCGTTTACCTACAGCCCCGGCCTCTGCGCAGAGCGAGTCCCCCTTCGCCCGCTGGCAGGCGCGCGAATACCCCGGCGTCCGTTACGTGGGCAGCAAAGTATGCGCGCAGTGTCATACGGCCGAGGCGAAAGAGCAGCTTGACACCCCGATGGCGCACGCGCTGGAATCGGCGGCCAACTGTGCCATCCTCAACAGTCATCGCCCGCTCACGTTTACAAACGGGCCTTATCTCTATCGTCTTACACAAGAAGGCGGTCGCGCCGCCTACACCGTCACCGACGGCAAACGCACCATCTCCGAGCCCGTCCTCTACTGCTTCGGGCAAGGTGAGGTCGGGCAGACCTACATCTTTCGTCACGGCGGTGAACTCTACGAGTCGCGCGTCAGTTATTTCCGGGCGACACAGGGGCTGGATTTCACCATAGGTCACTCGCGGCTGGCCCCGTCTTCATTGGACGACGCGTTGGGGCGTCCCATCGGTAGTGAAGAGGCGCGAAGCTGCTTCGGCTGCCACGCCCCGGAGGCCATCAACGGAGACAAGCTCCGACTGGAAAGCTTTAACCCCGGAGTCACTTGCGAGTCATGTCACGGCCCGGGCGAGAAGCATGTCGCGGCGGCCGAGCGAAAGGACTTGAAAGACCCGCAGGTCTTCAACCCCGGCGAGTTGAACGCGCTGGATATGTCGCAGGAGTTCTGCGGCTCGTGCCACCTCGGCTTCAATCAGGCGATGCTGCTGCCGGAGCAGGGCGGGGTTAATAACATTCGCTTTCAGGCGTACCGCATCTTCAATAGCCCCGGCCATCGTGGCAGCGACCCGCGCATCTCCTGCGTTGCCTGTCACGACCCACACCGGAAGCTGGAACATGAGGCGTCGAACTACGACTCGAAATGCTTCGCATGTCACCTCACGACCTCGAAAGAGGCTAAGACGAAAGAGCGCGCGGCGAGCGCCTGCCCGGTGAGCACGAAGGGATGCGTGACGTGCCACATGCCCAAGATAGAGATACCCGGCATGCATGCCCGATTCACTGACCACTGGATTCGCACCGTCAAATCCGGAGAGACAATTCCACATTAATTCGCAGCACAATCCACCCCCTAATAAAACATAACACTTATTATCGGATGTGACGAAAATAATAAAGATTTCTTATCTATCATTATCGGACGGTGTGGATGTGATAAGAAATAATGGTAGTGCTCAAAATAATGTTCTGATAGTTCATGACCTAATACTAAAACTCACGAGCTACTTCAAGCAAGAGTGCTTCGTCAAAGACAGCAATCTTGTATGTTGACGAAGTCTCGTCCTAGTCGCATTCTGGCGGCTGATCGAGATGCTCAGGGACGCCTGAGCCCGGGCACCGGTGAAGCTGATAGCAATCTGAGGCCACGAGCCTGTGCGTGTTAGATCAGTTCCCGGTGCCCGACTTGCAGCACCGAGGCCGGACGGTATCTGAAGCTTCTCCTCCCGCGAGATGAGCTTGCATCACAAGGTCGACCCGCCGCGAGTATAACCCTGAGAAGGAGCAGCAGCCATGACACTTTTTCCCCTCGGCATCGACATCTCCAAGTCGAAGTTCGATGTCGCGCTCCTGCGCGAAGGTGGCAAGTTCAAGCACAGAGTCTTCCCCAACACTGAGGCTGGCTTCTCTTAGCTCTCCGCCTGATTGGAGAAGCAAAAGTGGAGTGCGTCCACGCCTGCCTCGAAGCTACGGGCACGTACGGCGAGGCACTGGCTACCTATCTGCATGAGCGGGGCATCTCGTCTCGGTCATCAACCCCGCGCAGATCAAGTCTTACGCCGAGAGCCACCTCGCGCGCGCCAAGACCGACAAGGCCGCCGCGACCCTCATCGCGCGCTTCTGCGCAGAGCGGTGCCCGCCGCCCTGGAGCCCCTTACCGCAGGAGGTGCGCGAGTTACAGGCGCTCTCGCGCCGGCTCGACTCCCTCCCGGAGATGCGCCAGATGGAAGCTAACCGGCTGGAGGTCGCAGCCACCGCCGCGGTCACGGAGTCGCTCGCCGAGCGCCTCGCCTTCCTCGACCGGGAGGTCGCCAGGAGCGAGGGGCTGATCCACTCGCACATCGACACCCACCCGGGGCTGCGCGCTCAGCGTGACCTGCTCGTCTCCATCCCGGGCATCGGCGCGACGACTGCGGCCAAGATACTGGGCGAGATCATGGACGTGAAACTCTACGAGAGCGCCAGACAGTTAGCGGCCTTCGCCGGGCTCGCCCCTCGGCTGCATGAGTCGGGCAGCAGCGTGAAGGAAGAGGGCGAAGCTGTCGAAGGTGGGTGCGCTGCGGCTGCGGAAGGCGCTCTACTTCCCGGCCATCTCGGCGAGCACAACCCCTATATCAAAGAGTTGGGCGAAAGACTGAGGAGGCGCGGCAAGTGCCCGATGCAGGTGATCGGGGCGGCGATGCGTAAGCTCATCCACATCGCTTATGGCGTGCTCAAGAGTGGAAGACCCTTCGACCCGGAGATAAAAACCGCTTGACTTCTAAGACGGTATCTAACGCCGCGCATCACGCGCCCGCCCAAGCCTCTGCTGCTGATGACAAGCAGCGGGTCGCGGGTCGCGTGCATGCGCTTGTTAGACGCCGTCACCTATTTCGCAGCATCTCTTCTACGGTGATCCCTATGTCTTTAGCAATTTGACGCAGCAGGATTGGTGAGATATCACGGCTCCCGTGAAAAGGAACCGTCGTGCTTCGCCCATCGGGGTGGCGATACTGTTTGTGTGAGCCGCGCTGTCGAGACTCGACGAAGCCCAACTTCTCTAAGATGGCCACCACTTCCCTGGGCTTAAGAACAGGATACTTGCCCATCTTCAGGCGACCTTCACCGTCTGCACGCCGACGAATTCAGCCTCCAACTCCGGCTCACCATCTTCGAGTAACATCTCGATAACTTCCTGCATGTTGCGCTGCAACTCGTCCAACGTCTCAGCCTGACTATGGGCGCCGGGGAATCCCGACACGTAGCCGACGTATAACCCCGTATCGGGACATTTATCTACAATGTAAGAGTAAGTCTTCATACTACGTCCTCAGCATCACGATACCATTACACCCGGCAGGCGTCTAACGCCCGGCATCACCCGCGCCCGCATTCAAGATTGATGAGAGGCTTCGCAGTAGGGCGTCGGGTGCATGCCGTTGTTATGTTGCGGTTGCTATGAAAGGAGTTTGTCGTAATCGACGTGCGAGCCGATCCAGAACCACACGACGCCTTCCGGTTTATCCAAACCTAACGCTCGGTAATGCGCGCCGACGCCGACTGACCAAAGACGGTCGATCTTCTTAAAGTGTAGCGACGGATGTCTCGGATCGGCTTGAAGGAGTTGGAAGTTTTTATCGGCGAGAACACGCACATCCGTTGGGAGTCGGCGGTAACAGCGCCAAAACTGCGGGGAGGCGAAATGCTTCACAGCGGCTCACACTGCCCCTGCTCGTAATCCTGCTCCGCCTGTTTAATCAGAGTGTCGAGGCGACCAGCCTTTACATCCTGCGCAAGCTGCTCATCCCAGGCCCGCGACTGAAACTCTTCAAACCACTCAGCTAATTCCGCCAATTCCGAAGGCGGCAGTTGAGCAATGGCAGATTCAATCTCTTTAATACTCATACGAAAAGTTTAGCCCACATTCACACGGGCAGCAAACAATATGTGCAGCAGCATAACGCCGCCAATCACCCGCCCGCCTACGGGACATCCATGACAAGCACGCTGATGCGGGTCGGGTGCATTGGCCTGTTAGACCGCCCTTTCGATTCAATCATT
Organism: Acidobacteriota bacterium; assembly: GCA_032230645.1. Lineage (GTDB taxonomy): Bacteria > Acidobacteriota > Blastocatellia > Pyrinomonadales > Pyrinomonadaceae > QHXN01. The sequence goes on along the minus strand of JAVXWN010000040.1, from coordinate 1,268 downwards.
CAACGTGCGCCACCGACCTTCCTCTCGCTATGAGCACACGACATTCTCCTTTATTCTATGCGCGTCTAACGCCGCCAATCACCCGCCGCGCGACCCCGCGAAGGTATATGACAACCACCGTGTCGGCGGTCGGGTGCATTGGTTTGTTCGGGGGCGACGCCCTACCGGAATAACGCGGAGCACGCAACCCGCACGACCTGTGACCTGCGCCAGCAACTAGGGAATCAACCCACGCCCGCTCGCCAAACACGACCGGTTTTCTCCCGCGCGAGAATTGGCCCGCAAACCTTTCATTCTCGTGATTCGCTATTAGCCGCCGAACGCTCGAATTAACGCGGCGGCGCGAAATCACGCAAGACACAACGCAGGAAGGATGATGAAAGGCACGCTTCCGCCGCTCGCGTTGAATGAGTTGTTCGATGGCGCGGTTGGTTAGACCATTCCCGACGACGGCTACTTCTTGGACTTTTTCTTGCCGCGTAATTGCCGCATTTTCTCTTTATAGGTTTCAGCTTCACACGAACCGATAACCTGTGCGATTATGTCGAGCGACAATTCTTCAGCACGCAGAAAGTTGACACAACCTTTCCTACCCTTCATCTTCTTGCCGGAATTATCCAACTTGGCTTTCAATTCCGGAAAAACATAAATCGGCACCAAGTGGAGGCTGATGTAATTCTTCTGATTAGCCAGCGCAACATACATTTCACCGTCAGCCGCAAACATCAGATATTTAGGGCTGATTTGTTCAGTGTAGCCCTCGGGCATACTATCGCGCACCATTCTCCAGACCTGCTCAACCGCCTCTTTGCGCTCGACGGGTACGCTGTCAAGATATTCGTTATAAGAAAAGGGTTGTTTTGCCATTACGGTTTTCTCCTCAAATTATGATACAGCAGCGCATCGGATAGAAGCCATCGAACGCCGCGCATCACGCGCCCGCCCAAGCGATTGAGTTTAAAAGCCGCGCTGATGCGGGTCGGGTGCATGCGCTTATTAGACCGGCTCAGGGCGGTGGGATGAACATCTGAGTTCGCAGCCCGCCGCTTTCAGTCGCGTCTAACGCCGCCAATCACCCGCCGCCCCGCACCTCTGAAAGAATTTAACATCCATCGTGTTGGGGTCGCGTGCATGCGCTTGTTAGGCCGCGACCCACCGCCGGGATGACGCGGAGCGCGCCACGCTCGCCACACGCGACTGGCGATGCAACCCGGTGAATCAAACCACGCCCCGCCCGCTACACACAACTTTTTCTTTCACGAAGCCCG
>JAVXWN010000004.1:0-19698 GCA_032230645.1 Acidobacteriota bacterium | reverse complement strand
CTCAATCACAACACCGAGACCATCGCGCGCCTCTACCGTCGAGTCCGCCCCGACGCGAATTATCAGCAGACGTTAACGCTGCTCAGCCGTGCCGCCGCGCGCCGCGACCGCGAGCGTCGCGGGATGCTGACGAAGAGCGGCATCATGGTGGGACTCGGCGAGACTTTCGATGAAGTGGTCGAGTTGATGCGTGACCTGCGCTCGGTCTCGTGCGACATCATGACCATCGGGCAGTACCTACAGCCGCACGCGCGCCGTCTGCCCGTCGAGCGCTACGTCACGCCCGACGAATTCGCGCGCTGGCGCGAGGTCGGCCTCGAACTCGGCTTCAAGCATGTCGAGTCGAGCCCCCTGACACGCTCCTCCTATCACGCGCGGCAACAGACCGACGGCGCGGGCTCGTAAAGGTTTAGAGCAAAAGCCCAATCACTTGGAAGGATAAGGATGAAGACGGAAGTGAAGGTTTGATTGCTTCACTTCCGTCTTCATCCTTCATCCTTCCAAACCGGCCGCGCTGGCCGACGACTCACACAGGATATAATCACCGGAGGTTAACGAATGAATACCCGCCCCTCGTCGAAGCCCCGCGCGACCGCGCGCCGCCTCGCGCTCACTCTTCTGATAATCAACGCGCTGTTCGTCGCGCCGCTCGCGCGCGCGTCCTCGTCCGCCGCGTCGCAGACGGGCGCGGCAGCCGTCGCTCTACCTGCGGGCGTCGAGCGCGTCACGTCGGTCGAAGGCATCAACGAGTATCGTCTCAAGAACGGCCTGCGCGTGTTGATGTTCCCCGATCAGACCAAGCAGACCATCACCGTCAACGTGACCTACCTCGTCGGCTCGGCCATCGAGGACTACGGCGAGACGGGCATGGCGCACCTGCTCGAACACATGGTCTTCAAGGGCACGCCGCACCACACGAACGTCCCGGCGGAGTTGACCTCGCACGGCGCGCGCCCCAACGGCTCGACGTGGACAGACCGCACCAACTACTTCGAGACCTTCGCCGCCACCGACGAGAATCTCAACTGGGCGCTCGACCTCGAATCAGACCGCATGGTCAACAGCTTCATCGCGAAGAAAGACCTCGACAGCGAGATGACCGTCGTGCGCAACGAGTTCGAGTCGGACGAGAACGACCCGTTCCGCGTGCTGCTCGACCGCACCGTTTCGGCCGCCTACATCTGGCACAACTACGGCAAGGAGACCGTCGGCGCGCGCTCCGATATCGAGAACGTGCCCATCGAGAGGCTGCAAGCTTTTTATAAGAAGTACTACCAGCCCGACAACGCCGTGCTGCTCGTCGCCGGTAAGTTCGACGAGGCGAAGACGCTCACGCTCGTAGATAAATACTTCTCGCCCATCCCGCGACCCACGCGCACGATTCAGAAAATCTACACCACCGAGCCGACGCAGGACGGCGAGCGCGCGGTCACGCTCCGCCGCGTCGGCGACACGCAGCTTGTGCAGGCCGTCTATCACGTCCCCGCAGGCTCGCATCCCGACTTCGCGGCCGTTGACATTCTCGCGCAGGTCTTGGGCGACACGCCCTCGGGTCGTCTGCACAAGGCGCTGGTCGAGTCGAAGAAGGCAAGCTCGGTCTTCGGCTTCGACTTTCAGTGGCATGACCCGACGCTCGCCATCTTCGGCGCGGAAGTCCGGCAGGGCGACTCGCTCGACGCCGCGCGCGACGCGCTCTTGCAGACCATCGAGGGACTCGCCGCGAACCCGCCGACCAAAGAAGAGGTCGAGCGCGCACGCGCGCAGATTCTCAAGAGCGTCGAGTTGACGATGAACAACTCCGATCAAGTGGGCTTGACCCTGAGCGAGTTCATCGGCGCGGGCGATTGGCGACTCTTCTTCCTACATCGCGACCGTCTGCGCAAGGTCACGCCCGAGGAGGTTGCGCGCGTCGCGGCCACCTACTTCAAGCCCGCGAACCGCACGCTCGGCCTCTTCATCCCGACGGCGAAGCCCGACCGCGCAGAGATTCCGGCGACGCCCGACCTACAGGCCGCGCTTCGTGACTACAAGGGCGACGCGTCGGTGGCCGCGGGCGAGGCGTTTGACCCGAACCCCTCCAACATCGAGTCGCGTACCACTCGCGAGGATGCCGCCGGTCTCAAGCTCGCGCTGCTGCCGAAGAAGACGCGCGGCGGCAAGGTCGTTGCGCAGATGACGCTCCGCTACGGCGACGAGAAGAGCCTGATGAATCGCACGACCGCCGCGCAGCTTGCCGGTGCTATGCTCATGCGCGGCACCGCGAAGCACACGCGCCAGCAGATTCAGGACGAGCTCGACCGTTTGAAAGCGCGTGCCTTCGTCTTCGGCGGCGCGGGCGCGGCGGGCGTTTCAATCGAGACCGTGCGCGAGAATCTACCGGCCGTCATGCGCCTCGTTGCGGAAGTCCTGCGCGAGCCCGCGTTCCCCGCCGAAGAGTTCGAGCTGTTGAAGCGCGAACAGCTTGCCTCAATCGAGCAGAACCGGAGCGAGCCGACGCAGATAGCATTCACCGCCTTCGGCCGCCTGCTCAGTCCATACCCGAAGGGCGATGTGCGCTACGTCTCGACGCCCGATGAGGACGTGGCCGAAGTCAACGCCGCCACGCTCGAACAGGCCAAGCAGTTCTACAAGGACTTCTACGGTGCGTCGAACGCGACGCTGACCGTCGTCGGCGACTTCGACCCGAAGGAAGTATCGGGGCTCGCACGTCAACTCTTCGGCGACTGGAAGAGCCCGCGACCTTTCACGCGCGTGCCCTCCGTCTACGCGGACGTGAAGCCGGTCAACCAATCGTTCCCCGCACCCGACAAGGCGAACGCCTTCTTCGTCGCGGGCTTTAACCTGAACATACGCGACGACAACCCCGACTACCCGGCGCTCTTGTTGGGGAACTACATGCTCGGCGGCGGCTTTCTCAACTCGCGCATCACCGCGCGGCTTCGGCAGAAGGAGGGGTTGAGCTACGGCTCGGGCTCGAACCTTAACGTTAGCGCGCTCGACCAGTACGGTCGCTTCACGGCGACGGCCATCTACGCGCCGCAGAACGTCGAGCGATTGGAGACGGCCTTCAAAGAAGAGATGGCGCGCATGGTCAAGGACGGCTTTACGGCCGAAGAGGTAGCCGCGGCCAAGTCCGGCTACCTGCAATCGCGTCAGGTCAGCCGCGCACAGGACAACGAGCTTGCGGGCCGTCTGAACAACTACCTCTTCCTCGGCCGCACGCTCGCATGGGACGAGGAGCTTGAACGCAAGATAGCCGCGCTCACGCCCGAACAGATCAACGCCGCCATGCGTAAGCACATAGACCCTTCCCGCCTCGTCATCATCAAGTCCGGCGACTTCGCCAAGGCCGCCGCCCCGACGAAGTAGCGGGAGGGAAGTAGGCAGTAGTCAGTAGAAGAAGGCAGTCAGGAAGCTTGTTACTTCTTGACTGCCTTCTTTAATTCGACGATGGTGCGGGCTGTTGGTCTATTTTCTACTGACTAATTCCTTTCCATTCTCAAATCAAAAATCTAAAATCAAAAATTATGAAAGCCATCGTCTTCCACGAACACGGGGGGCCGGAAGTCCTCCGCTACGAAGAGCGGCCGGAGCCGAACATACGTGCCGACGAGGTACTGGTCGAGGTGCGCGCCTGCGCCCTGAACCATCTGGACGTGTGGGCGCGCGCAGGCTTGCCCGGCATCGAGATTCCGTTGCCGCACATACTCGGCAACGACGTGGCGGGCGTCGTGCGCGAGGCGGGCGCGCTTGTTGATTGGGTGAAGGCGGGCGACGAGGTTCTGTTGCAGCCGGGCGTTAGCTGCGGCCACTGCCGCGCGTGCCTCGGCGGCGAGGATAACAAGTGCCCGCGCTATGACATCATCGGCTATCGTCGCGATGGCGGCTACGCCGAACTGGTCGCCGCGCCCGGCGCGAACTTCGTCCCAAAGCCGAAGAATTTAAGTTGGACGGAGGCTGCCAGCTTGCCGCTCGTGCTGGTGACGGCGTGGCACATGCTCGTCACGCGCGCACGCGTCGAGCCGGGCGAGGACGTGCTCATCCACGCGGCTGGAAGCGGCGTCGGCTCCATCGGCATTCAGATCGCGCGGCTGCGCGGCTCGCGCGTCATCGCCACCGCTTCGTCGGAAGAGAAGCGAGAGCGTGCGCGCGCGCTCGGCGCGGACGAAGTGGTTGACTACACGCGCGAGGACTGGCCGAAGGAGGTCAGGCGGTTGACAGGCAAGCAAGGTGTGGATGTCGTCTTCGAGCACACGGGCGCGAAGACTTGGGCTGGCTCGATACTCTGTTTGAAGAGGGACGGTCGGCTGGTCACGTGCGGTGCGACGAGTGGCTATGACGCACGCACAGACCTCCGTCAGGTCTTCTACCGACATCTCAACCTGCTCGGCTCCTTCATGGGCTCGAAGGCCGAACTGCTCGACGCATTGCGATTCGTCGAGCGCGGCCAGATTCGCCCCGTCATCGACCGCACGCTCCCACTCGTCGAAGCCCGCCGCGCACACGAACTGATGCAAGACCGCGCGCAGTTCGGCAAGCTAGTCCTCGAAGTCTGAAAAACCGTAAATCATAAATCGTGAATGGAAAATCGTGAACCGTGATGAGAAGAACTGCTTTCCTCTCATCACGGTTCACGGTTCACGATTTATGATTTACGGTTTACGGCTGTGTTGGTTGCTGCCCGTCGCGCATCTGCATGCGGCGTTGGCGAAACTCTTCGCGGCGCTGGCGGAACTGCTCGCGGCGTGCCTTGCGTTCTTGCTTCAACTGTTCGAGCTGTGTGCGCTGCTCGGGCGTGAGCACGGCGAGCGCGTTGTCGCGCGTGTGCTGGCGGGCGGCACGTAGCTCTTCGCGCAACTGTTTGGCGCGCGCTTGCTGCTCGGGCGTCAGCTCGCCGCCATCGCGGCGCGTCTGGAACAGACGGCGTAGCTCATCGCGCTGCGACTGCGTCGCCTTAAACGCGTCCTGCCGCATCGAGCGGAGCTTCTCGGACTGCTGTTCGGACAGGTTCAGGCGGCCGAGCGCCTGCGCGCCCTGTCGGCGCATCCTCATTCGCATGCGCATCGGGCCCATGCGTCTCGCCTCGGGGCGCGCGCCCGGAGACTGCGCCGGGCCTTGCATTGCCGGTGACTGCTGCTGCTGCTGTGCGACTGCCGCGAAAGACGCGGCGAGCGTCAGAATCGCCGCGGTAAGAACTTTCTTCATGTCGTGAAAACTCCTTGCCGAAGATGTATGCCGTTTGTCTTGAAGCGGAGCGGCGTTCGAGTCTCGCCGTTCGTCGTCCACCAATCTCTAAGACGCGCGGCGCTCCGCATTGGCCGGAAAAAATCAGACTGGCATCCGAACTCTGAACCGCCTCGGCATCGTATGTTCGATGAGAGTCATGCTGTCTTGACTTCAAACTCCGGACTTTAGACTCTGGACTATTTAAAGTAGAATACACGCCCGATGAAACTCTTAGAGCAGATAGAGTCGCCCGCCGACTTGCGTCGCATGCGACCGGAGCAGTTGCAGTCGGTCGCGGACGAAATACGCCAGTACATTCTGGAGACGATGTCGCGTGTGGGCGGCCACACGGGAGCAAGTCTCGGTGCGGTCGAGTTGGCCGTGGCGCTGCACTATGCCTTCGACACGCCGCGCGACCGGCTCGTCTGGGACGTGGGGCATCAGGCTTACGCGCACAAGATTCTGACGGGCCGCCGCGAGCTTCTGCCCACGGTCAAGCAGTACGGTGGCATCTCCGGGTTCCTGCGCCGCGACGAGTCGCAGTATGACACCTTTGGCGCGGGGCACGCTTCGACCTCGCTCTCGGCCGCGCTCGGTATGGCCGTGGCGCGCGACGAGCGCGGCGAGGATCATCACGTCGTCGCGGTCATCGGCGACTCGTCCTTAGCGGGCGGCATGGCGATGGAGGCGGTCAATCAGGCGGGGCATTTACGGACGCGGCTCATCGTCCTTCTCAACGACAACGAGATGTCCATTGCGCCCGCGGTCGGCGCGCTCACGGGCTATCTGAATCGCATACGCGGGGCGCAAGGGTATCACCGCTTCAAGGACGAAGTGGGCGACCTCCTGCACGACATCCCTTCGTTCGGCGAGCGGCTCTACAACGCCGCGAAGACCGTGAAGGATGCGATTGCGGCAGCCGTGCTGCCCGGCGCGCTCGTCAACGAACTCGGCTTCAAGTACATCGGCTATGTTGACGGGCACAACCCGCGTGCGCTGGTGCGCGCGCTCGAAGAGGCGAAGCAGATTAAAGACTCGCCCGTCATCGTTCATGCGCTCACGCAGAAGGGCAAGGGCTACCCGGCGCGCGAGAAGAACTACTATGCTTGGCACGCAACAGGGCCCTTCGATTTGAAGACCGGCGAGGCCGTCAAGTCGGCCGCCCCGTCAGCGCCGAGCTACACGGCTGTCTTCGGGCAGACGATGTGCGAGTTGATGGAGCGTGACCCGAAGATCATCGCGCTCACCGCCGCGATGCCCGACGGCACAGGCATTGACAAGGTTCTTGAGAAGTTCCCCGCGCGCGCCTTCGACGTAGGCATCGCCGAGCAGCACTGCGTCACCTTCGCCGCCGGGATGTCAACCGAAGGCTTAAAGCCTGTCTGCACCATCTACTCGACCTTCCTGCAACGCGCCTTCGACCAGATCGTCCACGACGTGTGCATCCAAAATCTCAACGTCAAGTTCTGCATGGATCGCGCAGGCATTGTCGGCGGCGACGGGCCGACGCATCACGGCCTTTTGGACATCGCATACCTGCGCGCGGTGCCGAACATGATCGTGATGGCTCCGAAGGACGAGGGCGAGATGCGCGACATGCTCTACACGATGCTTGAGCACGAAGGGCCTGCGGCGATGCGCTACCCGCGCGGCAACGGCGTGGGCGCGGACATCAAACGCGAGCCGCGCCTGCTTGAAGTCGGCAAGGCCGAGATACTGCGTGATGGGGGCGAGGTGGCAATCGTCGCCTACGGCTCGATGGCTCACCCGGCGCTCAAGGCCGCCGAGCACCTTGCGAAAGACGGCATCGAAGCGACGGTCGTCAACGCGCGCTTCGTCAAGCCGTTGGACGCGGGACTCCTCCTCGCGCTCGCGCGCACCAAGCGTTTGATAGTGACCGTTGAAGAGGCGTACCTCGCTGGCGGCTTCGGCTCGGCGGTCGCTGAACTGCTCGAAGAGAACGGGCTGCTCGACGGCGTGCGGGTCGTCCGCATGGGCGTGCCCGACCGCATCATCACGCACGGCGACCCGAAGCTTCTGCTCGCCAAGTACGGCCTCGACGCCGACGGCATCTACACGCGCGCGAAAGAGGCCTGGGAGGTTCTCGAAGAGCGTCGTGCCGGTGGCGCGCGTGCCACGCAGGTCAAGGGCTGAGTCAAGTTGTGAAGGGCATATGAATGATGAAGGCCGCCGTGCAAGAACGGCGGCCTTCACCTTTTCGCTTCACACTTACTCTTTCAAACCACGGTCTTGATTCGGGTGCTGCGGCAGCTTCTCGATGAGGTGGTCGGCCGCGAGCCAGAGGCTCCAACTGTGATGATAGAAGGCCACGGGGAAGAGGAGCCCGACGGCGAAGAGCAGCGTGAGCAGCAGCGTGCCGCTCGCGCTGAAGATGAGCATGCAGAGGGCGGCGACCGCCATCACCACCGCCTCGGTCGTGACCACGTTAATCATGATCGCGCCGACGAAGAAGCCATCCTCGCGCTGGAACAGAGCGCCGCACTCGGGGCAGTGATGCCTGACGCGGAAGGGCGTCTCGAACACGCGCGCGATGCCGCAGACCGGGCAGCGTAGCCTCGCGCCGCGCGAAAGCGTCTCGAAGATTGAGCGCGTCTCCTTCAACTCTGTTCCCCCGGCAACGTCTCTGTCTCCTTGTGCCGGGCAACTTAACAGAAGCGCGCGCGATTGTGTAGCCTTTGTTTGAGTCCCGTAGAAAACCCGCCGCCCTGAGCATGAAGGCTTCGGGTGAGAGCCGCGAAGCGCCTCAAGTTTTCCTCAAGCGGCCGTAAGTCATTGGAAAATCACGCCTTTAAAAATCTCTCCCGAGCCTCAAAAAAATTTCTTCGCGCTCAAGTTTCGCTCAATCACTCGCGGGTATCTTCTCCACGCTGACGAAAGAGCAAGGGCTTAGACCCCCGTTAAGGTCGAGCCGAAACTTGAAAATCACACCCCGAGGAGAATTTGAAAACAATGCTCAGAAGAATCTCTGCCGCGTTCACAGTCCTCGTACTGTTCGGCCTTATTACTCTCGCCAACGTCTCGGCGGCCACGCTCGGGCCGTCGCTCCAAACGAAACTTAGCGGCCTCGCCGCCGACGCGAAGGTCGGAACGGTCATCGTCGCCTTCAACACGTCGAAAGGGCTTCAGCCCGCACACCTCGACGCGCTGCGCGGCATCGGCATCACGGGCGGCATCACGCTCAACCATCTCGGCATGGTCGCGGTGATGGCGACCGCGGGTCAGGTTCGCGCGCTCGCCTCGAATCCGTCAGTGCGCTCGATCTGGTTCAACGACCGCCTCAACTATCTCGACAAAGAGGCGCGCATGCTGACGGGCGTCGAGCGCCTGCGCACCGACCGTGGATTGACGACCGCCAACGGCGGCCTGCCCGTTTCGGGCAAGGGCGACTTCTCCGTGGTCATCAACGACTCAGGCATTGACGCCACGCACCCCGACCTTCAGCTTGGCAAGAACGTTATTCAGAACGTGCTCATCGCGACCGACGAGCAGACAAACAACACCATCGTCTACACGCACCCGCTCGACGGCTTCACCACTCTGCAAGTCGTCGAGAACGTGCCCGACACCGATGCGAACGTCGGCCACGGCACGCACTGCGCGGGCATCGTCGGCGGCACGGGTCAGCAGTCGAGCGGTCTCTACGCGGGCATCGCGCCGGGCGCGCGACTCATCGGCACGGGCTCGGGCGCGGTGCTCTTCGTCCTCAACGCGCTCGGCGGCTTCGAGTGGTCTTTGACCAACCAGTCGCTCTACAGCATCCGCGTCATCTCGAACTCATACGGCGGCAACGGCCCGTTCAACCCGGACGACCCCATCGCCATCGCCTCGAAGACCGCGCACGATAACAACATCACGGTCGTCTTCGCCGCCGGTAATTCGGGCCCCGGCAAGGACACGATGAATCCGCTCGCCAAGTCCCCTTGGGTCATCGGCGTCGCGGCGGGCACGAAGGAAGGCGGGCTCGCCTCGTTCAGCTCGCGCGGCGTGGCGAAGGACGTGCGGCTCTCGAACTCAGACCCGCTTGACGACTACAACGCGCCGACGCTCACCGCGCCCGGCACGGGTCGCGAGTTCGACTCCGACGCCGCGAAGTTCAGCGCAGCCTATGTGTCGGTTCGCTCGAAGTCGAACGTCTTCGCCAACGGTCTGACCGACGATGCGGAGCTTGCGCCCGCTTACCTGCCCTACTACACACAGATTTCGGGAACCTCGATGGCGACGCCTTTCGTTGCGGGCGTAGTCGCCTTGATGCTCGACGCCGACATCACGCTCTCGCCCGACGAGATCAAGCAGATTCTCACCGCGACGGCCTCGCGCATGCCCGGCCGCGAAGAGTGGGAAGTCGGCGCGGGTTACGTCAACGCCTTCGCCGCTGTTGATAAGGTCTTCAACCGCTCGAAGAACTACGGCACGAACTTCTCGCACGCCTTCAACGCAAAGTACACGGTCAGCGGCCCCGCGCCCGAGCAGACGCACATTGACTACAGCCCGGCCGAGATGCCCTGCGCCGCCAACAGCAACTCGACCTGCACCTCTGCGAACGCGCACTCGTTCGACGTAGCCGACGGGATGAGCGTGCTCGACATCTTCGCGACCTTCAGCAATCTGGTTACGTCCGACGGCAACACCATCGGGCTCATCGTCACAGACCCGCAGGGCAACAAGTATTCATCGGGACTCGCGCTGCCCGTCCTCGATTCGCCGAGCCGCGAAGTGGTCGTCAAGAACCCCGTCGCGGGCAAGTGGCTCGTCGAAGTTCGCGGCGTGCGCGGCCTGGCAGCGGCTCCGAGCGTTTCTTTGCCGACCTCGGGCGCGGCGGCTCCCGGCCCCGTTGACCTGACCATCACGCAGCAGTTGTTCACACTCGAACCCGTCGCGGACATTCAGAGCCACGCGGCACGGACGCAGATCGAGACCGTGTTGAAGAATCGCCAGATGGACACGTTCGCCGACGGCACGTTCCGCCCCGACGCGAACGTCACGCGCCGCGACTTTGCAGAGATGCTCTACCTGAACACGCCGCTTCGTCAGACGTTGGGCTCGTCGCCCAAGTACACCGATGTTTCACCTGAGTTCTCAGCGTTGGCCGAGGCGGTGACGGCCAACGGCTCGACCTTGCGCGATTGGAGCTACCAGCCCGCAGGGATGATCGCGGCCTACGGCTCGACCTTCAACCCCGATGCGAATGTGAGTCGGCTTGAAACGGCGGTCGCGCTCGTCCGTGCGCTCGGCCTTGACACCGAGGCGAAGGCGAAGGCCGGTTCCGTAGTCACGGCCAACTACAACGGGCAGGCGATTGCGCTCGCCGACAACTCGGACATCCCTTCGGCCTTGCGCGGCTACGTGCAGATCGCGCTCGATAAGGGGTTGCTGCAAGCCTACTTCAATCTTGAGCAGGGGCCGTTCGACTTCCAGCCCGTATTGAAGGCGAGGGTGAAGGCCAACGACGCGACAACGCGCGCCTTCATGGCATACGCGCTCGACAACTTCCGCCAGCACTTCGTGACGGGTAACTAACCAAGGCTTCTCGCCGCGCCAGCCGATTGTCGGGACGGAGGGCGCGTCGAGGTGAGCGGCCCGGAGGGTGACTCGCTTGGCAGAGACGAGTGACCCTCCGGGCCGACCCGAAAAAGATTCGACGCGCGGCCTCGCAAGCCAAAGATTCAGCCAAGCAACTTCAGAGAAAAGGAAACGACGGCGATGTTGAGAAAAGCACTTCTACTGACGGCGATCATCCTCCTCGGCCTTGCGATGCTTCCCCGCGAAGGCGGCTCGTCGGCGGCCTCGGCGGTCAAGATTGACTCGCAGCTTACACGCTTCTTCACCACGCACGCTGTCGGCTCGACCGTGCCCGTGGTCGTCACCTACAAGCAGAAGCCCGGCGCGGCCGAGTTCTCGCGCCTCCAACTCGCAGGCATCAGCAAGGGCTTCGCCACGCGCGAGCTGCCGATGGTCATCTGTGACATGAGCGCGGTGCAGTTGGGCGCGGTGAGTCGCCAGCCCGGTGTCGTCTCGGTCTACTCGAATCATCTCTTGAAGACCTTCACCAACGTCAGCCGCCCCTTCATCGGCGTTCCGCAGATGCAGGCCGATACCGAAGTGACGAAGCACAACACGAGCAACCCCGGACTGCCCGTCTCGGGCAAAGGCGTCGGCATCGGCTACGTGGACACCGGCATTGACGCGACGCACAAGGATTTGCAGTATGGCAAGAAGGTCTTGCAGAACGTCATCCAGCCGCTTTCAGAAACGGTCGTCTCCGACGCGGGACTCGTCGGCGCACCGGGCGTTTCAATCGGCGACCTCGTCAACGGCACGGGCTTCGTCCCTCCCATCTACGTCGAGAACCAGCAGATGAGTGATGTTGAGTCCGGCCACGGCACGTTCGGCTCGGCGGTTGCTGCCGGGACAGGCGAGGCATCGGGCGGCTTCTACGGCGGCGTGGCACGCGGCGCGCATCTCGTCGGCGTCAACTCGGGCAACGAGTTGGGCCTCCCGCTCGTCGGCATCATCGGCGCTTACGACTACCTTCTCTCAAACCAATACCTCTACAACATTCGCGTCATCAACAACTCTTGGGGCGACACGTTGAGCGCCGACGGGCTCGACACGAACAACCCCATCAACGTTGCCACTCGCAACGCGCACGACCGCAACATCACGGTCGTCTTCGCCGCAGGCAACTCGGGCGACACGCCGACCTCCATCAACCCTTACTCGACGATGCCCTGGACGATATCGGTCGCCGCAGGCGAGAAGCAGGGATTGGGCTCGCCCGCCGACTTCAGCTCGCGCGGCGTTGACAACGGCACGGGCGCGGACGTAGCGGGCATGCCCGCCGACACGACTCTTGCTCCGAACCTTCGTCCAGACATCACGGCCGCAGGCGTTGACATCAAGAGCGCGCGTCTGCGCGGCGCGGGACTCACGAACACGCTCGGCACGGTGCCCATCGTCGGCAACGATTTGACGACGATTCCGCCCGGCTATCTTCCGTACTACACGACCTCGCAGGGCACTTCGTTCTCGTGCCCGCACATCTCGGGCGTCGTCGCGCTGATGCTCGAAGCCAACCCGCTGCTGACGCCTGACGACGTGGTGACGATACTTCGGCAGACGGCGAACCCGATGCCGTTCGACGAGCGCGTGGTCGGCGCGGGCTACGTTGATGCGCACAACTCGGTGCGCGCCGCAATGGGATTAACTTCCGTTGCGCACCCGTTCAACCTGATGCCGGGCGATGGCGGCCCCGAGATTCAAGACCCGGCGGGCGACCACTTCGGCACCGACGCGCAGGATATACGCTCGGTTGATTTCGCATACGACTCGGCGAACAACCAGATCGTCTACACGCTGACGCTCGCCAACGCTTCGGCCCGCACGCAGAACAACACTTGGACGATTAGCTCGAAGTTCGGCGCGGTCGAAGTCTTCGTCTCGGCCGGAGTCTCGGAGACGGGCGACATGACATACGAGTACGGCCACTTCGAGACGCTCCCCAACGGGACGCCCAATCAGGTCGGCGACGGCGCACCCGACTCGGCCACAATCTCCGGCAACCAGATCATCATTCGCGTCGCCGTGAGCAAGATCAACGCGGTCGTCAACCCGGCGGGAACAATCGTCGGCACGACCTCGACGGGCACGGCGGCCAGAGCGCAAATCCTGATCGGCACGTCGGCGACGGGCGGCCTGCTCTTGAACTCCGACTCGGCCTCGGGCTCGGACTTCAAGGTTCAGTAAACGACTTGCCGCGATGGCGGGTAGGTGCGGAGGGCAAGCCGCGCCGCCCGCCACGCGGTTCGGGCGCGGTTCGGGTGAAGTCCTTTCGGGGGAACGGGACTTCACCCGAACCGCCAATAGCAAAGCGGAAGTAGCAAGACCGAAAGCCTCGCGGTTCGTTGACCGAGATGGAAAAGGGAGAGGCATGCATGAAGCGGCAAAGATTCTTTCAAGCGGTGTTGGCGCTCGCGCTCTTTGCGGTCTTCACTCTCGGCACGCAGGCCGCGCCGAAGATAGACCCGCAGCTCAACGCAAAACTCACGAGCGCGAAGGCGGGCGACCTCTTCGGCGTCATCCTGACCTTCAAGGGCGAGCGCGTCACCGACTCGGAAGTTTCACGTGTGCTCGCGCTCGGCGTCGGCGGCGGCTATCGCATGCAAAGCCTTCCCATCATCGCCGTCAACGCGACGGTCGCGCAGGTCATGCAGATGGCGCGCTGGGACGACCTGCGCTCAATCTACCTCAACGCGCCGGTCGAGCTTTACGACCATCAGTCCAACCCGCTCATCGGTATTGACCGACTGCGCACCGATGCCGACATCACGCGACGTAACGGCGGCCTTCCTGTCTCCGGCCGTGGCATCACCATCGCGATTGACGATTCGGGCGTTGACGCGACGCATCAGGACTTGACCTACAACGTGCTGAATCCAGCGGCGGGCAAGACCATCCAGAACGTCATCATGAACATGAACGACAAGGACGGTCTTGTCATTCGCAGCAACACACTCGGCAACGTCTTCGCCGGGATCATCCCGCCCTCTTACGTCGAGGGTCAGCCCAACTCCGACACTAACGGCGGCCACGGCACGCACGTCGCTTCAATCGCCGCGGGCACGGGGCAGGCTTCGGGCGGGCTCTACGCGGGCGTCGCGCCGGGCGCGTCCGTCGTCGGCATCGGCTCGGGCGCGGTGCTCTTCGTCATCGGACAGGTCGCGGCCTTCGACTACATACTGACCAATCAGTTCGTCTACAACATTCGCGTCGTCAATAACTCTTGGGGCAACTCGGCGACCGACTACGACCCTGACCATCCCGTTAACGTCGCGTCGAAGGCGCTTCACGACAACAACATCATCGTCGTCTTCGCCAACGGCAACGACGGCCCTGACCCGAACTCGCAGAACCGCTGGACGCCGTGGCCGTGGGTCATCACGGCGGGCGCTTCGACGAAGGACGGGCGGCTCGCCTCCTTCTCTTCGCGCGGCATCTTCGGAAGCTCTACGGTTCATCCGACCATCCTCACGCCGGGCACGGGCGGCCCATCTGATAAGGGCTACACGAGCGACATCATCGCCGCGCGCGCCAAGACCAACATCGCGGAGAACGGGCTCAACGCGGACACGCAGATTCCGGCGGCCTTCCTTCCGAACTACACGCAGATTTCCGGCACCTCGATGGCCGCGCCTCATCTCTCCGGCATTGTCGCCAACATACTCGAAGCCGACCGCACGCTGACGCCCGACGAGGTGCGCGACGTGCTTGTGAAGACGGCGACGCCGCTCGCGACCTATGACGAGTTCGAGGTGGGCGCGGGGCTTGCGAACGTTCACGCGGCGGTTGACCTCGCGCAGAATCCTTTGAAGCCTTATGGCAACTTCGGCTTCACAGGCAAGGGGCTCGCGCTCGCGCGGCAGGACTCGCCCGCGATGTCGGGCAAGCTCTCGGGCGCGTTCACCAGTGCGACGCATGAGATTGAAGTTCCTGCCAACGCGCGCTTCGCCTTCATCGAGCTTGACTGGGGCGCGACCGCGGGCGAGTCGGAGGTCGTCGTTGATAACACGCAGCTCGTCGCCAACGACCTCGGGCTCAACATCACGCACAACGGGCAGACCGTCGCGGCTGATGACGTGAACGTCGCCGGGCTCTTCGGCGCGCGCGAAGCCGTCAAGCTCGAATTCCCCGAGCCGGGTAAGTACACCGTTGAAGTCTATGCCAACTTCAGCGCGGGCTCGGCCACCGAACAGCCTTACGTCGTCACGCTGCGCAGCTACACGTTCGACCCGGCGCAGGTGGCCGACGCTTCGGCGCTCGACGCGGCGACGAAGGCGGGCGTTTATCGTCTCGTCTACGACCGCGTGATGGCAGCCGACGGCGGCGCGTTTCGTCCCGACGACGTTCTGACGCGGATTGAGTTGGGCCGCGCACTGATGCTCGGCGCGCGTGTGCCGCAGTACATCCCGAACCGCGCGAGCTTCACGGACATCACCACGGGAACACCCGAATCGCTCTTCGCCGAGTCGTTAAGACGTGAGGGCGTGATGGGTGTGGGCGTCACGACCTTCGGCCCCGGCGCGCAGGTCAATCGTCTTGAGCAGGCCGTCGCGCTGGTGCGCGCGCTCCGCATGGACAAGGATGCAAAGGCGCTCGCGGGCACGACCGTGACGACCGCGGGCAAGCCTCTGACCGACAACGCAGAGATACCTTCGGCGCTGCGCGGCTATGTGCAGATCGCGATAGACCACGGGCTGATGCAAGCCTTCCCGGCCGAAGTTCGACAGATAGCTCCGGGGCAGTTCGTCGCCATGCCGGGGCCGCGCTTCGAGCCCTCGCGTGCGGTCAAGCGCGCCGAGTTCGTCCCCTCGATGGTCAAACTCTTCGGCGAGATGTTCGGCGAATAGTTAAGTCGGTAACAGGACGCACGACGGCGAACTGAAGGGCCGCGGCATCTTCGGTCGGCCCTTCTGCGTCCTGTTACCGACTCTGCTTGTGAGCCGACGTAACACGCCGTCGTCCATCCGAAAAACTTCAAGCATTCATTCCACACTGCCTCAAGGTTTCCTCAAGCGACCTTAAGCTGTTGAAAAATCGCCTCCGCATTCGTCGCGAAAAAAATATTCGCCCGCTCAAGTTTCGCTCAATCCTCGAACGCTACTCTCCGTCACGTAAACCGGCGCACACAAACCCTCGCGAGTTTTTGAACTTTTAGTTTCACATCAGGAGAGAACGTCATGTCGAGAAGGTTGATGAGATTCTTCGCGGTGATGTTGCTGACTGCGGCGGCTGCTTCGAGCGCAGTTATGTGGCGCGGCACGGCGGGCGCGGCGGCAGCGGCTCCCGTCTCAGTCATCGTAGAGTTGAAGGACGACCCCGGCGCACTCTACAAGGCGAAGGCCGAGAAGGCCGGACGCAAAGTGACGGAAGACGACTTGCAGGCGTACCGTTCATCGCTCACGGCGAAGCAGGATCAGTTCCTCGCTGCGCTCGGCTCGCGCGGCGTCTCCTACACCGCCGAGACCGTCTCTATTCCCGACTTCACGGGACGGACGGCGGCGACCTTTCCCGTCCGCTTCTCGCTCGTCTACAACGGCGTGACGATGAGTGTTCCGTCCTCCGCAATCGCGACCATCAAGGCGATGCCGCAGGTCAAGGCCGTCCACTACAACGGCGTTCACCGCCTCGCGCTCGACCAGAGCGTGAAGTACATCAACGCGCCGAAGGCTTACGGCAAGGTCGAGGAGTTGACGCCGTTCGACGACCTGCGCGAAGGCTACGAGGGACAAGGCATCAACATCGCCGTGCTCGACACCGGCATGGACTGGTCGCACGAGATGTTCGGCGGCGACGCGACGCCTCCGCGTCTCGGCATCGCGCCGCCCAACGGCAACTTCAACAAGAAGATTATCTACTACCTGACCTTCACCGGGGGCTTGCCGGACGGCTTCGGCCACGGCACGCACTCTTCGGCTGACGCCGCGGGCTATCTGGGCTTCGCGCCCGGCGCGGACGGCCTGCCGGGCACAGCCGACGACAAGCGCGTTCACGGCGTCGCGCCGCAGGCACGCTTGATGGGCTACAAGGTCTGCGCCGATGTCGGCTCATGCGTCAACTCCTCGACCATCCTCGCGATTGAAGACGCGGTTAGCCCGCGCACTCTCAACAATCTTCAGAAGCCCGTCGCCAATGTCATCAACATGAGCTTGGGCGGCGCGGGCACGCCCGACGACCCCGAAGCCGTCGCCTCCGACAACGCGACGTTGATGGGAACCATCGTCGTCGCCTCTGCCGGTAACGACGGCCCGGCTGAGGGCACGGTGGGTGCGCCTTCGGTTGGCCGACGCGTCATCTCGGTCGGCGCGAACACAGACCCCGGCGGCGGCGTCAACACGGCCGATGTGGTTGACGGAAGCCGCACGGGGATGAAGGCCATGCTGCTTCAGGGTGCAGCGCCCGTCGATAGCGACCTCGTCAACAACTACGTCTACTGCGGACTCGCCGAGACGATTGACCAAGTGCCCGACTCGGTGAGCGGGCGCATCGCGCTCATCGCACGCGGCTCGACCGTCAACACGCCCGAGCTTCCCGCCGTGGGAAGCCTCGGCACGGGTCTCTTCCAGACCAAGACCTACAACGCCGTCGCGAAGGGCGCGGCCGCCGTCATCTTCATCAACAACGACCCCGACCCGGACGCGGAGCTTTCAACCGCCACCGTGCGCAAGGCGACCATTCCCGTGCTCGGCATGTCGCGCCGCAACGGCGAGTACCTCGTCTCCATCATCGGCTCCGACACGCAGGGCGCGGTCTCGGCGAAGAAGTTGAGAGTCAACGCGGCGAAAATCTTCTCGGCCGACATGGCCGACTTCAGTTCACGCGGCCCGGTCGCGGGCTACGGTCAGATTAAGCCCGACGTGACCGCGCCGGGCGTAGACATCCTCTCGGCCACCGTGCGCGTCGGAGGCCCCGAAGCGAACACGGCGACGATGTTCGACCCGACCGGCTACGTCGCGGCCTCGGGCACCTCCTTCTCGGGCCCGCACGTCACGGGAGCGTCGGCCATCATCAAGCAGGCGCATCTCGACTGGACGCCCGACATGGTTCGCACCGCGCTCATCAACACGGCGACGAACCTGCGCGCGGCCGACGGCACGCCCAAGACGGACGGCTCCGCGGATTCCATCAACGCGCAGGGCGGCGGACTCGTTGACGTGTGGCACGCGGTCAACGCGAAGGCTTTGATGGGCGTCGCGGGCGACGGCATCGTTGAGCCTTCGATACTCGGCAGCCACTCGTTCGGCGAAGTGCCCGTCATCAACAGCCGCACGACGCATACCGAAAGCGTGCCCGTCACCATTCACGACGTGTCGGGTCAGCAGCGCACATACAATCTCTCGCTTGCCAACAATCGCGACACGCAGCGCGCCGGAATCAGCACCTCGCTCGGGCAGACGAGCGTGACGGTTCCGGCCTACGGCGACGCGACGTTTACGGTCGGCGCGACTGTTGACGGCGACCTGATTCGCAGCCTGCCCGAGCCGATACAGATGCAGTGGTACGTGACGGCTTCGAGCGCCGACGGCGAATCCCTGCGCATGCCCTTCTACCTGAAGCCCGTCATGAGCGTGCCCGCCAATCAGGTCGGCTCGGTCGAGACGTTGACGGGCACGGTGACGGCGGGCGACGGCGCGCTGCAACTCGCCCCCGGCGTCACATATGTTGATGTGCCGTTTGAGGTGAAGCAAGACACCTTCAAGGTTGATGGTCGTCTCGACTTTCCGCAGATCGTCGCGGGCGTCTTCCACGATCTCGACCTCTCGCTCTTAGACCCCGACGGCAACGAGATTGCCAAATCGGCCAACGCGGGCGGCCCCGAGTTCGTCAGCGTCCGCGTCTCGCGCCCCGGCACATACACCTATCGAGTCATCGGCTTCGCCAACGCGCAGACAGACTTCATCATCACCAGCACGCAACTGACGGGCGGCTCGTCTGAGCCCGCGACGCTCGGCACCATCCCCGGCGAGTTCCGCGACGCGCAGAATCGCGCGGTGGATTTCGACGGCGCGTTCTCGCTCTACTGGGGCGCAACGACGGGCAGCGAGCGCGGCTTCGAGGTTGAGCGCTCCGCCGACAACGGGCAGAACTGGCAGGTGATTGCCAGCGTCCCGGCGGGCACGACGACCATCGCGCTCAACGCTCAGCCCGACGGCGCGCTCCAGTATCGCCTGCGCTCGCTCTACCCCGGACAGATAGGCACATACGTCAGCGACCCGAGCAACGTGCAGTCGGTTTTGATTGACCACCGAACGCTTGTTGACATCACGAGCGCGGTGCAGACGGCGATGTCGAACGTCACGTTCGCGGGCAGCATCTTCCAACTCGACCTGACGATGACGAACAAGGCCGCCGAAAGTTACGTGCCCTACGTCGAGCTGCGCGTCGTGCGCATCAGCTCGACCTCCGGCACCGTGACGGCGGCGAACGCGGACAACGGCGGCGCGGGCAGTGCAGCCTCGCCCGCCGCTTACAACTACTCGAACCAGTTGGGCTCCGATCAGGAGTTCACGCCGGGCGAGACGAGCGCGGCGCGAAGCTTGCGCTTCAACGACCCGCGCGCCGAGATGTTCAGCTTCGACGTGCAGGTGACGGCATACCGGCGCGCTTCGGGCGCATCGGGCGGCAGCACATCGGCCATCGCGCCTGCCTCGCAGAACGGCACGACGAGCGCACAGCTTCCGGGCGTGACCTCGCTGCTGCGCTTCACGGCTAACCCGCTGACGAAGAGCGTCAGCCTCGTCAAGTAAGCACAAGCTAAAAACTCGGGGTCGTCTCTCGCGAGAGACGACCCCGAGTCACTTTATGAGCGCCGTGCTTGCGCGGCCTTAGAAGGTAAGGGCCGAAGCCGAAAGCAGGAAGAGGGTTGATGAAAGTCGGCGTGACTTTCATCAACCCTCT
>JAVXWN010000249.1:0-3049 GCA_032230645.1 Acidobacteriota bacterium | reverse complement strand
CCCTCTTCCTGCTTTCGAGACTCTTCAAGGCAGGGGCGCGGCGCAGTGCGCGACCGTGGCGCGTTTGATGCGGACGGGGTTCTTCGGCTTCTCGCCGTCGAGTTCGGCGGCGGCAATCTTATCAACCACGTCCATCCCCGAGGCGACGCGACCGAAGGCGGCGAAGGTGCCGTCGAGGTGCGGAGCCTCCGAGACGAGAATGAAGAAGTGCGAGGTGGCGCTGTCCGGCTCCGTGGGGCGTGCGAGCGAGACGATGCCGCGCACGTGCTTGATGGCGTTCGGCTCGTCGGGGACGTGGCGCGCGGCGCGGCGCAGCAACTCGGGCGTCAACTTCTCGCGCGTCGCGATGTTGCCGCCCTGAATGATGAAGTCCTTGACGACGCGACTGAAGGTCGTGGTGTCGAAGGCTCCGGTGGCGGCGAGGTTGAGGAAGTTGCGCGCGGACTCGGGCGCGGCCTCGCCGAGTATCTCGACGACGATCTCGCCCGCCTCGGTGTCGAGCGTGACGCACTGCCCCGTCATCTGCGCGCCGGTCGCCTTGTCGAAGGGCTCGGCGGGCGCGGACGCCTCGCCTTCGGGGCGCGCGTTCTTCTTCGAGGGCGGCGGCTCCTGCTTCGTCCGCGCCTCTGGCGTTACGACGAGCGCCTCGGGTCTCTGCTCCTCTTGAGGCTGCTGCGCGCTCGCCGCAGAGAAGCACGCGGCAGAGAGTAGAAGCGCGATGATGATTCGCTTTACGAAGTACATAATGCTCCTGCTGCTTAAGCGAACGCGGTTGAGTTGTAGGCGGAAGGGCGATTCACCACCGCGGGCACAGAGGAAGATGGGATGTGAGATTTGAAATTTCAAATCTTTAGTTCCTTCTCCGCGCAACCTCTGTGCTCTCTGTGGCTGCGGTGGTGAAATGCGAGCCGCACTGCTCTCAACGTTGCTAAAAAACTACTGCGGTGTGCCGGTTGTCGTGCTATTGAGCGACTTGTCGCGCTGAGCCTTGAACTCGGTGCCGGGCTTCCACTCCGGATACTTGTCGCCCTGCAACACCTTGTAGCCGACGGTGAAGAGAAGCTGCGCGTCTTCGACCGCGCCGGACAAATCCCAGTCGGGCTTCACCTCATCCGAAGGCTTGTGATAGTCGTGCTCGGTGTACTCGTCGCGCTTCTGCTTGCCGTACTCGGGCGGCTTGCCGATGTAACTGGTCGGCTCGCCGGGGTCGAGCGCGGGCACGCCCTGCTTTGCGAACTCGAAGTGGTCGGAGCGATAGAAGTAGCCCTTGCCGGGGTCGGGGTCGGGCGAGATGGTGCGCCCCTGCATCGCGGCCACCTCGGTCGCGAGGTCGTCGAGCGTCGAGTTGCCGAGACCGATGATCGTGAAGTCGCTTGTGCGTCCCCACTGGTTGACGCCGTCAATGTTGATGTTCGCGAGCGTCTTCGCTAAGGGGTAGAGCGGGTGCTCCGCGTAATACTTCGCGCCGAGCAAGCCCTTCTCTTCGCCCGTCACGGCGATGAAGATGACGGAGCGTTTGGGCGGGGCGGAAAGTTTAGTGAACGCCTCGGCAATCTCTAAGACGGTGGCGACGCCCGAGGCGTTATCAATCGCGCCGTTGAAAATCTGGTCGCCCTGCGCCTTGTCGTCCTTGCCCAGATGATCCCAGTGCGCGGTGTAGACGACGTATTCGTTCTTCAACGTCGGGTCTGAGCCTTCGAGCTTCGCGATGACGTTCTGCGAGTCAATGGTGCGTAGCGTGTTCTTGATGTGGAAGGTTGCCTTCGCGTTGAGCGCGACGGGCTTGAAGTCCTTTGTGATGGCCGCCTTCTTCAATGCGTCGAAGTCCTGACCCGAGGCGGCGAACAACTCCTTCGCGCGGTCTAAGGTTATCCACGACTCGACGCCGACGCGCCCCGCGTTCTTGTCGGGCGACTGGATGTCGAAGTTCTCGCGTCCCCAACTGCCCGAGACGACCTCGAAGGGATACCCGGCGGGGCCCTCCTCGTGGACGATGATGGCGGCGGCCGCTTCCTTGCGCGAAGCCTCTTCGTACTTGTACGTCCAACGACCGTAGTAGGTCATGGCATTGCCCTTGAAGGTGTTCGGGTCGAGCTTTGAAGGATCGCTCGGGTCAGGCACGGCCGGGTCGTTGACGAGCATGACGATGGTCTTGCCCTTCACGTCCACGCCCTTGTAATCGTCCCACCCGTACTCGGGCGCTTCGACACCGTAACCGACGAAGACCATGTCCGAGTCATTCACGTCTACCTGCGGCTGGTAGCGGCGCGAGACGGCGACGTAGTCCTTGAGGTTCTCAAGCTTCATCTCCTTGTCGCCGACCTTGAACGCGGCTTCGGGCTCGGCGCGAAAGCCCGCGAGCGGAACTTTCTGGACGTATGTGCCGTCGGGGTTGCCGGGCTTGAGGCCGATGCGCTGGTACTGCTCGGTGATGTACTTGACCGAAAGCTCCTCGCCGCGCGTGCCGGGGCCGCGCCCCTCGAACTCGTCCGAGGAGAGCGTCTTGATGTGACGCAGGAGGTCGTCCGCGCTGAGCGAGTCGAGCGCGGGTTTGAGTTCCACGGGGAGTCCGGGCGCGGCGGTCGTAGGCGTCGGAGTCGTCGCGGCCGATTGGTTCGCTGGCGGGACGGTCGCGCACGCTCCCGCGCATGAGAGCAGGGCGGCGAGCGCGAAGAGAGAGAAGAAGCGTCTGTTCATCGTCGGTTTATGCCTCGCTTTGGAAGAGAAGTGGGAGCAGTCGAGAGTTTGGCCGCACGCCGCGACGAAGTCAACCTCAAGAGGGTCGGCGAAAGTTTCATCGAAACCGAACGAGGTTGACGGGAACAGCTTGCAACGCGCCGCAGCCGACAAACCACGATGTGTGCGTCGCGTTTGCCAAACCACAATGCGCCCGTCGCGTTTGCGCGTTGCATCCCGGCCGGTGTGGGTTACAATCTCGGCTGTCGAAGTGGCGTCTGCCGGGCCGTTGCCCAAACCGTCTCTTCGAGTGTTTCCCCGAAGCCGAAGTCTCCTGCTTGCCTCTTTGGTCGAAAGAGATGAAACCCCTTAG
>JAVXWN010000156.1:0-16526 GCA_032230645.1 Acidobacteriota bacterium | reverse complement strand
GTCTCCGCGGCGGCGTTGAATTGCCGCCAGCCCTCCGCCTCATGGTGGTAGCGCAGCCGCAACGCGTCGTGATGCCGGAGCAGGTGTTGAAGCGACTGCCGCAACGTCGCCGCGTCCGTGCCCGCCTTGACCTTGAGCATCATCGCCTGGTTGAAGTGGTGCGGGTCGGCCGTCGCAGACTCGAAGAAGAGTCGCTGAATCGGAGTCAGCGGCGCCTCGCCCGTCACCGCGCCGTGCTCGACTTTCGCCGACGCTGTCGTCCCGACGACGGCCGCAAGTTGCGCGACGGTCTGATGAAGGAACATCTGTCGGGGAGTCAGGCGCAGCCCGCCCCGGTTCGCGCGCGAGATAATCTGAATAGAGAGAATCGAGTCGCCGCCCAGTCCGAAAAAGTTGTCGTGGATGCCGACCCTGCTGACGCCGAGCACCTGCGCCCAAATCTCTACGAGCGCCTGCTCGACGGGTGTGCGCGGCTCGTCGTATCGGGTGCCGTCGGATGGGCGCGCGTCGTCCGGCGGCGGCAGCGCGCGGCGGTCGAGCTTGCCGTTGGGCGTGAGCGGCAGCGCGTCGAGAGCGATGAAGGCCGAAGGGATCATGTACTCCGGCAGTATCTCTTCGACGTATGTGCGCCATTCTTCGAGCGAGGGGGAGGCGTGTTGCGGCTTCGTCACCGTGTAGGCGATGAGCCGCTTGTGACCCTGCGCGTCTTCCAGCACGTTTGCGACGGCGTCGGCCACCGCCGGGTGCTGACGGAGCACGGACTCGACCTCGCCCGGTTCGAGGCGTACGCCGCGTAGTTTGACTTGATTGTCTACGCGCCCGGCGAACTCTATCTCGCCGCCGGTGAGGTACTGTGCAAGGTCGCCCGTGCGGTAGAGGCGCGCGCCGGGTTCGTCCGAGAAGGGATTCGGGATGAACTTTTCGGCGGTGAGTGCCGACCGACGCAGGTAGCCGCGCGCGAGGTTATCGCCGCCGATGTAAAGCTCGCCGATTTGCCCGATGGGCAGCGGCTCAAGCCGTTGGTCGAGGACGTAAGCCTGCGTGTTGGCGATGGGCCGGCCGATGGGGATGGTGGGCCGTTCGTTCTCTGCCGGGCACAAAAGGAAGGTTACGTCTACGGTCGTCTCCGTCGGGCCGTACTGGTTGTACAACTGCGCGCCGAGCAGTTGACGGAAGCGTTCGGCTAAAGGCGTCGGCAGCGCCTCGCCGCCGCAAAAGACGCGCTTCAGGCTGTTGAGTTCTTCGACTCCCGGCTCGCCCAAAAGCACTTGCAGCATAGAGGGAACGAAGTGGATGGTCGTCACGTCGCGTTCCCGTATGGCGCTGACGAGATAGCCGCTGTCCTGATGTCCGCCGGGCCGCGCTAGCACGACCTGCGCCCCGGCTATCAGCGGCCCGAAGATTTCCCAGACCGAGAAGTCGAAGCTGACGGAGGCTATCTGCATCACGCGGTCTTCCGCGTCGAGCGGGTATGCCGTCTGACTCCACCAAAGGCGGTTGCAGGCCGATTGGTGCGTCACCATCACGCCCTTCGACTTTCCGGTCGAGCCCGACGTGTAAATCACGTACATCAGGTTGCCGGGCCCGACTGCGGCGCTCGGATTCGTCTCGTCGTAAGAGGCGAGGAGATGGGCGTCGGCGTCGAGGCGGAACGCCTTCGCTGAGCGTGCCGGCAGGTTCTCGACGAGCCTGTCCTGCGTGAGCACGAGGGAGACGCCCGCATCCTCCAGCATGAAGGCGAGGCGCTCCATCGGGTATGAAGGGTCGAGCGGGACGTAAGCGCCGCCCGCCTTGAGGATGCCGAGCAGCCCGACCACCATCTCTAGCGAACGCTCCATGCACAAGCCGACGAAGACTTCCGGGCCGACGCCGAGCGTTTGCAGGTGGCGGGCGAGTTGGTTGGCGCGCGAGTTCAACTCGCGGTAGCTTAGTTGCGCGCCTTCGTATACGAGTGCGATGTTGTCGGGCGTGCGTTCGGCCTGCGCCTCGAACAACTGATGAACGGGCGTCTGCGCGGGGTAGTCACTCTTCGTGGAGTTGAGTTCGAAGAGCAGCCGACTCCTATCAACGTCGCTCAGGATGTTCAGCGTGTCGAGGTCGGCTTCGGGTCTGGCGAGGGCGTCGCAGAGCAGCGTTTGAAACTCCCTCGACAGGCGCTCCACGTCCTCCCGACGGAACAGGGCCGCGTCGTAGTGCAACTCCGCCGTCAAACCACTCGCCGTCCGCGCGCACGCGAGCCTGAGTTTGTAACGGTCGAGGCACGCGTAGCATCTCTCGATGGAGAACGACAGATTCGCGGCGTGAGAATAAGCGGTGCCGAGGTCTTCAAAATCGAAGACGAAGGGGAAGAAGTCCGCAGGCTTAAACTCGCGCCCGTCTTTGCAGAGGTACGGCCAGCTAAAGTACTCCTGCATTCCCGAGGCGCTGCCGACCGCCTCGTTGAGTTGCTTCAGGTAGTCGCGGAAACTCGCGCGCGCGGCGGCGCTCTCGCCGACCGGCAGATACTTCGTGAAGGTGCCGAGGGCGGATTTAAACTCGTCGTAATTGCGCCCGTCGAAGGCCGTCCCGACGACCAAATCCGTCTGCCCCGTCAAGCGGCGAAGCAATACCTGCCAGCACGCCAACATGAGGACGGAGGCGGGAACCTGACAGCGTGCGGCAAAGGCTTCGACCTCGGCCGCGATTTGAGGCGACAACTCCGCGCGGTGCGACTCCGGCGTGAAGGCTTCGTTCGTGGCGCGCGATTTTTCATAAGGCAGTTTGGCGGACAGCTTCGCGGCCTTCATCTGCCTGCGCCAGTACTCGCTCTCCCTGCGCGCATCTTCACTCCCGATTAACTCGGCCTGCCACTCGGAGAAGTCGGCGTACTGCATTGGCTCCGGGTCATCTTCCTCCGCCGTCGATTGCGCGTACTGCTCGCTCATCTCCCGCACGAAGTTCTTCAGGGCGGCAACGTCTGCGCACAGCGCGGGCATACTGACGAGAAGCATGCTCGACGAAGCCGTCCGTCTGAGCAGGCTGAGGCGCACGAGTGGCCCTCGTCGCAGATCGAAGGGGCGCCGCATCTCGTGCGCCAACAGTGTGGCAACCTCTTCCTCCTGCTCGCGCGCGCTGAGGCCACTCAGTTCGTGCTGTTCGAGCGTGAAGGCGCGCGCCGCGTCCGTCGCGGGAGCGAGACGCGCCGAGCCGTCAGCGTCGTAAGTGGTGCGGAGAATTTCGTGTCGGGCGACGACGAGCCGGACGGCCTCGCTCAACCTCTCCGGCTCGACCGCGCCGTCGATGCGCACGGCGGCCTGCACGCGGTAGTGCGGTTGGTCGTCGCCTTGCCGGATGGCCCACAGGCGCTCCTGCTGTGGCGAGAGTCGAAGGCCGCTGGCTATGTCTTTTTCCATCTGCATCGTGTGCGTCTCCGTGAACGGCTCCGACGGGTTAGAGTGTCTGCCAACTGCAAAGCTCGGACATGGCGGTGAGAATCTTGCGCGACCCCGCGAACGGCTGCCGCGCGTGCGCCGTCAGCATGTTGTCCAAAAGCAGCACGTCGCCCTGCTGCCAGTGGAAACTGACCATCTCCTCCTGATAGGCCGCGCGCAGTTCGTCGAGCACCGACGGCTCGATGGGCGAGCCGTCGCCGTAGTAGGTGTTGTTCGGCAAGTCCTCCTCGCCGAATATTTCGAGCAGCGCGTCACGCAACCTCGGCTCAAGCGTCGAGACGTGGAAGAAGGTCGCGTGGTTGAACCAGACCCACTCGCCCGTGCGCGGGTGCGTGGCGACGGCCGGGCGCACCTGGCGCGTCCGCAGGCCGTCGCCCGTCCACTCGAACTTGATGTCTGACTTACGGCAGTAGCCCTCCACCACGGCCTTGTCCGAGGTCTGGAAAACGTCCTCCCACGTGAGCCCTAGCCCGTTGCCGTAGTTACGCACGTACATGTATTTCTTCTCGACAAACCGTTCCCTGAGGCGCGGGTCGAGGCGCTGAAACACTTTGCGCGTGTCGCCGATTGGCGTCTCGCCGCCCTGCGTCGCGGGCGTGTGGCAGAAGAAGCTGATCTTCATCGGGAAGGTGGAGTTATACGACTGCTCGTTGTGCGGGAAGATGCTCTGATGCGGCGGGTGGTCGGTCGAGGTGTAGATGCGTCCCTTGACTGAATGGCGCGGCGACGAACGCTCGCGGTATTCGAGCGCCTCGCCCGAGAGCGCCTCGATGAACCGCTCGAACTCTTCAGCCTCGCGCAGGCCGAAGCCGCGGAAGAGGAGCGCGCCGTGTTTCGCCAGGCTCGTCTCGATGAAGTCCCTGTGCCCGGCCGCCCAGCCGATGAGGTCAACCTTGTCGGCGGGCATGACGACGAGTGGCAGGCCGTCGCCGCCGGGCAGTGGTTGCGCCCTGACCGACGCGGGCGCGAGCGAGGGGTCGGTCTCGTTCAGGGTGTTCGTAATCATCGTTGCTTCGACCTCACCTTTCGTCGGCTAAGCTTCGAGGCGCGCGTTTGCGCCTGATGCTCTCAAGTCTGTTGGTGTTGAAGCTCTTGCGCTCCCGGCGCGTAAGCTCTTCCTCTCGCCTATCGGCCTCGGCCAGCACGTCGCGCAACTCGCCGAGCGTCACCTCGGGGTTCGCCGTCACCTGACGAACGGTCGTCTTCAGCCGGTCGAACATCCGCTGGATGGTCTGCGACGTGAAGAGGTCGGTGCTGTAACGCATGAAGACTTGCAGGCCCGCCGCGCCCTCTGCGGCCAGAAGGCTTATGTCGAAAACGGTCGAGCCGATCTCGTAGTCGAACCCGCTCAACGCAAGCTCGCGGCTTTCGAGCGACGGCGCGGGGATGTTCTGGAAGGCGAACATCACTTGGAAGAGAGGGTTGCGGCTCAGGTCTCTCTCAAGGCGCAGGGCGTCAACCACGCGCTGAAAGGGCAGGTCTTGATGGTCGAAGACGCGCAGCACCGAGCCCCTGACGCGCCGCAGGATTTCCAGAAACGTCGGGTTCCCGTGGAGTCTCGTGCGCATCACGAGTTGGTTGACGAAGAAGCCTATCAGCGGCTCGGTCTGAACCGGGTTCCGGTTGGCGATGTCGGAGCCGACGAGGATGTCTTCGGAGCCGCTCAGGTGGTGGAGCAGCACCTTGAAGGCCGCGAGGAGAGTCATAAAGAGGGTCGCGTCCTCCGCCCGCCCTAACCTCTTCAGCGCCTCGGCCTCCTCCTTCGGCAGCAGGAACTCTTCGGCCGCCCCCCGGAAGCTCTGCACTTCCGGCCGCGCGTAGTCGGTGGGCAGTTCGAGCCGCGACGGCGCGCCCTTCAACTGCCCTGTCCAGAAGGCGAGCTGCCTCTCAAGCTCCGCGCCCTGCAACCACTGCCGCTGCCACTGCGCGAAGTCCGCGTACTGAACCGGCAGCGGGGGCAGCCCGGCGGGGGCGTTGCGCGTCGCCGCCCCGTAGAACGCCATCAGCTCGCGGATGATGATGCCGATTGACCAGCCGTCGCTGATGATGTGGTGCATGGTCAGGACGAGCACGTGCTCCTTCTCGCCGAGCCGTATGAGCGCGCAACGCAGAAGCGGGCCGCGCCCGAGGTCGAACGGTCGCCGCTCCTGTTCGCTCACGAGCCGCCGCGCTTCGGCCTCACGTCCGTTGGCCGGGGTGTGTCGCACGTCGAGCATCTCCACGCCCAGTCGAAGAACCGGGCTGATGAGCTGCACCGGCTGGTCATCAACCTCGCCGAAGGTCGTGCGTAGCACCTCGTGGCGGCGGACGAGGTCGTTGAGGCTTCGTTCGAGCGCGCCCGCATCGAGCGCGCCCTCGAGACGCAGGGCGACGACCATGTTGTAGGCCGGGTCACGGGGGTTGACCTGATCGAGCACCCACAGACGCTGCTGCGCGAAGGAGAGCGGCGAGGTGTTCGACCCCGTGGCGCGCGGTCTGAGCTGTCCCCGGTCGTTGTCGGTCGCGGGCGCCCTCTTGAGGTTCATGATGAACTTGGCCTTCTGCTCCGGCGAGAGGCCGGCGAGGCGTTCGGCGAGGGTGGTCATAACGTTAACCCGGTTCGTCACAGACTTCTTCGGCGGCGTGGCGCCAGCCTCCGCGGTTGATGAAAACTCTTCTGTCAGGAGATGGCGGAGGGCTCGCCGTACTCAGACGACATCGCCCGACGCAACCGCCCGTGCGCCGTCGCGAGCCGTCTCACGGCGTAAAGCTCAGCCTCGGCAGTTCGCGCGGCAGCACGAGGCTTAAATATCGGTCGTGCTCCTGAAACAGCAGCCCCTTCTCCTGCAACAGCGCCACCTCCGCCTCGGCGTCGAAGCCGGGGAGGTGGCCGAACTCGGCGTTCAGGTTGCTCAACCGCTGCGGCTTCGACATGAGTTCGAGAATCTTGACCGACACGTCGCTCAGGACGTGCTCAACGAGTTCGCCCGGGCGGGTGTCGTGCACGAGGTTGGCGTCGCCCTCGCGCTTGAGGAAGAGTTGCGGGTACTCGGCGCCCTCTTCGTGCCAGCGTTTGGACCACACGCTATGCTTCTCGCGCACCTTGCCGATCCACTTGAGCACCGTCAGGAAGTACTTCGCCCTGAGGTTGCCGTCAGCGAAGTAGTAGGCGAGGTTGCCGAGCGACTCCTTGTCGAAGGGGTAAGTCAGCTCGTAGAAATCGACGGGGTGAAGGTCTAGCTCGTACTCTTTGGCCTTGACGAAGTAAGGGCTGTAGCGGTCGAAGCGCACGGGGAAGACGCCGGAGGGTGGCGGCAGGTGCATAAGCAGCGGCAGGTCTTTGACGTACTTCTGATAGACCTCGTCGCCCTCGCCGGGGAACCCGACGAGCAGATTCCACTCCGGGCAGACATCATAGATGAGGCAGTTCTTCAGCAGCATCACGTTCTGGAAGGCCGACGTGCCCTTCTTCATCAACTTCAGCGTCGAGGTCGCCAGTGATTCGACGCCCGGCTGAATAATCTTGACGCGCGCCCGCGAGAGCGCCTGCAAGTCCTCCTGCGAGAGGTCGGCCTTCACCTCGTAGAACATGTGTACGTGCTGCGGGGTGTCGAGATGCGGGAAGACTTCCGTCAGGTAGTTCTTCGCCATGATGTTGTCCACGCAGTTGTAGCGGACGCAGCGGTCGGAGTACTCGAACAGGTCTTTAAAGAGCTTGAAAGCCTTGTCCACCTCCATCGCACGGTAGTTCATCGACGCCCCGTTCAGGCCGCAGAAAGTGCAGTGCGCCTTCTCGCCCCACCAGCAGCCGCGCGAGGTCTCGAAGAGGAGCACCGGCTCGACCTGCTTGTTCGGGAAGTTGCCTTCGAGCGCGTCGAGGAAAGCGTCGTAGTCGAGCGGGACTTCGTGGTTGATGTCCAACTCCTCGCCGTACGTGCCGACGGCTGCCGGCGCGCTTAAGACGGGCAGCGTCGCGACGGCCGTTGCGGTGCGGCCGAGCGTCACGGGGGCTTGGCTCAAGGGCGCGCCGGCGGCGGAAGGCTGGTGCGGGTTGGGCGGCGCCTGCCGCGTGTCGGGGGTGGCGCGCGAGAAGACGCCGCTGATGCGGCCCGCCGCCTCTTCGTCATGCTCAAGCCGCGTGCGCACGAACGCCGGGAAGCTCTTCAGCCCCGGCCCGGAGAAGACGTAGTCGAGATGTTCGACGTGGCGGACGATCTCCTGCCCCATCGGGAATTCGCAGTTCGCACCGCCCATCACGGCCAGCACGCCGGGGCTGCGCTCCTTGACCTTGCGCGCCATCGCAAAGGAGGCGACGTTCTGCATGAACATCGAGGTGAAGCCGACCATCTGCGCCTGATCCAGCGCGTGGCGCGTGACCAACTCGTCGAGGAAGTCGTTCAGGCCCGCACGCTTCTCCTGAATGGTGCTCTTGAAGGCGGCGACCTCCTTCGTCGGGTACGGGTAGTAGCGGCCGAAGT
This sequence comes from Acidobacteriota bacterium, assembly GCA_032230645.1. Taxonomy (GTDB): domain Bacteria; phylum Acidobacteriota; class Blastocatellia; order Pyrinomonadales; family Pyrinomonadaceae; genus QHXN01. The sequence goes on along the minus strand of JAVXWN010000156.1, from coordinate 8,638 downwards.
AATCGTCCGCGTTGTCGTCTGCGGAGGGGAAGGCGGCCTGACGGAAGAGCCAGTCTCCCATCCCGGAGTTGTGGTGCTCCATCGAGCCCGCGATGGCCGTGTAGAGGTCGAGCCCGAGGTAGTGTGCGAAGTCGTGGCTGAGATAGCGGACTTCGGTCTCCACCTGTCCTTTGAACGACGCGTCGAGCACAGACTTGATCTGCGTCAGACCTATCGAGGGCAGGCTCAGGGAGCCGAACGGCATATTAATGAGGACGATTTTATACATTTTGTGTTCCTCGCCTTGCGTGTGCGGCGGAGCTTCAACTCTCCGCCGCCGGCCGGCGCGTCAACCCGCACGCGCCGGAGAAACTTAGTCGCGGTTGCGCTTGCCGCGGCCCGCCGTCAGTCCTGTGGTTCCGGCCCGCCGGCCTCTGGCGTCGGGGCTGATATCTCTTCCCCGAGTTCCCCCATCTGTTCCAACAGGTGTGCGACGCTCGCGCCGTCTTCCCGCTCCACCAGACTTTCAAACACCACCTCGGTCAACTCGGCCACGGTGGGCGAGGTGAAGATTCTCTGTAGAGGGATGTTCACCTGGAAGAGTTCGCGCAGGCGCGTGTTGACGCGCATGGCGAGCAGCGAGTGGCCGCCCAGGTCGAAGAAGTTGTCGTGGATGCCGACGCGGTCGATGCCGAGTAGTTCCTGCCAGATGCCAGCCAGCAACTCTTCCGCTTCGTTCCTCGGCGCGACATAGTCGCCGTCCAACTCCGGCCTCGGGTGCAGCGAAACGGCTTCGGCGTCGTGCATCTGCGCGGCGGCGTGCGTTTCGGACGCGACGTAGCGCCTGAGCCTCGCCGTAAGGTCGGCGGCGATGACGACCTGCGGCTCGGCTTCCACGAGCAGTAGACGCTCGAAGGCTTCGACGCCTTCTTCCGCCCGGATCATCCGCCCGCCCGCGGCCGCGTTCGCCGAAGGCGCTGACTCGCCTTCAAACGTCCAACCGTCCCAGTTCACGCTCATCCAAGGCGTGCTGTGCGTCTGGTTGTGCTGGCAGGCGAAGGCGTCCATGAAGACGTTGGCCGCGGCGTAACTGCCGAAGCCTAGCCCACCGAGGGCTGAGGCCACCGACGAGAACAGGAGACAGAAATCAAGCTCTCTCTCGCCGAGGACTTCTTCGAGCACGTAGAGCGCGTCAACCTTGGGGCGGAAGTTCCGCTCACACGAAACGCGGTCGGACTCCTCGACGCTGACGACGACATCGCGGTTGGCCGCCACCGCAGCGTGAATCACGCCGTTGATTTCGCCGAAGCGTTCCGCGGCCCGAGCGACGGCGTAACGCATCTGCGCGAGGTCGGCCGCGTCCGCCTGAAGCACTTCGACCTCGGCACCGGCCGCCTCAAGCGCCTCGACCTGTCGCATCCTGCGGCTTAAGCCGTCGCCGTCGTCGTGAATCGCAAGCCACTCGGCCCAAGTCTCCCTCGCGGGTAGCGCCGAGCGCCCGACCAGCACGAGCTTCGCGCGCCTCGTCCGCGCCAGATGCAAGGCGACGCTGTGGCCGACGGCACCGAAGCCGCCAGTGAGCATGTAGACCCCGCCGTCTCGCAGACGCGCCCCTTCGCCTTCAGCGCCGTCGAAGGCCAGCGGCTCGAACGAGCGGAGCCAACGCTGCTCGCCCCTGTATGCGACGGTGGCGGCGCGGCGCGGCGCGGCGAACTCGGCGACGAGGCGCGCGATCAACTTGCGCTCCTGCGCGCTCCCCTCGGCCGGCCGCGCCACGTCGATGGTGCGGCATTCGAGGTTCGGGTGCTCCTGCGTGATGACTTTGCAGAGGCCGTCGGCGAGCGTCTTCTCGGGGTACAGCGGCTCGTCACCGACGACGCGCTGCGCGTGGTTTGAAACCACGGCGAGTTGCACCGGAGCCTCAAGGCCGGACGCGGCCAGTGCCTGCGCGATGAAGAGTAGGCCGTAGAAGTTCGCGTCTTTGAACCTTTCGACCGCCGCGCTTGCCGGCGACAACGGCGGCGTGCCCGAAGTGAGTCCGCGCAGGTAAACAACCCTCCGCGGTGACAAGTCGCGCGCGTTGATGTCTTCAAACAGCGCGCGGTAGTCGGCCGGGGCGGACGCGTCGATGGCGTAGGCGAACTCGTCGAGCCGCGCGAACTGCTTCCCCGCAGAGACGGTGACGACTTCGCCCCGCGCGTCCCGCCTCAGTTGCCGCGCCATCTCCGAGCCGAAGCCGTCATTGCCGAGGAAGATGAGCCAGCTCGACTCGCGGCCCGCGTCGCCGTTACGTCGCGCCTTCGGCCAAGCGGCGCGCTTCCACGAAGGCAGGTAGAACAAGCCCGCCACACCGCTCGCCTTCTCCGCGGGCCAGTAGTCGTCTTCGAGCGGCGTCGGACGCCTGACGGGTTCCACCCAGTAACGCTGCCGCTCGAACGGGTAGGTCGGCAGCGGGACGCGGCGACGGCGTTCGTTCTCGTAGAATCCCTTCCAGTCTATCTGCACCCCGGCGAGCCAGAGACGCCCCAAGGTCTTGGTCAGAAACTCAAGGTCAGAGTTCGTGTCGCGGGGATGGCGCAGAGAGGCTTGCGCCACGAGGCCCGCGCCGTGCCCGTTCGCCTGTTGCTGGACGAGCGTGCTGAGCGTGCGCCCGGGGCCGACCTCTATGAAGACGCGCTCCGGCTCCTGCAAAAGCTCGCGCACGCAGTCGGCGAAGCGCACGGTCTGCCGCATGTGTCTCGCCCAGTAGTGCGGGTCGGTCGCCTCGGACGCCTCGATCCAGGTGCCGCTGACGTTCGAGAGGTAAGGAATGCTCGGCGCACGCAGGCTGAGCTTGCTGACCGCCTCGACGAACGGGTCAATGGCCGGGTCGACCATGTGCGAGTGGAAGGCGTGCGAGGTGTGCAGCTTTTGATACTCAAGCCCCCGCCCGTCGAGCTTGCGCTGTAGCTCGGCCACGGCCGTGGCCGCGCCCGAGACGACGCACATCGAAGGGCCGTTGATCGAAGCCAGACAAAGCTCCTCGTCGAGCAGCGGCCGCACCTGCTCCGGCGAAAGCGGCACGACCAGCATGTCGCCGCCGGGCAAGTCCTGCATCAGCCGCCCGCGTAGCGCGACCAGCGACAGCGCGTCCGGTACAGTCATCACGCCCGCGAGGCACGCGGCCACGTACTCACCGACGCTGTGGCCGACCATCGCCTCGGGCCGCACGCCCCACTTCATCCAAAGCTTCGCCAGCGCGTACTCGATGACGAAGAGCGCGGGCTGCGCGATGGCCGTTTGCGTCAGCTTGTGCGTGGCTTCCGCCTCGCGCTTGGCGGGCGGGAACATGATGTCGCGCAGGTCGAGGCCGAGGTGCGGCTTGAGCAGTTCCGCGCACACGTCCACCTCGTCGCGGAAGACGGGTTCGTGCCGGTAAAGCTCAAGACCCATGTTGACGTACTGCGCGCCCTGTCCGGGGAACATGAAGACCGCCGAACGGCGCTTCGCTTCCGTGTGAAGGTCAAAGACGTTCTTCGGGTTTCTCGTGCGGAGCGCCTCGCACGCCTCGGCCGCGTCACGGCAGACGATGGCGCGGCGGTGACCGAACGTCTTGCGGCCGACCTGTAGCGTGTAGGCAACGTCGGCGAAATCAACCTCGGGGTTGGCTTCGAGATGGCGCGCGAGATTCGCCGCCGCCGCCTCAACCGCCGACTTCGTGCGCGCCGACAGCACGAGCAGCTTCCACGGCCTGAACTCTTCGGACGCCTCGACCTGCGGCGCCTCTTCAAGCACGACGTGCGCGTTCGTGCCGCCGATGCCGAAGGAGCTGACGCCTGCACGCCGCGGCGCATCGCCGGCCTTCCACTCGGTCAACTCCGTGTTGACGCGGAAGGGCGTGGCCGCGAAATCTATCTTCGGATTCGGCCGCTCGAAGTGCAGGCTCGGCGGCAACTGCCGATGCTTGAGCGCGAGCACGGTCTTGATGAACCCGGCGACGCCGGCTGCCGCGTCGAGGTGGCCGATGTTGGTCTTGACCGAGCCGATGGCGCAGCGATTCTTTCCGCCGCCGAAGGCTTCAGCGAGCGCGGCGATCTCGATTGGGTCGCCGAGCGACGTGCCGGTGCCGTGCGTCTCGACGTAAGTAACGGACTCGGGGCTGATGCCGGCGACGCTCTGCGCCGCCGCGATGACGCGGGCCTCGCCCTCCACGCTCGGGGCCGTGTAGCCGACCTTCTGCGAGCCGTCGTTGTTGATAGCCGAGCCTTTGATGACGGCGTGAATCGTGTCACCGTCGGCGATTGCGTCGGCGAGGCGCTTGAGGAGGACGACGCCGACGCCGCTGCCGCCGATGGTGCCTTCGGCCTTCGCGTCGAAGGCGCGGCAGTGGCCGTCGGGCGAGTAAATGCCGCCCGGCTCGTATCGGTACCCTTGCTTCTGCGGCACGCTGATGGAGACGCCTCCCGCCAGTGCCATGTCGCTCTCGCCGCTCAGAAGGCTCTGGCAGGCGAGGTGTATGGCGACCAGCGAGGTCGAGCAGGCGGTCTGCACGTTGAGGCTCGGCCCCTTCAGGTTCAACTTGTACGAAGTGAGTGAGGGCAGGTGGTCGCGGTCGTTTCCGATGAGCGTTTGCAGGTCGTGTGCCTGCCTCGCGGCCTCGGGGTTGGCGAGGATGTTGTTGGTGAAGTAGGTGTTGAGCGTCGCCCCGGCGTAGACGCCGACGGGGCGCGACTCGGCCTCGGGATTATAGCCGGCGTTCTCGACGGCCTCCCAGGCACACTCAAGGAAGACCCGGTGCTGCGGGTCCATCATCTCTGCTTCCCTCGGGTTGAAGCCGAAGAAGGCCGCGTCGAACTGCTCGATGTCGTCGAGGATAACGCCCGACTTGATGTAGCCGGGGTCGTTGAGTAGGACGGCATCGACGCCCTCGCCCTCAAGCTCAAGGTCGGAGAAAGGCGTGACGGCTTCGACCCCGTCGCGGAGGTTATGCCAGAACTCTTCGAGCGTCTTCGCGCGCGGGAAGCGACCCGACATGCCGATGACGGCGATCTCGGGCGGGGTCAGTCGTGCCGCCTCGCGCCGCCGCTCGGGCGCGACCTCACCCTGCGCGTCGGGCGTCGCGCCCGACTGCTGCCGGCTGATGTACTCGGCGAGTGCGCTGATGGTCGGGTACTTGAAGAGGTTGACGAGTTGGACTTCGCCGAAAATCTCTCTGAGCCGCGACTGCATCGTGACGATGAGCAGGGAGTGGCCGCCGAGGTCAAAGAAGTTGTCTCCCATGCCGACCTTGTCAAGTTGCAGCAGGTCGCGCCACACGTCGGCAATCTGCCGCTCGATCTCGTTGCGCGGCATGACGTAGGCCCTGTCGGATTCGGGGCGCAGCCCGAGCGGCTTCGGCAGCGCGCGGCGGTTTATCTTGCCGCTCGCCGTCAGCGGCAGCGCACTGAGCACGACGAACTCCGACGGAACCATGTACGCCGGCAGCCTCTCCTTCAGGTAGCCGCGCAGTTGCGGCACGATCTGGCGCGTGAAGAAGCTTTGCAGCGGGTCGTTGGCGAACGCGCTTAAAGGCTTGGCGACGACGGCGCGTTCGTCGAGCGCGGGCGCGGCGGCGGGCGCCTGCGACGCGCCGTGGGGAGTCAGGAGCGCGTCGAAGCAGCCGTCTTCGCCCGAGCCAGACCAGGTGATGTCAACTTGGTAAGGCAACTCTTCGGCGAGGCGCCAGAACTCCTCGGGGTCAACGGCGTCGCGGCTTACGCGCTCACGGACGGCCGCCTGTATGTCTTCGACCGCCTTGAAGTCGGCGCTGGCCGAGATTAACTGCGCGGCCTCGACATCGGCCGCGAGCCTCGCGTTGGGCACGCGCGTGATGCGCAGCGCCTCGGAAGGGCTTCGGCGCAGAGTCTCGCGCAAGGCTTCGAGCGTGAGCCGCTGCTTCTGCCAGTCGAGCCGGAGCACGTCGTCCTCCCGGGCGGCCGACGCGCCGACGTGTAGGACTACGTCGTAGCGAAACTTGTTCAGCTCGTTGTGACGCTCGCCCCTTTGCAGTTTGATTTCGACGCGGCCAATCTTCGGCAGGCGCTGCTGCAAGGCGAGGAAGAAAGCCGGATCGACCGTCAACTGCCTCTCGCGCAGCAACTGCTCCTGCGTGCGCTCGCCGAGCCTCGCGGCCGACAGCGCGGGCGGCGCGCGGTGCAACTGCACGGAGGCGTGGAAGGCTTTCAGCAGCGCGTAATTTCTCACGTCGCCGAGGAAGATGAAGCCCCCGGGCTCGACTGCGTTCACCGCGCCTTCCAGCACGCGCGTCAGGTAGTCGATGCCGGGGAAGTACTGGGCGACCGAGACGATGAGCACGGCGTCGAAGGAGTTCTCCTCGACGGCGCTGAAGTCATCGGCCGGGCGGTTGACGAAGCTGACCTCGGGGAGTTTCTGTTCAACCTTCTTCAAGTTCGACCGCAAGACGCGCAGGGCGTTCGCAGACACGTCGGTCGCGCAGTACTGCCGGCAATGCGGGCCGACGCGCAGAAGCATCAGGCCGCTGCCGCCGGAACCGAGTTCGAGCACGCGCCCCGGCTTCTGCGCCAGAATGCGCTCGACCGTCTGATCCATCCAGACGCGCACTTCGTCGTCGGGTATCGGCTCTCCGGTGTAGCTGCTCTCCCAGCCTTTGACGTAGAACTCGGGCTTCTGGTCTTCCTCGATCTGCTGGTAGAGGTCGTCGAAGACGCCGCTCCACTGCCCGACCTGCCGGGCGCTCAACTCCGTCTCCGCCGCCTGCCCGTCGCCACCCTGATAGAGCGGGTCGCTGACCACGTAAGCGACCAGGCGGCCGTTGCCCGTCTCGTCCTCGCTCGCCACGACGACGGACTCTTGCAGCGCGGGGTGCTGGTTGAGCACGGCCGCGACCTCTTCAAGCTCGACGCGGAAGCCGCGAATCTTCACCTGCTGGTCGATGCGGCCGACGAACTCGATGTTCCCGTCCGGCAGGTAACGCACGAGGTCGCCGGTGCGGTAGAGGCGCTGGCCGCCCTCTTCGCCGCCGAAGGGGTCGGGCACGAAACGCTCCGCCGTCAACTCGGGGCGACCGAGGTAGCCGCGCGCGAGGCCGGCGCCGCCGACGTAGAGTTCGCCGGGGACGCCGACCGGCACGGGCTGCATGTGCTCGTCGAGCACGTAGGTCTGCGCGTTACGCACGGCCGACCCGATGGGCAGTTCGCGCGGCGTCTCTCCGGCGGCGAGCGGCGCGGTCACTTCCCACATCGTCGCGACGATGGTCGTCTCCGTCGGGCCGTAGGTGTTGAGCAGGCGCACGCGCTGCCCCACCTGCTCGTGCCAACCGGCGACAAGCTCGGGCCGCGCCCTCTCGCCGCCGATGATGACGAGGCGCAACTGTTCCGGCGTGCTCAGCCCGGCCTTCGACAGCCCGGCCGCAAGTTGGTGCCAGTAGGCGGTCGGCAAATCGATGACCGTCAACTCCCACTCGCGACACTTCTGTAGGAACATCTCGACGGAGCTGAGCATCGAGTCGGTGCGCAGGACGAGCGTCGCACCGCGCGTGAGGCACGGATATATCTCTTCGGCGGCGGCGTCGAAGCTGATGGAGGCGAACTGTAGGACGCGGTCTTCCGGCGCGAGGCCGAACGCGACAGCCGCGGCCTCCACGTAGTTCACCACCGAGCGGTGCTCGACGCCGACGCCCTTCGGCTGGCCCGTCGAGCCGGACGTGTAGATGATGTACGCGAGGTTATCGGGCGTGGCCTGGTGCGGCGGGTTCTCCTCACTCTCGCTGGCTATCAGCCGCCAGTCAGTGTCAAGGCAGAACGTCCGCGCCGCGTCCGCGGGCAGCAGATCGACGAGCCGGTTCTGAGTCAGCACGAGCGACGCGCCGGAGTCCTCTATCATGAAGGACAGACGATCCTTCGGGTACGTTGGGTCGAGCGGCACGTAGACGCCGCCTGCCTTCAGGATGCCGAGCAGGCCGACGATCATCTCCGGCGAGCGTTCGACGCACAGGGCCACGGGTGTCTCTCGCCCGACCCCTGCACCGCGCAGGTAATGCGCCAGCCGGTTCGCGCGGCCGTTCAACTCGCGGTAGCTGAGACGACTCTCTTCGAACACCAACGCCGTGGCGTCGGGCGTCCTCTCCGCCTGCTCCTCGAACAGTTCGTGAAGCAACGCCGCGCACGTCTGCACCGAACTCGTGTCGATCCAGCGCCCCAGAAGTTGCTGCCGCTCTGCCTCAGTCAGCAAGGACAACTCCGAGAGGCGACGCCGCGGGTCGCTCACGAACTGTTCGAGCAGCGTCTCGAAATGCCCGAACATGCGGGCGATTGTGGAGGCATCGAAGAGGTCTGTGCTGTACTCAAGCGCGCAGGTGAAGCCCTCCGGCGCGTCTATCAACTCCATCCACAAATCGAAGTTCGAAAGGCCGCGCTCGTAGTCGATGAGGTTCCCGCGCAGGCCGGGAAGCTCAAGCTTGGACGCGGGCGCGTTATGCAACGCGAACCCAACCTGAAAGAGCGGGTGCCGACTCATGTCTCTTTCTGGCTGTAGCTCCTCGACCAGCTTCTCGAACGGCACATCCTGATGCGCGTAGGCTTCGAGCGCCATCTCACGCACCCTCTTCAACAACTCCTCGAAGGTCGGGTCGCCCGACAAGTCCGTTCGCAGCACCAGCGTG
>JAVXWN010000151.1:0-6810 GCA_032230645.1 Acidobacteriota bacterium | reverse complement strand
ATGTGAGGTCAATCTCGACGGCCGCGCCCGCCGCAACCGGCTCGCGCAACTGCACGCGCAACGTCGCGCCATCGTCCTCCGAGGTGAAGGGGAGCGGCGGGCCGCCTCCTGCTGCTGCTGCTGTCGCGCGCACTTCAGTTACTTCTAAGCGTGGTTCGCCCGGCGTAGCAGCCGTAGCGTCATCCTGTGCTTGGGCACCTGCGCGCTCGTCATCGGCGCGCAGGTTCGGATAGAGGTGGAAGTAGAGCGTGGACGCCGACTCGTCGTCGCGGTTGACCCAGCGCACGCGCTCCTTCCCCGCGTATGCGCGCGCGTCAAAGTCGAGGCTCAGGTCAATGTGATAAGAGGTGCGCGGCGCGGGCTTCTCATTCCGCGCCTGCTTGGTTGAATCGGCCTGCCGCGCGCTTGAGTGGAAAGGCGACGACGACGCACACAGCAGCGCGACGAGTGATAGCAAAGCGAGCACACGTCTCCTCACCCGCACGGCCGCTACTAAAACACTACCTTGATTCATCGAAAGCCTTAAAGCCTTTCATCGACCGCCGCGCGTCTCGGTGATAGTGACCGAGCGGATATGGTCGCCGCGCGCGATGCGGTCTACGACATCCATCCCTTCGATGACGCGGCCGAAGACCGTGTAGCCGCCGTCGAGGTGCGGCTGCGGCGAATGCGTGACGAACCACTGCGAGCCGCCCGTGTCCTTACCCGACAGAGCCATGCCGACCGCGCCGCGACCGTAGGGCACCATGTTTATCTCGCAGCGAATCTGATAGCCGGGGCCGCCGTTACCGTCGCCACGCGGGTCGCCGCCCTGCACGACGAAGTTCGGCACGACGCGGTGAAACAGGATGCCGTTGAAGTAGTTCCTTCGCGCGAGCCCGACGAAGTTATCAACGGTGAGCGTCGCATCTTCAGGTAGAAGCTCGATGGTGAAAGAGCCCTTGTCGGTCGAGACGACGGCGCGCACCTGCTTGCCGATGCGCGCGGCGGCGCGCTCGTAGTCGGCGCGGTGGTTGCGCGTGTTGACGGTCTCGACGCGTCGAGACTCGGCAGCGCCGCCCGGGCGCGCGCGCAGGATATCTGCGGCTCGACGCCGCACGAGATAGTCGGTCGTCGTCTCAAGCGCCGACCGGATAGCGGCCCCCGCCTCCGGCGCTTGCTGCTTCGCGAGCGCGCCGAGGACGGAGAGCGCCGCGTCGTCCACCTCATCTTGTAGCGCGCGCGGCAGCGACTCGATGAGCGAGCGCGCGTTGTCGGCATCGGGCGGGAGTTCCGAGAGGATGTCGGCGGCCGTCGCGCGCGCAATCACGTCGTCCGATTTGAGCGCGGCGCGCGCGACCGAAGCGAGGTCGGCAGGCTTGAAGGCCGCGAGCGCGCGCAGCAGATCGGGGAGCGCAGGGGCAGGTGTGTTCGGGCTCTGGACAAGCGAGCGCAATGCAATCTGCGCGTCGGCCTGTAGACTCACGACGCTGTTGCCGACCTGCGCGCTCGTCACGCCCGCCATCTCGCCAAGCCCCTGCGCCATCGCCGAGACCTTCTGCCAAGTCACGCCCGCGTCTCTCGACGTTGAGGCGCGCGAGACGAAGTTCGCAACCGCACGGTCGCGCATGTACTGCGAGGGCGCAACGCGCGCGAGCGCAGTCTCGACCTCGGGCGCGACCACTCCACCTTCGCGCAGCGCGCGCAGCAGAGTGATTGCGCGCTCGTCGTTCGAGTTCTGTAGCACACGCCCGAGAGCGGTCGCGACCTCAAGCAGCTCGTTCACCTCCGAAGGGTTCGCCGCGCCGCCGCCCACGCGCGCAGCCTTGTAGGCCGCGAACAACTCGCCGCCGCGCTTGACGAGTGGGTCAGCGGCGCGCGGGTCTTTAAGCTGTGCGAGCGAGCGGACGGCGCTCACGCGCACGCGCGCGTCCGCATCGGTCGAGGCGTGCGCGGCGAGCACATCGAAGGCTGCGGCGTCCTCGGCCCCGCCGAGCACGCGCGCGGCGTTGGCGCGAGCCACGGGGTCGGTGTCCGTTGCAAGCATCACGCGAAGACGTTCAAGCGACTCTTTCGCGCGCAGACGCGCCAGCGCGTTCGCCGCGTCCTCGCGCACGCGCGCGTCGGTCGAGGCGAGGAAGAGCGCGACCGTGTGCGCGCCGCCTTCGGGACGCGCGCGCAGCATGGCCGTCAGACCCATGAGCACGAGCTGGCGGTTCGGCTTCGCCAGCTTGTTCTCGGCGGCGAGCGCGGTCGTGATGGCTTCGCCTATCCTCTTCTTCTCGTCGGCACGCGGCTCGGGGAGCGCTGCGGCAATCTTACCGAGCGCCTCGACCACACGCGCTCGCACCTCTGGAGATTTCGAGAGGCGAAGCGATTCAAGCAACGCGTCCGCGCCCGCATCCGATTCAACCTCGCCGAGCGCGAAGGCGGCCATCGCGCGCACCGACTCGTCGCGGTCAGCGGTCAGCATAGTTCCAAGTGGGGCGACCGCGCCCTCGTCGCCGATGCGACCTGCGGCGAGCGCGGCGCGCCTGCGCACGGCCGGGTTCACATCCGCCAGCAGCTTGCCCAAATCCGACTCTTCCCATCGCCGCTCGTCCTCGGCCTGTATGATTCGCAACAGCGTCTCGGTGGGCACGCGCACAGCGGCGCGGCGCTGCGGCGCTTCGGACTTAGCCGTCGTCGCCTCCGCCGGAGGCTTACGCGCGGGCTTCGACGACGAACTCTTCTGCGGCGTCGCGGCAGAGACCGGTGGCGCAAACGTCGAACACGTGAAGATGAGAAGCGCGCAGAGTGAAAGCGTCGCGGCCTGCGCACACGCGCGGCCCTCTTCGCTGGTTAGGGATGTTTTCGGCATGGGGTTCTAAGTGGCGGCCCGCGCGACGAACAGTTTCAAAGGGAAGATCAACGCTATGCTAAAAAGGCAAAGGGGAAAACGCAAGGGGAAAGACAGAAGAGAAGGAAGGCAGAACTAAAAAGGCAAAAGGCAAAAGTGAAGAGATGAAAGACAGCGGCCTCTCCCGTCATTCGACGAAGACGAAAGCCAAGCTGTCCTTCGTCTTCACTTTTGCCTTTCTATCTTTGCCTTCCTTACAGGTGTCCGTAGAAGACCTTTGTGTCGTATGTGACGACGACCCGGCCGTCGCGTTCATGTCGGCGGAAGAGAGCCTCAAGCTCGCGCATCATCGGCTCGAAGTTCGGGTGGCCGGGCTCGGGCGCGTATGAGGATGATTTGAGCCGGCCCCGCAGGCCGTCGAAGTCGAAGACCTGTTCGTTGTCGAAGCGCCGCGTGCGGACTTCGTTCGTGCCGAAGAGCATCGAGAAGGACGGCTCCTCCATGTACTTCACGCTCACCTCTTGATAGTCGGTGCCGTATTCGATGAGCAGTCGCTCGTAGTCTTCGAGGAAGGGCGTGCCTGCAATGCGCCGGTCATTCCATACGAGCACCGTCCAGCCGCCGTGACTGAGCACACGCACGAACTCGCGTCGCGCACGCGCGGCGTCGAACCAGTGAAAAGCTTGACCGGCGATGATGAAGTCAACGCTAAGGTCTGCGAGCGTCGTCGCCTCGGCTCGCCCCTCGACGCTCACGAAGTTCGGACAGGCGGCGAGCAGGCGCTCGCCCGCTTCGCGCATCTCGCGGTTCGGCTCGACGCCGTAGACGCGGTTGCCGTGTCTGAGGAACAACTCGGAAAGTATCCCCGTCCCCGACCCCACGTCCGCCAAGACCGAGCGAGGCGTGAGCCCGCACTCTGTTTCAAGCAGGCGGACGAGAGCCTGCGGGTAGCCCGGCCTGTACCTGACGTAGTCCTCGACGCGGCTTGAGAAACGGCGTGTTGAATCGTCGCTCATTTTTGCTCAGAGAAAGTTGGCGAAGTTAGCTCATCAACAACAGGTTTAGTTAAGCGAAAGTTTACCAAACGCGACACGGTTTCCCGAGGGAAATTGCGCGTGAACCGGCATTTACCAACCACGCGGTTGACAAAGTAGGCGTCATAAAAGTAGCATGAAACGGTCGTGGTAGCTACTCTGAAAAATGGACTCGGGGCGTCGCGCGCGGGAGTCGTGCAGCAGTTGCGCGAGCGCGGAGCTTCGGGCGCGGACGAGTTGGCAGAGGCGCTTGGCGTGACGAAGCAGTGCGTGCGCAAGCACCTCGACGTGCTTGAGCGCGAGGGCTATGTCGAGCACGCACCGGCACGCGGCGACCGTGGGCGACCCGCACACGTCTTTCGCTTGACGCCGAAGGCCGAGGAGCTTTTCCCGAAGCGTTACGACCTGTTCGCAAAATCCGTCTTGAGGCAGATCGGCGAGGTCTGGGGCGAGCGTGGCTTGAACGCGGTCTTCTGCGGCTGCGCCTCGGAGGTGGTCACGGATTTTCGTCCGCAACTCGCGGGGCTTGGCTTCGATGCGCGCATACGTCGGCTCACAGAGCTTCTCGGCGAGGCGGGCTACGAGGCCGAGGCCGAGAGGCTCGGTGACGGCTCGTATCTGCTGACCGAGTGGAACTGCCCGCAGGCGGAGCTGGCGCGCGAGTACCGGCAACTCTGCGATCAGGAGTTGGTCGTCTACCGCGAGTTGCTCGGCACGGAAGTCTTTCGCGAGTCGCGCATCGCGGGCGGCTCGTCGCGATGCGCATACAGAGTTCTGAGACCGAAGAAGGTAAATGGGAAATCGTAAATCGTGAATGATGAATAGACGCGGTTCGACTATTCATCATTAACCATTTACCATTTAAGACATATGGCACAAGTAACCGAAGCCGACGTTTACGGCGCGCTCGCGCAGGTGAAAGACCCTGACCTGCACAAGGACATCGTGCGTCTCGGCTTTATCAAGGATTTGAAGATCGAGGGCGGAGCGGTGAGCTTCCGCGTCGTGTTGACGACGCCCGCATGCCCCGTGCGCGAGCAGTTGCAGGAGCAGTCGCGCGCGGTCGTCGCCGAACTTCCCGGTGTTATATCAGTCAGCGTGACGATGGACGCGGAGGTGCCGAAGGGTCGGGGCTTAGGCGAGAAGCTGGTTGTAGAAGGCGTGCGTAACATTGTCGCGGTAAGCTCGGGCAAGGGCGGCGTGGGCAAGTCAACCGTGGCCGTCAATCTCGCCGTGAGTCTGGCGCGCGACGGCGCGCGAGTTGGATTGATGGACGCCGATGTATACGGGCCAAACGTGCCGATGATGCTCGGCGTCGGGCACATGCAGCCGCGCGTCAACGTCAACAAGCTCGTCCCGCTCGAAGCACACGGCATACGCCTGATGTCGATGGCGGTCTTGAAGCCGGGCGACGAGCCGATGATCGTGCGCGGGCCGATTCTGCACAGCCTCGTCCGGCAGTTTTTGCAGGACGTTGAGTGGGGCGAACTCGATTACTTGATAGTTGACATGCCGCCGGGGACGGGCGACGTACAGTTGAGTCTGGCGCAGCTTGTTCCTGTACAGGGCGCGGTGCTGGTGACGACGCCGCAAGAGGTTGCGCTCGCCGACGTGCGGCGCGCTCTCCGCATGTTCGAGACGGTGAACGTTCCCGTGCTCGGCGTGGTCGAGAACATGAGCTACTTCGTTGCGCCCGACACGGGTACGCGTTACAACATCTTCGGCGAGGGCGGGGGCCGGAAACTCTCCGAGGAGTACGGCGTGCCTTTCCTCGGCGCGATTCCTCTGGGGATGAAGGTGCGCGAGGGCGGCGACAGCGGTATGCCCGTCGTCGTGAGTGATCCCGATTCGCCGCAAGCGCAGGCTTTCCGCCACGTCGCGGAAGAGGTCGCGCGGCAGGTTTCCATCGAGGCGATGAAGCCCGAGCTTGTCGTCCTCGGCAAGAAGGCTTAAGGGATTTGCGGATAGCAAATCGAAATTCAAGAGTCAGAAATAATCATTAAGGAGTGAGAGAATGGCAGCAACAACAATTCCAACGATGACGCTCGGCGTCAGTGAGCCGGCGGCCGAGGAGATCAGGAAGTTCATGTCGAGCGAGGAAGGCTTGCCGCAGACGGCGGGCTTGCGCGTTCGCGTTGTGCCGGGCGGCTGCTCGGGCTTCCAGTACAGCCTCAACATCGAAGAGGAGTCGAAGCCCAACGACCACATCATCGAGTCGAACGGCGTTCGCATGTTCGTTGACATGTTCAGCGCGCAGTACCTCAACGGTGTTGAGATAGACTACGTGACGAACGTCATGGGCTCGGGCTTCACCTTCAAGAACCCGAACGCGACGGGCGGCTGTGGCTGCGGCACGTCCTTCACCGCCTAAGTTCACGTTCGAGTGCAAACGTGCGGCCGAGGCGCGCGTCGAGAAGGCGGAAGGCATGCCGGGTGGTCTTGCATACGAGACCGCCCGGCACGCCGCCTGCCCGCTCGCGCCTTCGCCGCCTTTTTTTAAGAGCGTCGCCGATGAGCCTTTCGACCGACGCGACTTTTCACCACAGGAGCCTTTGAGAAGATGCCGATCATCACTGCGGAGACTGCCACGGAGACGCGAGAGATCACAGCCGAGGTGGGCCGCAAGCTCGTGCTTGCGATAGAGGATAATGGGATAGACATTTTGCATCGCTGCGGCGGTAACGCGAAGTGTACGACCTGCCGCGTTGAGGTGCTTGACGGCGACCCCGGCGAGATGCAGGAGGCCGAGCGCAACCGCCTCGCAATGGAGACGGGGCTGGCCGAGAACGTTCGCCTGTCGTGTCAGGTACACGTCCAGAACGACCTCAAGGTGCGTGTCATCAATCAAGCGAGCGTGCGCGGTCTCGATGCGGGGCCCCGTCCCTCGGACGACTAAACCGAAGACGCCGGACTCAGCCGACGAAGTAAGAAGGGCGTCGGCTCCGAGATGGAGCCGAC
>JAVXWN010000102.1:0-8944 GCA_032230645.1 Acidobacteriota bacterium | reverse complement strand
CGTGTAGTCGGTCAGATTCGTCTTGTCGCCGAGCACCGCGCCCGCGCCGACCTGCGCCGAGCGACCGATGTGACAGCCGCGCCCGACGATTGCGCTCGACAGGTGCGCGCCCGCGCCGATGCGCGTGTGCGGCCAGACGACCGAGTTCTCGATGCGCGCCTTCTCTTCGACGTGTACGCCTTCGCCGAGAACCGAGTTGATAACTTGCGCGCCGGGCTTAACGGTGCAGTCGTCGGCGATGAGCGAGAGGTCGTCAATCTCGGCATACGTCGCGAGGTCGGCCGCGCCGCGCCGCGCTTTGAGTTGAACTCCCCGGACGCGGCTCGCGAGTATGTCGTGATGAACTTGCAGGTAGCGCGCGGGCGTGCCGATGTCTATCCAGTAAGCGGCCGGGGGCACGTGCGCGTAGAAGGTCTCGCCGCGTTTGAGCAGGTCGGGGAAGAGGTCGTACTCGAAAGAGTAGCTCTCACCCTCGGGGATGAGGTCGAGCACATGCGGGTCGAGGATGTAGGTGCCCGCGTTGATGGTGTTGCAGCTAATCTGGTGCGCCTCGGGCTTTTCGAGAAAGCGGCGGACGCGTCCGTCCTCTTCCGTTTCGACGAGCCCGTAGGCCGAAGGGTTCTCGACCGGCGCGAGGACGATTGTCGCGGCAGCCTTGCGCTCGTTGTGCTCGCGTATGGCGGCCTTCAAGTCGAGGTCGGTAACGATGTCTCCGTTAAAGACCACGGTTGGCTCACGTATCAGGTCTTGGGCGAACTTGTAAGCACCGGCCGTGCCCATCGGCTGCGGCTCGACCGTGTAATCGATCTTGATGCCGAAGTCCGAGCCGTCGCCAAGCTGCTGCTCTATCTTATGTGGCTGATAGGAGAGCGAGAGTGTTACGTCGGTGACTCCGGCGCGGAGCAGCGTGTCTATCTGGTAGAGCAGGAACGGGCGGTTGCAGACGGGAACGACCGGCTTCGGCGTATAGACCGTCAACGGCCGCAGCCTTGTCCCCTTGCCGCCCGCGAGAATGAGTGCTTGCATAGATTAATCGGGAAAGGAAAGGCTTTCTTTGAAGCAACTCCCGCGTGACAAAATTGAAAGCCGGGCCGAGTCTAACACTGCGGCGAGTGGCTTTCCAAGACCGGCCGAAGCGGCCGGAAGCCCTTGCTTGACACCCCCCCGAGCCAACGTATAATCGCACTTTGAGCTAATCATTTAAATTACTTGACTTGACTTGAAGCGCGCCGCACGCAGGCGTCCGCGCGGAAGGGGAATAGAGCATTCATGGCCGACAGAAGAGAGGCCGTCATCATCAGCGCCGTGCGCACGCCGACGGGGAAGTTCATGGGCACGCTCAAAGGGTTCACGGCGACGCAACTCGGCGCGCTCGTCGTTCGCGAGTCGGTGCGCCGCGCGGGCGTAGCAGTCGAAGATGTTGACGAAGTCATCATGGGCTGCGTCGTGCAGGCGGGCTTGGGTCAAAACCCCGCGCGGCAGGCGGCACTGCATGGCGGCATTCCCTTCGGCGTCTCCGCCGTGACCATCAACAAGGTCTGCGGCTCGGGTTTGAAGTCGGTGATGATGGCCGCGCAGGGCATTCAACTCGGCGACTCCGAGATGGTCGTCGCAGGCGGGATGGAGTCAATGTCGAACGCGCCTTATCTTCTGACGAAGGCGCGCGAGGGCTTGCGGATGGGCAATGCCCCGCTCGTGGATTCTATGATTCACGACGGGCTCTGGTGCGCGTTCGAGAACTACCACATGGGCAACACTGGCGAGGTCGTCGCCGAGCGTTACGGCGTGACGCGCGAGGAGCAGGACGAGTACGCTTTGAACTCGCACCGCAAGGCTGCCGCCGCCATGCGCGAGGGCAGGTTCAAAGATGAAATCCTCGCGGTCGAGATTCCACAGAAGAAGGGCGCACCCCTCATCTTCGACACCGACGAGTCGGTGCGCGAGGACACTTCGCTTGCGGCGCTCGCCAAACTCCGCCCGGCCTTCAAGGAGAGCGGCACGGTGACGGCGGGCAACGCGCCGGGTGTTAACGACGGGGCCTCCGCGCTCGTCGTCACGTCGGAAGAGCGTGCGCGCGCGCTCGGCGTCGAGCCGCTGGCGCGCATCGCCGCGCAGGCCACCTCGGGGATTCAGCCGGAGCTTGTGATGATGGCTCCGGTCGAGGCCATCCGGAAGGTCTTGCGCAAGGCGGGCTGGTCGCTCAACGAGGTAGACCTCATCGAACTCAACGAAGCCTTCTCCGTGCAGGCCGTCGCCATCATACGCGAGCTTGGGCTCGACCCGTCGAAGGTCAACGTCAACGGCGGCGCGGTCGCGCTCGGCCACGCCATCGGGCAGTCGGGCTCGCGCCTTTTGACGACGATGCTCTACGAGATGAAGCGCAGGGGCGCGCGAAGGGGTTTGGCCGCGCTCTGCCTCGGCGGCGGCAACGCCGTGGCGATGGCCGTCGAGCGATAAACCGGGGCGCAAGAGAACGGAGTGGAGTCATGACATCCCAAGACCACAACAAGGTCATCGGCATCATGCACCTCATCTGGGGCGGCTTCAACGCCCTGCTGATGCTGCTCATGATTCCGTTCATCATCATCTTGCTGGGGCCGATGGGAAGCGACCCGACTCCTTCGCTTCAGTTCAAGGCGGTCTTCGGCATGTTCTGGGCATTGATTATCGGTATCACGACGATCTTCGCGATACCGCCGCTCATTGCCGCCTACGGTATGCTCAAGCGAAAGAGTTGGGGGCGCATCGCGGGGATAGTCGCGGCGTTTTTTACGGCGTTCAGCATGCCGTTTGGGACTGCGCTGTGCGTCTACACGCTCTGGTTCCTGTTCGGGCAGGGCGAACAGTTCTATCGCGGGGCGAAGGTCGAGGACTGGCGCGGCTCGCTGCGCGACGCGAACACGTTCGATTGGGAGGCGCAACGAACTTCCAGTGCGGGGCGGGACAAGGATTACGTTCCGCCGCCGCAGCCGCCCGACTGGCGCAGTTAAAATTTCATTGCGGAGAGCTTTCAAAGTGGCGGAAATCATCGGAGTCGTCGGAGCCGGTACGATGGGCAACGGCATCGCGCAGACGGCGGCGCGCGCCGGTTACGACGTAATCATGCGCGACATCAAGGACGAGTTCTTGCAGCGCGGGATGCAGGCAATAGACCGCAGCCTTCAGCGCGACGTGGACAAGGAGCGGCTGAAGCAAGAAGAGAAGCGCGCCGTCATCGGTCGCATCCATACGACGACCGGGCTCGACGATCTGCGCGAGGCGAGCTTCGTCATCGAAGCAATCACGGAAAATCTGGAAGCCAAACGCGAGGTCTTCGTCGCGCTCGACCGCGTCGCGGCGAAAGATGCCATACTCGCCTCGAACACTTCTTCCATCTCAATCACGAAGCTCGGCGCGGCGACCTCGCGTCCCGAAAACGTTATCGGCATGCACTTCATGAACCCGGTGCCGGTGATGAAACTGGTCGAGGTCATACGCGGCATCGCCACGTCCGACGAGACTTGGACGCGCACGCGCGAGCTATCCGAGAAGATGGGAAAGACCGCTCTTGAGTGCAACGACTCGCCGGGCTTCGTTTCGAACCGCGTGCTGATGCCGATGATTAACGAGGCCATCTTCGCGCTCCACGAGGGCGTCGCCGCGCGCGAATCAATAGACGGCATCATGAAGCTCGGGATGAATCACCCGATGGGGCCGCTCACGCTCGCCGACTTCATCGGCCTCGACGTGTGCCTCGCCATCTTAAACGTGCTGCACACGGAGTTGGGCGACCCGAAGTATCGTCCTTGCCCGCTGCTCAGGAAGTACGTTGACGCGGGCTGGCTCGGGCGCAAGAGCGGTCGCGGTTTCTACGAGTATTAAAGTAAGGTGACGAATGCGCGCGCGGCTCTCTACGTGGCTTCGCGCGCCGTCTTTTATCAAACATCATGTCGAACGTGCGAGGGAAAATCTTCTGCCAGCGCTGCCAGTCGTCCAACGAGATGGGCGAGGACTTGTGCGGCCGCTGCGGCACGCGCCTGATGCTTTTGGTCGAGCCTTCATCCGCGCGCTTCGAGGGCCGGGGCACGAGCAGCGGGATGGAGGAGCACCTGCTTGAGCGCGTGACCGCCATCGAAAGTCACATCTCGCGCGTGATAGATAAGCTGGAGAAGATGGCCGAGTTGATGCTCAAGCAGTCGCGCTCGGCCTACTTCGACCATGAGCTTTTGGATACATTAATCACGGTGCTCGCCGAAGCGGGTTCAATTGACCGTCACAGGCTCGCGGCGCTCTGGCGCGAGCGCCGGAAGAAGGAGACGGTGGAAGACGACGACCGCTCGCGCTTCCGTCTCTTGCGCGAGAGCGTGATTGCGCGATACACGGGCGAGGAGCGCGAGCTTTTCGGGCGGCTCGTGCGCGAAGGTTTCGATGAGCTTGAAAGGGGCCGCGCCGTCGCGGGAGTTCGCGGCCTCGAACGTGCGGCGGCGCTCGCGCCCGACAACGCGCCTCTCAACACGTTTCTCGGCGAGCAGCTTTATCGTAAAGGGCGCACTGCGCCCGCACGCGATTATTTCGCGCGCGCGCTCGCGGCCGACCCCGAGAGCGGGCGTCTGCGGCTCCTGCTTGGGCTCACCTGCGGCGACGAGGGCGAGCTGAAGCGTGCGCGAGAGCTTCTGCGCGAAGCTGTCGAACTCTGCGGCCACTCCTTCGCCGCGCATTGCGCGCTCGGGCGTCTGTCGGCGGCTGAGTCGGACTGGAAAGGCGCGCTTGCCGAGTTCAAGCTCGCGCTCGCGGCGCGTCCCGGCCCCGAGGCGCATTACCTGCTCGGGCTCGCCAACTTCCAACTCGGGCGCGACCGCACGGCGCAGCGTCACCTGTCGAAGACCGTCCGTCTCGACGAAAAATACGGCGCGGCTTTCTACCTGCTCGGGCTCGTCCGCCTGCGCCTCGGCGAGCGCGACGAGGCCGTGCGTGCCTTCGAGTCGGCAGAATCGTTCGGCGCGGGGCGTGCGCTTTCTCTTGACGCGGTTGAAAGTCTCGACAATGGTGCGGAGTCGCCCGCACCCGGGCTTTTCGAGCCGAAAGGGCGTGGTCGCGCCCGTCTCGTCACGGGCGGCGACAAGCGTTTGGCCGCTGCGCTGCGCGAAGACGCGCTCGAAAGCCGCGCGGCGCGTTGACACTTTCGATTCGACCGTTATAATTGGGGCTTTTGCGCCGAGCGTGCCGGAAACGGCCGCACCTGACAGAGGGGCCAGTCATGCGTATCGAGGTTGAAAATCTGACGGCGAAGGGCTTGCCCTTCGCGCACAGGTACGGGGCCGAAGAGGTCGAGCTTGAAGAGGAGGGCGCGCGCCTCGTCGCCGAAGCGATGGTCGAGGGGAGCGCGAGCCGCAAGGGCCAAGAGGTTCGCCTGCGCGGTGAGATAAAGACCGAGGTCGAGCTTTTGTGCGACCGTTGTCTGGCGGCTGCGCGGATGCCGCTCGCGGTCGAGTTCGATACTTCCTTCATCCCGCGTGAGGTCGAGGCGACAAAGGAAGAGAACGTCGAGCTGCAACCGGAAGACCTCCTGCTCTCGACATACGAGGGCGACGCGGTTGATCTCGACGAGCTTGTGCGTGAACAGATATTGCTTGCGCTCCCCTTGCGTCACCTGTGCCGCGAAGAGTGCAAGGGCTTGTGCCAGACATGCGGCGCGGACTTGAACGCCGCCGACTGCTCATGCGAGCGGGCCGAGATTGACCCGCGCTGGTCTGCGCTCGCCGGTTTGAAAGTTAAGAAGGGAGTGAATGGTGAATAGTAGATGGTAAATGGTTCCAGTTCTTTTCGAGGCCGCCGATTTACCGTTCAAGTAGCGTACTGCTCAAACACCATTCACGATTCTCCGGTTACCATTCACTAAGGAGTTATCATGCCTAATCCGAAACGACGCCACTCAAAGTCGCGCACGCGCCAGCGCCGTGCACACGACGCCCTGCGCGCGCCGCAAACCGTCACGTGCGAGAACTGTCAGGAGCCGCGCATGTCGCATCGCGTCTGCCCGAAGTGCGGTCACTACAATGGCCGACAGGTGTTGAAGGTCGAACAGGAGGCGTGAGAGGACTCGCGCGCCATCAGTTTAAAAGCGCGCGACTCTCAAGCATCGCTTGTTCGACCCGGCGGCCGCTCTCTTTTTTAAAGCCGCGAGACGCCTTTGATGAAGCAAGCCAAACTGACCGGCAAAGTCGTGGTTGATGCGATGGGCAGCGACCGCGCGCCACACCCGGAGATTGACGGCGCGCTCGCTGCCGCGCGAGACTTTCGCATAGGCGTCATCCTCGTCGGTCAGCGCGAAGTCGTCGAGAAGGAGTTGCGCCGCTGCGGTTGGCGCAGGGACGGCGACAAGGGCGTGGACTTTGTCGAAGCGGCCGAGTTCATCGGCATGGACGAAGCGGTGGCAACGGCCGTCAGGCGCAAGCGCCGTAGCTCGATGCGCATCGGCGCGCGGCTCGTTGCCGACGGGCATGCCGACGGCTTCATCTCCGCAGGCAACACGGGTGCGGCGATGGCGACCGCGAAGATGGTCATAGGGATGTTGCCCGGCGTTGACCGCCCCGCGCTCGCGGCGCTTTTGCCGACGAAGTCGGGACGGCCCACGATGCTTCTCGACGTAGGCGCGAACGCCGAGTGCAAGGCGCACCACATGGCGCAGTTTGCTATCATGGGCGACGCCTACTCGCGCTCGGTTCTGGGGACTGAGCGTCCGACCGTCGGGCTGATGAGCATCGGCGAAGAGGAAGCGAAGGGCAACGACCTGACGAAAGAGGCGTTCCCCTTGATGCGCGACCTTGCCAGTCTGAACTTCGTCGGCAACGTCGAAGGGCGCGATGTGTTCTCGGGACAGGTGGATGTCATCGTCACCGACGGCTTTACGGGCAATGTCATCCTCAAGCTCAGCGAAGGCTTACAGGATGCGGTCATCTCTTTGATCAAACGCGAGCTTTCGGCCTCGGTCATCACTAAGACGGGGGCGGTGCTCGCACGTCCCGCGTTTCAGAACTTGAAAAAGCGGCTCGACTACGCTGAGTACGGCGGCGCCCCGCTCTTAGGCGTGCGCAAGATAGTCGTCGTCTGCCACGGGAGCTCGAACGCGCTCGCCGTGCGCAACGCGATTCGCAACGTCAAAGAGTTTTCCGAGCACGGCGCGCAGGAACGCATCGAGCGCGGCATCGCCGATACGAACGCGCGTGAGTTGGACGCGCTACGCGCGGGAGCGCAGTAGTAGCGGCAGTGTTACCGGCGCGGCAGCGAAAAGTTTGACGATAACGACGTGGAACCCGTGGAAGACGGTGGAAGCAGTCTTAGGGCATCCGCTTCTTTGTGGTAAGTTTCAAGGCACGGAGAAAGCAGGCTTCGCTGATGGCAGAGACGAGAGCGGCAATCCTCGGTACGGGGCGCGCATACCCGGAAGGCATCCTGACCAACGCCGACCTCGAAAAGATGGTCGAAACGTCGGATGAGTGGATCACCTCGCGCACGGGAATCAAGGAGCGCCACCGCGCGAGCGACACCGAGTACACTTCGATGTTCGCCGTCGCCGCCGCGCGCAAGGCCATCGAGCGCGCACGCATAGACCCCGCCGACATCGGCCTCCTCATCTGCGCCACGGTCTCGCCCGACCAGATTCTTCCTTCGACCGGTTGTCTGATTCAGGCCGAGTTGGGCGCAAACCGCGCCGCTGCCTTCGACATCGCTGCCGCCTGCTCGGGCTTTCTCTACGGTCTGACGATGGCTAATCAGATGATACGTTCCGGTCAGACGCGCTACGCGCTCGTCATCGGAGCCGAGGTGCTTTCCCGTTACGTTGATTTCACAGACCGCTCGACCTGTATTCTCTTCGGCGATGGCGCGGGCGCAGCCATCATGGGGCCCGCCGAGGGCGACCGAGGCATTCTCTCAACGCGCATCTACTCGGACGGCCGCTTCGCCGAACAGCTCTACTCGCCCGGCGGCGGAACGCGCATCAAGCCCACGGCCGAGACGCTTGCAACGGGGATGCACTACTTCAAGATGAAGGGCAACGAGTTGTTCAAGATCGCCGTGCGCTCGATGACCGACGTGTCGCGCGAGGTGCTTGAGGATGCGGGCTATCGTGCCGATGACGTGAAGCTCTTCATCCCGCATCAGGCCAACCAGCGCATCACGGACGCCGTGGCCTCGAAGCTGAATGTGGATAGCTCAATCGTCTACTCGAACATCGCGTACCACGGCAACACCTCTTCGGCTTCAGTCCCCATCGCGCTCGACGAGTGCATCGAGAAGGGGATGGTCAAGGAGGGCGACCTCGTGCTGCTCGCCTCTTTCGGCGGCGGCGTCACGTGGGGCGGCGCGTTGATTAAGTGGTAGGTTGGGATAAATAGTAAATGGTCAATGGTCAATAGAGACTGCTCTTCACCATTCACCGTTTGCTGTTCACCGTTTACTTTATGATTGCTTTCATCTTTCCGGGTCAGGGCTCGCAAGCGCCGGGCATGGGGCGCGAGCTTGCAGAGAAGCACGCGGCGGCGCGCGAGGTCTTCGCGGAGGCCGACGAGGCGCTCGGCTTCGCGCTCTCGCGTCTGTGCTTCGAGGGGCCTGCGGAAGAGTTGCAGTTGACCGAGAACACGCAGCCCGCGATTCTCGCAACCTCAATCGCGGCGCTGCGCGCAGCCGAGACCGAAGGTCTGCCGCATCCAGCTTTCGTCGCCGGTCACAGCCTCGGCGAATACTCGGCGCTCGTCGCGGCGGGCGCGCTCACGCTTGGCGACGCAGTGCGCACGGTGCGCAAGCGCGGGCAGTACATGCAGGAGGCCGTGCCCGTCGGCGCAGGCGCGATGGCCGCGATACTCGGCGGTGATTTGGAGTTGGTCGAAGCCGTGTGCGCGGAGGTGAAACGCGAGGGCGAGATTTGCAGTCCGGCCAACATCAACTCGCCGGGGCAGATTGTCAT
>JAVXWN010000020.1:0-6117 GCA_032230645.1 Acidobacteriota bacterium | reverse complement strand
CCAGATGGGTTTCTATGCGCCGACCGTCAACGTCTTCTATCTCTCGCGCAACGCCTCGCGCGAGGCCGTGCGCGCGGAGAAGGCTCGTGTCTTCGCAGCGGCGCGGTCTGTGAACGTCGAAGCCGCGCCGCCCGACATACGACTGAGCCCGGATGGGCGCACAGCCGTCATGCGCTTCCGCAAGCGCTACCAGATCGAGGGCGGCGCGGGCAACCGCAACGGCGAAGTCCTGCAAGAGCTACGCTGGCACCGCACCGGCAGCGGCTGGAAGATCGTCGGCGAGCGCGACCTGCGCGTGATTCAGTAAGAAGTCTCTGTGCGCGGGTCACGCAAGAGCGAGCACCGAAGGCGTCAACCGCCCGCCTCGACAATCTCCTTGAAGCGGCGCGCGTCGTCACGCATCTCGACGTTGTTGAAGAAGACATAGGAGGTCGCCCTGCGTGGGAGCATCGAATATAACTCTTCCAACTCGCCGTCCTCGTACTTGTAGCGCCAGCCCTTCCGGCCGTGAAGCCGGTAGTAACACTTGCCGGGCGTCGTCGTTCGTTCAACGAAGGGGTCTACGGCGTGCCAGAGCTTCAACTCTTCGCATAGCTCTTTAATCAACTCACGCGGCCAACCGCCGCGCGGCTCCCATGCAAAGGTCAAACGCCCGCGCGCCGCGCCGCGAAAGAAGCGGCGCATGTTCTCGATGTTCTCGTCCACGGGGCGGAAGCTGGCAGGGCACTGAAAGAGCAACGCACGCGCGCCGAGCGCAGCCGCGCACTCGCGCGTCAACTCCCAAGCACCTGCGACGACATCTGTCGGGCGGAAGAATCCCACGCCCTCTTTCTCTTCTTCCGTGAGTGTTCGTTTGAGTCGCCTGTAGGTCGGGCTCGACGACTGATGCGTGATGAACTGCCAAGCCTTGAGCGTGAACTCGAAGCCGTCGGGAGCCTCCTCGCGCCAACGCCTTAGCGTCGAGACCTGCGGGGGTTGATAGAAAGTATGCTGCACCTCGACCGCGTCGAGTTCCTTGAAATAGGATTCGCGCGACGAGCGGAACCCGCAGCAGCCGATCTTAATCAGCCTCTTGCCCGAAGTCATAAAATAGTCCCCGGTAACGTTCTTCTTACATGAGCCCGAGAGTTTAAGAGCAGAGTCAATCTAGTCTCGTCGCCGGTCTATTTCAAGATGGCGTCAGCAACGAAAAAGAACGGGTGAGTCTTCCGGCAATCGCGCACTTGCGTTAGAGTAGTGTCATTCAACTTTCGGAAAGGAACATTTGAGAAAGATGCACGAAGAACTTGTCGGACTGTTGCCCGAGGGGGTGTCGCGGCGCGGCTTCATCGTCAGCTCGTTGGCCGCAGGGTTCGCATTAGCCGTCCAGCCCGTGACGGCGCAGACCGTGATTACGACCGACGCCGAAGGGCTCGAAGCGGGCGAGGTGAAAGTGCCCGTGCGAGACGGCGAGATGCCTGCCTACCGCGCGATGCCCGCGAAGGGAAAGAGCTTTCCCGTCGCCATCGTCGTGCAGGAAATTTTCGGCGTCCACGAGCACATCAAGGACGTGTGCCGCCGCTTCGCCAAGCTCGGTTACATGGCGATTGCGCCGTCGCTCTACGCACGGCAGGGCGACGTGTCGCAGGCGAAGATGGAAGACATCATGAAGGTCGTCGCGAAGGTTCCCGACGAGCAGGTGATGGCGGACATCGACTCGACCGTGGCATACGCGCGCGCATCGGGCAAGGCCAACGCGAAGCGCGTCGGCATCACGGGCTTCTGCTGGGGCGGCCGCATCGTGTGGCTCTACTCGGCGCACAGCAAGGATGTGGACGCGGGCGTAGCGTGGTACGGTCGCCTCGTCGCGGCTCCCGGCTCTAAGTCGAACCCGCTGACGCCACGGCAGCCGATTGAACTCGCCAACGAGTTGCACGCTCCCGTGCTCGGGCTCTACGGCGGTAAGGATCAGGGCATCCCCGTCGAGACAATCGAGCAGATGCGCGCCGCTTTAAGCAAGTCGAAGTCGAAGGCCGCGCGCCAGTCCGAGATCATCGTCTACCCCGATGCCGGCCACGGCTTCCACGCCGACTACCGACCTTCCTACGACAAGGCTGCCGCCACCGACGGCTGGCAGCGCCTACAGGCTTGGTTCAAGAAGTACGGCGCAGCGTGATTGAAGCGATGAGGAATGAGGGATGAATAAGTGACAACTTGCCTTTCATTCGTCCCTCATCTCTCATCCTTCATCCTTCATCCCTTAAAAAATAGGCGGCGCGGTCATTGCTGACCGCGCCGCGCGACTGGCAGGACGCCCGTTCTCCCCGTGACGGTGACGCCCCGTCAGACATCGTCAGTAGCCCCTTGCTCTTCGAGGGCGACGCTCCCATCCCGCTTCGCTTTCTTTCGCTCGAGGGTCGAAGCGCGTCGCCTTACATCTCAACAGTGTGCGGGGCGTGCGGAAAAATACGCGCGGCGTAATTTTTTTAACCTGACTAAATGAGAAGGGCGGCCACATCTCAGTTGGCCGCCCTTGTTGTTTGTATATGCGAGGGTCGCTTACTGATGGAGGCGGAAGCGGTCGCGATACTCGGTGGCTTCGATGAAGGCGCGCACCATCTCGGCGCGATGAAAGTCGCCGCCGTTGTCGTCGAGCTTCTTGAGCCAGAAGTTGTAACCCGAGAAGTCTCGATTAAACTCCGGCGCGTCGTCGGGGTTGCGTCTCAAATAGCCGAAGTACTGCATCAGCACGAACGCGCGGTTGAGTTCATGTTGTGAGAGCGCGGGATGCTCGGCCACAGCCTTGAGCGCCGCCGCGCGCCGCTCGGGCGCATCGGGGTTGGGCGTGAGCAGGTTGACGACCGCCTGTCGCTCGCTCTCCGAAGGCAGCACGCCCGCGTTGAAGAAGAGCTTGTTGGTGATGTCAACGGCCGACATCCCCGTGGGGAAGGCGACGCTGAAGTTACGACTGCCAGCGGGGCCCGTGCGTGTGACGAAGTCGAGGACGAAGGCGTCGCGGTTGGCGGCGAGCTTCTGCTCCCAACCCGCCGAGTTGACGACGACGCCCTCGCCTATGCGCTGCGTGTCGGGCATGAAGTCCTCGTAGCGGACGGGCACGGGCTTGTCGTTGGCAAGATTGCCGAAGGCCGCCTTGTGCAGACGATAGACGAAGTAGCCGGTGTCGCGAAATTCGATTGAAAGGAAGAACGCGCCCGAGGTGTTCGCGCGGCGGAACTGCGCGCACGCCGCGTCCGTCCCGCACCGCGCGACCTCTTGCGACCAGAAGTCGTCGCCCGATTTGTCGGGAGCGCGATTGAGAAAGTCGAGATACTGCTGGCGCACGAAGCTGCGCGTGTCGTCTATGGGGTTCACACCCATGTTGACGAAGGGCACGACTGCCGCGGCCGCATCCGCGCGTCGCTTGACGGGCTGCTCGGGCTGCGGGCGCGCGGCCGTGCCTCTGATGCGATCCTTGACGAGGTCTGCGCTGAGCTCGGGCGAGGCCGCACGCACCAGCGCCGCCACGCCCGCGACGAGCGGCGCAGCCATCGAAGTGCCCGCCCACACGCCGGTGCCGTACACGCCGTTGCTGTCGCGAGGCGTGCTGCTCGTGATGCCGACACCGGGCGACATCACGTCATTGATAACGCGGTCGTCGCGCTCGGACATCTCCCAGAGCGTGTCGTCCGACTTGCTCGCGGCGACTGAAAGCTCGCCGTCGAAGTTCTCGGCCGCCGGATACATGCGCGTCGTCGAGCCGTGATTGCCTGCGGCAGCTACCACCACGACCTTCGAGTAAGGCGTGGCAACAGTCGTGTCTATCACGTTCTTGTCGCAGGCTTCGCCGATGATCTTGCGCAGGAGGTTCGAGCTGTGGAACGTGGCGAGGCTCATGTTGATGACATCAGCGCCGTCGTCGGTCGTCGGGTCGCCATCCGGGTCGAGCGCGTAGCGTACCGCCTCGGCGATGACCCACATGTTGCCGACGCCCTGCGGGTCGAGCACCCTGAGCGGCATGATCTTGGCCTCGGGCGCGGCGAGCGCGACCAGACCGGAGACGTGCGTGCCGTGCCCGTATGGGCCGCAGGCGCGCGGGTCTGTGTTCGCGGAACCCGACGGGCAAGTGGGCAGGACTTCGCTCGGGTCGTCGTCGTTGTCCACGAAGTCGTGTCCGCGCAGCAGCCGACCCGCGAGCGCCGGGTGCCTTCGGTCAACGCCTGTGTCGAGCACAGCGACTATCATCCCCGCACCCTTCGTCGCCCTGTGCGCCTCGTTCAGACGGAGCTTGTCTTGCGCCCACTGCGACTGGTACTGCGTCGAGCCGCCGACGCTCCACGTCAAGCCCGAGTTCCAACCATCGCCAACGCTCCAGGTCAAGCCGCTTCCCTCAGGCGAGCCCGAGGTGTAGTTCGGCTCAGCGAACTTCACGCGCGCAGTGTCGGCGGCGACCGTCGTGGCCTTCGCCGCCGAGTCGGTGCCGTCCGTGACGCGCATCAGGTAGATGGCGCGCTTGCCGAACTGCTCGACGAGTTGGAGCCCGTACTGCTGCGCGACGGCCGCGAGGTCAGTCTCGTTGAAAAGCTCGATGTTAAGCTGATCGTGGATGTATGCGGTTTCGCCGTCGTCAACCGACCCCGAAGAGGCGCGAGCAATCGGCGATG
The DNA here is from genome assembly GCA_032230645.1 of Acidobacteriota bacterium. GTDB lineage: Bacteria > Acidobacteriota > Blastocatellia > Pyrinomonadales > Pyrinomonadaceae > QHXN01. The sequence goes on along the minus strand of JAVXWN010000020.1, from coordinate 1,477 downwards.
CGGGCAGACCCGTGAAGAGCATTGCCGCGACGAGCGCGAGCAGGACGAAAGGGAGTAAAAACTTGCGGGACATTTTAGAAGGAAACTCCTTAAAAATCCGTGCGAACGGCTGGGCATCGGGGATTCAGAAGCGAATCGGAACACGTCGCAAAAACTTAACCGGCCGCGCGCTGGAAAATTCCGAAGCTTTGATGCCTCTCCCCCTCGAAACAGTGCCCGCCCCGAGCCGGGAAATACAACGGAAACGAACAATTTTCCGGGGCGCTTTGGAAGGATGAAGGATGAGGGACGGGGGATGAAGAAAAGGCTGTACGTCTTTCCTTCATCCCTCATCCTTCCTTTACCAACGGCCGGTGAGGATGAAGGGAGACCAGAAGAATGGGTGCGGGCGCTCTCGCATCTGGCGAAGCTGCGCCGAGCGCAAAGCGGCGGCGGGGCGCGAGCCCGCGCGCAGGGAAGTGTAGAAGTCCGTCATCAACTCGGCCGTCGCTTCGTCGTCAACCGTCCACAGGCTCAAGAGCAGAGTGGGCGCGCCCGCGTAGAAGAAGCCTCGAACAAGACCGAGCAACTCGTCACCCGGCGCGACGGCGCTCACGCCCGTCTCGCAAGCCGAGAGCGTGACCAGACCCGCGCCTACGTCGAGCGTGTACGCGTCGCGCACCGTCAGCCATCCGTCGCCCAGTCGGAGCGATGAGAAGAGAGGGCTGTCGGGACGAAACTGCCCGTGACAGGCAAGGTGGAGCACGTCCACCGTTGGCGCGCGCTCGCGCAGCGCCGAGATGGTCGCCTCCGCATCCAGTAGCGCATCCGCGTGAGGGAAGAGCGGCGCGAGAGCGTGTATCTCGTCGCGCACGCGCGGCGTCCGTTCGTCTGCAACACCCATCAGGAGCGCGCGCTCGAAGGGGCGTGTGGGTCGCGCAAGGCAGTAGCTCAACACCGACGCGCTCGGCGCGTATGAGACCTCGCGTCGCTCGACGACGTACGCGCGGCCGTCTTCGAGCGCGTGGAAGGGAACGTAGTGGAGCGCGCGGTGCGGGACGACGACGAGTCGGCGTGAGCCGATGCGCTCTTCGACGCGACGGAGCAGCAGGTCGTAGAGCGTGCGCAGATGTTGTCGCGCGCGCTCTTCAAGCGACCCGAGGTGCGTGCGCATGCGTGCCGAGCCGTAGCGAAGGCTCCCGACCTGAAAGCGAAACTGTCCCAACGCCTCCGCGACGGCGCGCTCGTCGGCGAGCCCGCGCACGACTTCGACCGACTCGTCCGTGACGACGAAGGCGAGCAACTCGCCGTCAAGGCTCGTGTACTCGACGAGCGCCGTGTCCGAGCCAAGCGACTTCTGCAAGGCCGCAACGTCGAGCGGCTCGGTGCGGCCGAGAGCGACCGCATCGCCGCCGCGTTGTTGTAGCTGACGCATGATCTCAAGCGTGCGCGTCTCGCGCTCGCGCACTGCGTCGTGAAGCGTTTGCATGTCGGCAGC
>JAVXWN010000015.1:0-23738 GCA_032230645.1 Acidobacteriota bacterium | reverse complement strand
CGTGGCCTCGGTCGTGCCGAGCGCGAGCGAAGGATAGGCTTGCGGTTTGGGAAGCCCGAGACGCTCCGCGAGCGAAGCAACGCGCGTCAATCCCGCTCTCATCGCTACGTCCACCGTAACGACGTTGAGCGAGCGGACGAGTCCCGTGCGCAGCGTCACGTCGCGCATCGAGAAGCCGCCGCCGTAGTTCGCGGGGCGATACCTTGCGCGACCGTCGTATGCGAACTCGCGCGGCGCGTCGGTCGAGAGCATGAGCGGAGAGATGCCCGCCTCCATCGCCGCGGCGTAGACGACCGGCTTGAAGACCGAGCCGGGCTGGCGGCGCGCGTCCGTCGCGCGGTTCAACTGCGACTCGGCGTAGGACGTGCCGCCGACCATCGCCAGCACGTGTCCCGTCTGCGGGTCGAGCGCGACGAGCGCCGCTTGCGGCCTGCGCTTGCCCTTGAAGACTTTTTCCAGCCGCTCGACCTGTCGGTTGACCGCCTCTTCGGCGGCGCGTTGCAAGTCGAGATCGAGTGTCGTGTAGACGCGCAGGTTCGCGCTGCTTTCGGATTCGGGCAGTCGAGACTCCACCGTGCGGTTGACGTAGTCAATGAAGTAGGGCGCGGTCGCGTCGGCGCGCTCAAGCGGCGCGACACGGACGGGCTCGTCGCATGCGGCGTGCGCTTCGTCGGTATTGACAACACCGTCGCGTAGCATTGCGGCGAGCACGATGTTGCGGCGCGCGCGCGCGTTGTCGGGATGACTATCGGGCGCATAGCGTCCGGGGCTCTGAATCATACCGGCGATGGTGGCCGCTTCCGCGAGCGAGAGGTCTTTCAAATCTTTACCGAAGAAGACCTGCGCCGCCTGTCGCACGCCGCGAACTGAGATCGAGCCGCGGCGGCCCAAGTAAATCTCGTTGCAGTAGAGAGCGAAGATATCCTGCTTCGACATCCGCCTCTCAAGTGCAGCGGCGAGTGCGGCCTCGCGGAACTTGCGCCGGAGCGTGCGCTCAGGTGTGAGGTATGTGTTCTTGACAAGCTGCTGCGTGATGGTCGAGCCGCCCTGCTTCAACTCCTGTTCGTCGTCGCTCCAACTGAAGGCCGCGCGAGCGATGCCCCACAGGTCTACCGCGCCGTGCTCGAAGAAGCGCCGGTCTTCGACCGAGAGTATCGCGTGGCGCAGCACTTCGGGCACGTCGTTGTATGAGAGCGCCGCGCGGTCTGTGTTCTTCTCGCCCGCCTCGATTGTAAGAGGCTCGGGCGCGAGCGTGTAGGAGTCAAGCGTCGCGCCATCGCCTAACACCTTCGAGATTTGTCCACGATGGTCGAACTCGACGCGCACGGCTTCGACGCCCTGCGCGTCCCATCCGTCCGAAGCGTCGGAGGGAAAGATTTCAACTGCGTCACCGTCAACGCGAAAGCGCCCGTTCCAGACGCGGCTGGCCTCGCCTTCGACGTAGCCCGCGCGACGCAGTATTTCAGCGAGCCCCGTGGTTGTGAGCCTCTGACCCGTGCGCAATGCGCGCGGCGCGGCGTAGATTCCAGCGCGACTCGTCAGGTATCCGGAGGCGAGCCGCTTGTCCACGATTTTCGAGTAGTGTGAGTAGAAGTATGCGAAGGCGGCTGTTGTTGAGACGACCGCGACGATGACGAGCGCACCTATAACGCGCAGCACAAGAGCGAACGGGCGCGAAGTAACGAACGGGCGCGAGGTCGGCGCGGGCTCATAGATGTAAGCTTGCTCGTCATTCTGAGCGGCTCCGCGTCTGAGGCGCGACAAGAAGCTGCGTCGTCGCGTGCTGACCATTTGAATCTCTGTCGCCATTCACTCCTCTCGCCCGCGTGTGAACAGACTACGCCGCACGCAGGCACATGCGTGTGCCCGCCGAAGCCGGCCCTATTCAACTGCCTTTCGTATGCAGGAAGTAAACAACTAATCGTCGCCGTTTTCTCGTTTCCGCTGACGGCGAAAGAGAGGAGCGGGAGAGCTTCGTTAAATCTCCCGAGCGGCGCGAGCGCCCCTTCAACCGAACATCATCGAAACGGCTGCGGTCGAGACGGCGAGCATGATCGCAATCATGATGACCGCGAGCAGCTTCATAAAGTCGTCGGCTATCTCCTTCATGTCTCTTGCCTGCCCCCTTGCCCTTTAGAGTTTCCGTTCGCGGCTGTGCTCTGCAACGTTCATGCCGACGACCGAGTGCATGCGGCGCTGACAGCGTAAGCCGTCCCGCGTTAACGACTTAAAACCCCCCGCTAGACATAACGCTCGGCACGCGCAATTCGCCCTCGCCCGCTTTCCATACGAAGAAGCGTGAACGTCGGCTTTGTTTCGCGTTTTGAAATGAGTCAGATGAAACGTGTTGCCCGTCGAGCGCGATCTTAATCTTCGGCGGCCTGCCGGTCGCGTTACGAGCGGCGGAGGTTGAGCCAGCCGGAGTGTTCGGCCGTGTGAGGTTCGAGCAGTTCTTTGATAGTGGGTATCGCCTCGCGCGCGGCCTCCGCGCCCGCGGCGATGAACTCTTCGGCGCGCGTCAACTCGTCCCATCGCAAATGGCCGACCGATGGGCTGATGACCACATCGGCGAGTTGTCGCTGGTGCTCGACGGCCACGCGCTGCACGACGAGCATTGATTGGAGCAGCACGCCGATGATCGAACCAGGCGGGCTCAAGAACTTCGCGCCCTCCGAGTTCACGTCAACGGCCACGACCACCTCCGCGCCGAGCGCGCGCACGACCGAGACGGGCAGGTTGGCGACGAGCCCGCCGTCCACGAGTTGTCGCCCCTGCGTGTCCGTGACGGGCACGTACCAGCCGGGCACGGCGCAGCTTGCGCGGATAGCGAAACCAAGATCGCCCTCGTCACGCATGACGACGGCCGCGCCCGTGTGCAGGTCTGTGGCGACGGCCGCGAAGGGCACGGGGAGTTGCTCGAAGCGCGTGAGGGGAAAGCGCGCGCGGATGTACTCCTCCATGATGGCGTTCGACTGCACGCCGAGCCGCGAGACGGTCACGCGCCCGAGGTCACGCCAGCGCAGCGAGCGCCCGATGCGCTCAATCTCTTCGAGCGACATCCCCGAAGCGAGCGCCCCGCCGACAAGCGCGCCCGCCGAAGTGCCCGCCACGCAGTCCACCTCGATGCCTTGCTCGGCGAAGACCTTGAGTACACCGACGTGCGCGATGCCGCGCGCCGCGCCGCCCGAGAGCGCGAGCCCCATGCGCGGTCGCCTGCTCTTACTGTCAGCCTTGCGCCACATAAGAAAAGGGGCCGGGGTCAGGGGTTGGGGGACGGGGAAGGCATGGCTTTAGTTGTTTTAGACGGACGGGTTCTTCCGGCCCCCGGCCCTCCGCTCCCCCCGGCGGGTTTCGTGCCGCCGTCGCCGAGCGAATCGTCGAGGATGGTTATCTGCGCGGCGGTTCTTGCCTCTTCGAGAAAGTCGTCGGTGTCGGATTCAATCTTCGACTCGATTAGTTCCGTCTGTATGTTGTTGTAGACGGTTTTGAGTTCGGGAACGATCTGACCGGGAGCCTGACGGCGTCGGCGCGCGACGTACACGTCGCGGTAGTAAGACTCGACCTCCTGCGGGGTGACGACGGTGAAGGAGCGAAAGCGGAAGTCGAGATATTTCTCCATGTCGAGGCGGTCGTGGATTATCTCGCGCAACTGCGCGGCGGTCAGCCCTGTGCGGTCGAGACGAAGGTGAAACTCTTCGAGCGAAGGGAAGCGCCTGATGAGTTCCGCCATCCCGTCGTCAATCTCCTTCTCGGTGGCGTGAACGTGCGGCAGCTTCTCGGCCTCCTGCAAGACGAGCCGCTGGTCTATGAGCAGGTCGAGCGTGCGGCGCAAGTCTTCACGGCGCGGGCTGTCGAGCGGCATGCCGGGCTGAAGCGCGAGCTGCCAGAGCAGGTCGGAGTAGGTTATCAACTCGCTCCCGTTGATGACCGCGACCATCCTATCCACAATCTCGCCGCCCGCCGCCGCCGGAGTCTGCGCGCGTGCGACCGGCGCGGCCGAGAGCAGGATGAATAAGACTGAGAACAGGACTCGCTTCATTGTCAAAACCTCTAACTTATCTCAGAACGTCTGCCCGAAGCGGAAGTGAATCTGGTTATTCTTCAGGCGGTGGATGGCCGTCGCGCCGCCGAACTGTGGGACGACGAACTCGGGCGGGTTGAGCAGGTAGGCCCAGTCCGCGCCGATTGAGCCGAGTGGCGTCTTGAGCCGCAGGCCGAGCCCCGCGGTGTGCGTCCACTTCTGGCAGAAGTTCGGATCGCGCCCCGCCTCGCAGTTGCCCGGATGGAAGAGGTCGCGCAGGCGGTCGAAGACGTTGCCGCCGTCGTAGAACGGCACGACCTGTATATTGCGCGTGACGGCGATGCGCGCTTCAAGGTTGACGACCGCCATCGCGTTGCCGCCGATAGGCACGGTGAAGGGGTTGACCGTGACGACCTCGCCCTTCTGGTCGCGGAACGTTCCGCACGCGGGCAAGAACAGCGGCGGCGGGTTCGGGTTCGTCACGGGGCCGGGCTGTGGGCCGAAGGTGCAGAAGGGCGCGACGACGCGCGGCCCCGCCTCCTCGAAACTGAAACCTCTCAATGAAGTCGCGCCGCCCGAGAAGAAGCGTTCGCTGATGGGCAGACGCCGGTCGGCGTCGTCTATCACGCCGTTGCCGTTGCGGTCAGGCGTGTTGAAGATGCTTGCCATCCCCAACTGCACGCTCGCCGCCAGCACCGTGTCGCGGAGGCGGCCCAGAGACTTGTAGCGACGGTAGCTCAGGTTGAGCTTGTTGAAAGAGAGGTTGCCGCCGAGCGCCTTAGCGGCGAGCGCGTAATCAACCGAGAGAAAGTCGCCGCGCGTCGGGTCGAACTGGCGGTCGCGCGTGTCGCGCGCGAAGCTCGCGCCGAAGCGCGAGAGCCGCACGGCCTGATCGGGTCTGAGGACGGGCGCGATTAGAAGGCTCCCGATGTTGAAGAGGCGCACGTCCTCGTAGTTGTAGCGCAGGAAGAGAGTGGTGCGCTTGCGCTGCGCGCCCGAAGGCGTCATCTCAAGCTGAAGGTCACGACTCGTCTCAAGGTTGACCGTGAAGCGATTGATCGAGGGCCCGTTGACGTTCTGGCCGAACTCGTCAATCAGTTTGCCGTCCGCGTCGAAGCGCTGAACGATACCGTTGGTACCACGGTCAATGGTCGTGCGGAAGAAGCGCGTCACCGACGTGTCGCGCTGGTACTGCAAAGAGAAGGTGAGCGGCGCAAAGCTCTTCTCGCCGTAGCGACGAAAGCGCGGGTCGAAATACTCGAAGCGCGCAAGCTGCTGCTGCTTGCTGAAGCGCGTGCGCAAGGCTCCCTGCCGGAGCATGCCGAAGAGGTTCGTGTTGCGTAGTTCGTAACCGCCCAAAGCGCCCGTGTCGGTCGAGAAGCCGACGATGTACTCGGCCGTGAGGTGCTTGCGCTCCTCAACGTCAATGACCACGTCGCGCCGCTTGAAGCCGCCGGGGCCTTCGGGTGCGGGCTCGGTGCGGATGAGCACCTGCCGGAACGCTTCGGTCGTGTTCAAGAGCACGCGCTCGCTCTCGGCGAGGTCGTCGCCGCGAAGCACTTCGCCCTCGCGCAAGGTGATTGCGTCGAGCACCGCCTCCTTCTTCGTCCGCACCAGCCCGTTGACGTAGATGTGATTGATGAAAAACTTGTCCGACTCGGTGATGTTATAGACGAGTCGCACCTGCTCGTCGCCGTTCGCGGCGGGCGGAAGCTCGTCAACCGATGGCTGCACGTCGGCCTCGACGTATCCGTTGCGCACGTAATGGGTGCGCATGCGGTCTCCGTCGGCGCGCGCGGCCGTGCGCGAGTAGGGGCCGCCCGTGATGATGCATGCATCGCCCGGCAGAGGGTCGGCGGGGCAGCGCACGTCGCGCAGTTGTTCGGCCGTGTAAATCTGGTTGCCGCGCGTCTCGACGCCGACGACGCGTGTGAGCGGCCCCTCCTTGACGGCGAAGGTGATGATGAGATTGTCGCTCTCTAAAGTTACGCCCTGCCGCACCGACACGTCCGCGTGGCGGAAGCCTAAGTCCGCCATTCGCGCTTGAACTATCCGCCGGTCGTGCTCAAGCGTCTCCTCGCTCGTGTAGCCGCGACCGTACCCGAGCAGAGGGATGATGCCGAGCACGTTCGCCGTCTGGCTGCGCAAGTCCGCGTCAACGTCGGCGACGGTGAGCTTGTCCGTTCCCTCGATGCGTATGTCGGTGAGCTTGAAGCGTCGGCCGCGCTCAACGTCGTAGGTGATTGCGACGTTGCTATTCGCAAGCTCTTCGGGGTTGAGCAGTTCGCACGGGTCGAACTCAGCGGTCGAGCCCAGGGCGTCGGGCGGCGGAGCGAGCGGCGGCGTGACGGCGCAGACGGGCGTGACCTCCGAGAAGAAGTAACCCTCGCCTTGCAGGCGGTTTCGTATGCGCCGCGCGCCCTCGACGATGGCCGCGTAATCAATCGTCCCTTCGCGCTCGATGGGGAGCAGTTCGCGCCGCTGCTTCTCTTTGAGTTCGTAGCCTTCGACCTTCACGTCAACGCGCGGCCCGACGCTCCCCTTGAGCGTGACCGTGATGCGTCCCGTGGCCGAGTCGAGCCGCACATCGGGCTCTTCGAGTCGAGGGGCGAGATGGCCGCTCTCAATAATCGCGCGCCGCACGCGCGTCACGTCCTCGCCGAGCGCGGCCTGCGTAAAGTGCGCGCCGGGCTGTAGCTTGAGGTCGGTGCGGATTGCGGCCAACTGCGCCGCCTCGAATCCCTTCACGTCTATCTGGAAGGCTTCAAGCTCTGTGGGCGCGCCCGGCGCGACATTGAAGACGACCGTGGCGCGCGTGCGCGTCGCGTCGAGGCTGCGTTCGTATGTGACATCGGCGCGGTAGAAGCCACGGTCGCGCAGGTACGCTTGAATGGCGTCGGCGTTCTCTCTGAGCAACTGTTCGGAGAGGCGCTTGCCCGGCTCAAGCAACGTCACGCGCGAGCGCAACTCGTCCTCGGTAATCTCCGCGCCCGCGTCCGCGCCGATGTGGAACTGAACGCCCGCGACCGAGACCTGCGGGCGGACGACGAAGCGAAGCGCGACACGCGGACGGCCATCCGCGCCCGCGCCTGCGGCGTCGTGCGCCTCGACGCGCGCGTCCGCGACGCGACCCGTGTCGAAGAGCGCCTGAAGCGAATCTCTCACGAGCACTGACGAGAAGACGGCACCCGCCGCGACCCTCAAGCGCGAGCGCAACTCGCCTTGCGCCGCATCGTCGAGCGAAGCCTCTTCGACATCAAGCGTGACGCTCTCAACCGTGCGCCCCTCGTAACGGCTCAGGTCGGGCGCAAGACGCGGCCCTCCGCCGCTGCCAGCCAATGCTCCGGCAGGCGCGAGCAGTAACACCAAAGTTAGAAAGAAGAGCCGACGTATGCCCACGAAATTTGCTTGACCCTGCCTGTGATTTTGCCGCGACGCGAGGCGGCCTCAGTATCGCTTGCGGAAGCGTAACTCGAAGTTGAAATTGTTGCTGCGCGTGCGCAGCGTGTCGGTCGAGCCCTGTTGATACTGCGCGATGAACGACAGGCGGTCGCTGACGCGATACTCAAGCGCGATGACCTGATTGGGCTCGCCCGTCACGTTGGTCGAATAAGTGATCGCGAGGTTGCGGTTCACCTGTCGCCCTACGGTCAGGCGTGCGGTCGGGCTCTGGCCGCCGCGCCCCGCGATGACCGGGTCGAACTCGAAGCGGTTCAAGCCGAAGAGCTTGTCCGTGGCCTTCTGCACGGGCGCGTTGATGAGCGTGTCGGTCAACAGACTCGTCGCCGTGCCGAGTCCGGTCTGCGCTAGAGTCGAAGTGCCTTCGGGCCCGCCCGAGAGATTGCCCGTCGTGATGAGCGCGATAACGTCGGCCTGCGGCAGCGGCGGGTCGGAAGTGGCCGTCGTCGTCAGCCCGCCCGAGAGCGGCCCCGACATCGTGACCGTGACGCGGTAGCCGCGTATGTCGGACTGCGCTTGAAGGTTGATGACGGGCGGCGCTTCGGCGCGCGGTGGCAAGTCGATGATGGCGCGCTGAATGTCGTAGCGGTCGTTGCGAAATGCCACGGTGCCGCGCGTCGCGCTGATGCGACCCGAGCTGACCGGCGCGTCAATGGGCCCTTGCACGCGCAGGTTGAGCGAGCCGACCATGTCGGCGAGGTTGTTGCGAACGACGAGCGCGTCCTGCCCCTGTATGGTCAGGTCAAGCGTCACCAGAGCGGCACCGCCGAGCCCGCCGCCTCCTCCGCTGGAGGTGATGGGCGCTTCGCTGCGACGGTCTATCAAGTCCGCGAGGTCTATGTCCTGTGTGATCTCGGTGCGACGCACCTTGACTGTCCCCTTAACCGCGACCTTAAGAACTTTATCGTCGTCGAGGCGGCCGCCAATCTCAAGGTCTGCGTCAGCGGTCGTCGGCAAGTCGCCGAGGAAGGCAGGCATGGTGACGAACGCGGTCGCGGGCACGGTCACGTTCTCGCCGCGCGCGACAAAGCGGAACTGTGTGGGAACGAAGCCCGAGAGCAGCGCGCCGCCCGTCACCGAAACGCGCCCGCCGCCAAGTCGTCCGGTCAACGATTCGATGTTCGCCTGATTGGTGTTGAAGCGCACCGTCCCGTTAATCTCGCTCGCCGTCAAACGCTCGTCCGAGAGAAGCACTGCGAGCGAGGCGTTCGCCAACGACGCCGTGCCCGTGACCTGTGGCAGCTCGAAGGTGCCGCCGACGTTGACCGCAACACGCGCCACGCCCGAGAGAAAGAAGTTGCGTTGCGCGCTCGATAGAACGCGCATGTTGAGGTCGCCGTTGACGGTCAGGCTCTCGCGGCCGCCGGGGCCGAGCGCGGCCGTGCCGCCAAAGGTGATGTTCGTCCCCGGCCCTGTAAACCGCGTGCGCTCGAACGTGACTTCGTTCGGCTTGAAGGTGACGACGAGCGGGTTCTCGGCCGCGAGCGGCACGTCCTCGACCTGCACGGTCAACTCGGTGAACTCCGCGCGCCCCTCGATGGCGTCGGTTGTGAACGCGCCCTCGTCATTCATCAGGTTGCCGCTCGCGCGTATCGTCCCCGCCGCGCGACCCGTCACGTGCACGTTCGGGTTGTTGAGGAGCGCGGCGAAGAGTGGCGTCAAGTCTGCGGCCGTCAAGGTCGTCTCGACAGTCGCAGGCATGTTCTCGCCCGCGAGGTCAACGGTTGCGTGGATGACCTGCGGCTGACCGAGAAGGCCCGTCGTTAAATCAGCGACGAACTTCTGGTCGGGCGTCATGTGGCCGTTGAGTGTGAGTTGGCCCGCGGGCTGGCCGTTGATGGTTACGTCGCGCCCCTGCGCATTGACCTCGGCCTTGAGTGTGGTCGGGTCGAGCGGGTTGCCGGAAAGCGTAGCGGTGAAGTCGGCCGTGCCCGCGAGCGCGGGCAGTCCCGGCGCGCCGACGAGCGACGTGATGACCCCGAGTTGCACGTTCGTGCCCTTCACGCTGAAGTCCTTGACGCTGATGCTCGGCACACCGTGCTCGGCCGAACCTATCTCCAACCCACCGGTCGCGGTGATGTGACCACCCGCGAGTCGCACGTCGAAGTTATCGAGGTTGACGCTGTGGCCGCTGAAGGTCGCACGCGCAACGATCTCTTCATACGCTTGCGGCCCGATGCGCCCGGGCGCGACTCTCAGGTCTGCACTGCCCGACATCGCGCCGGGAAAGCCCGTCACGCTTATCTTCCCCGAGGCGGGGCCGAGCCCCGCGAGGTTGTTCACCGCCGCCCCGGCCATGTTCGAGGCCGGCCCCAAGCTCGCAGAGCTTTGCCCGCCGACGCCGAGCGCGGTCAGAAGGTTTCCGGCGTTGACGTTGTCAAGAGTCGCGTCAACCGAGACGTTGTTCTCGCCCACGCGCGGGATGACGGCCGTGAAGGTCACGCCGCCGCCGTCTGCTTCGGCGAGCCGCCCGTTGTCAATGCGTGTCTCGGTCGCGGTCGAAGCGATGTCGGCCGAGAGCGCGCCGAGGTCGCGACCGCGCATGGCAAGCGATCCAAGCTCGAAGCGTCCGTTGACGACCGGCGCGTCGAGGTCGCCCTTGACTGTGCCGTTGAAGCGGAGGTTGCCGCCAAGCTGGACTCCTGAGTCGTTCAACCTCGACTCGATTGATGAGAGCAATCCTGTCGAGAGCGCAACGCTCTGGAACTCGGATGCGTTCGTCGAGTTAAGGTTGACCGCGAGGTCTGAGCCGCCCTGAAAAGAGAAGCGACCCGAGGCCGTCAACTCGGTCGCGCCCGCGTGCAGGTTCGCGTGCTCTATCTGAAAAAGTCCACGGTCGGCCGTTAGCGCGAGTTGGCCCGCGAGCGGAGTGCGCGCCGATTCGTCGCGTCCCGTCGCACCGTCAAAGGTCGCGTCGAGTCGGCCCGAGGCAAGCTTGAAATTGGTTCCGGGAAAACGCAGGTCAACCGTCCCGGTCGCCGCGCCCGTGAGCGGCACGGCGTTGCCCGAGAGCATGGCGACGAGACCGCCCGCGTCAACGCCCTCGAACGTGGCGCGCACCGAGGAAGCCGCGCGGCCGTTCGTCGCGACGGTCGCGCTCCCGCGCGCGTGTCCGTTGAAGAGGTCTGCGACGAAGTCGTTCAACTGAATCTGTTCGTTGGTCGCGACTACAGCGGCGCGAGCACGCCCGAGCTTCATCTGCCCGAGCACGCCGCCGCCCAAGCTTAGGTCTGCGCTCGCGCGATAGCGCCCGCCCGGCTCAAGCACAAAACGTGGACGCGAAAGCCGCACGTTCTCGACTCGGCCCTGCTGCGGCGCGGCACCTTTCGCCGTGGACGGCACGTTGAAAGCGACTGTGCCCACGCCGATGTCGTTCGACGTGCCCTCGACCGCGCCACCTGGCGAGACGGCGAGCCTCACACCCGCGACGTTGATGCTGCTCGTACGCGCGCCCGCCGCGTTGAAACCCGAGATGCTCAGGCGCGCAATCGTGGCCGTCGCGGAAGAGTCGGCGTTGATGATTGCGTCGAGCCCCGAAGCTTGCGCGCCGCCGAGGGTCGCGCCGTTTGAGACGATGCTTCCGGCGCGCGCTCCGTCCGCCGTGACATGAGTCGTGCCGTCGCCCGCACGCGCAACCTTCACGCCCGAGACCTGCGCGCCCGCGACGCGCCCGCCCTTGAAGACGACCGAAGTCGCCGACGCCGCAGTGGCGCTCCCGCCCGACACTTGGCCGTCGCGCAACTCGGCCGCCGCGTCCTTCACGAAGAGTCCGGCAACGCTCGTCGCGCCGCTACGCGCAGAGGCCGCGCGCAGATCGCCGAGCCAGCGAAAGTCAGACCCCGTGCCCGTCACGCCGCCGACCAACTGCACGAGGTTGAGTTGAAAGTCACCCGCCGTTAATAACTCCGCGACGGCCTTGCCCTGCGCCTCGTAGCTGCTTCCCTGCCCCGACGCCGTCGCGTTGACTTGCAGCGTCTTCAGCCGCACGCCTTCGGCCACAAGCGCATCCGAGACGACGCTGCCCTCAACCTTGTAACGGTCGCCCTCGCCCTCAACCTTGCCCTCGAAGCGACCCGCGCCGCGCATCGTCGTCCCCAACTGGAACACGTCCGAGGTCTGCGTCAGGTCAACCGTGGCGCGCACGTCCATGTGGTAACTCAAGCTCCGCCAGTCGTCGAGCGTGCCCGACAGATGCGCCTCGGTGACGGGCGAGCGCAAGGTCAACTCGCTGATGTCGGCGCGTACCTGATTCGAGCGCGCGTGCAGCTCAAGGTCAATGGGGTTGACGGCGCGGCCGTTGAGCGTGAAGGTCGAGTCGGACGCCGCGAGGTCTATGCGGTTCATGCGGCTCTCTGCGGGAGCGTTGGGGTCGTCGGGCTCGACGGTGGCGCGGACGTTGCGAGCCTCGCCCGAGAGGTCGTAGCGACGGTCATCGTAATGGACGATGGCATCGTTGACCTGCACGTGCGCCGTCGAGTATGCGAAGAGGATGCGCTGGTTCGGTTCGGGCGGCGGAATCTTCAAGTCGGAGAAGTTCGAGCGCCCCTGCGCGTCGTAGACGACCCAAATCTCCGGGTGGTCTACGGTCAAGCGTTCGAGGTTGACGTTGCGGCTCAAAGAGAGCGCGTACATATCCTCGATACGCACGACGGCGACGACGCGGCCGACCTGCCCGATCTGCGCGCCCGTGACCGCGTTGTAGAGCTTGAGGTCGTTAATCTCTACTTCGCGCGGGCCCAAGCGCGAGTGAAACGAGCCGACCTCGGCGCGTATGTTGTACTTGGCGAGCGTGCTGATGATCTGGCGCGTGATGATGCGATCCACCTGCCCCGTGCGATAGAGCAGGAAGATGATAAAAGCGAGTGCGACCAACGCGACGACCCCGACCACCGCAGTCCACATCGCGTTGCGGCGGTTGACGACGCGACGCAAGCCGCGCCGCCGCCGCGAAGCCGCGACACCACGACTCTCTTCGGGCGTCGGCGGGTCGGAGGAAGTGTCGCCCTGCGGCCCGGGTGTCGGCTGAGCTTCTCGCTCGTCGTGCTCGTCCGTCGGCATAACTTTTTCGTGAAACGCCGTCAAGGGGGAGTTGACGGCAGAGACTGTGAACTACTCAAAGGAGAGCCAACATGAAACGTCGTGCGATGAATGATGATGAATACGACTTGCGCGGCCGTATTCATCGCTCATCATTCATCACTCATCACTCTCTTCCCTTCGCTCCGCGCGGGACTCCCGAGCGGCACGTTGCCAACTATCTCAAGCTCGAAGCCTTCGAGCGCCGACACGCGCGGCGGGCGGTTCGTGAGCAGAAGGATGCGGCGCAAGCCTAGCTCGTGGAGTATCTGCGCGCCGACGCCGTAGTCGCGCTCCGTGCCGTAGCCGGTCTCAAGGCTCGCCTCTTCCTTCGTCAGCCCGCGCTCCTGCATGAGTTGATAGGTGCCGAGTTGATGAACGAGGTCGAGGTTGTTCTGGCGCTGGCGCAAATATAGAACGACGCCGCGCCCCTCGGCCGCGATGCGCTCAAGCGCGGCGTGGAGTTGAAAGCCCGTATCGTCAATGAGCGAGCCGAACATGTCGCACGTCACGTTCTCGGTATGGACGCGGACGAGGATGGGGTCGTCGGTCGCGCGCACGTCGCCCATCACCATCGCGAGGTGCAACTCGCCGCTCAGCACGTTCTCGAATGCGATGGCACGGAAGAGGCCGTAGACGGTCGGGAGGTTGGTCTCGACCGCGCGCCGCACCAGCACCTCTTTCCGCATCCGGTAGCGAACGAGGTCGGCGACCGTGATGATCTTCAACTCGTGGCGCGCGGCAAACTCTTCGAGCTGCGGCATGCGCGCCATCGTGCCGTCCTCGTTCATGATCTCGCAGATGACGGCCGAAGGGTTGAGCCCCGCGATGCGCGCAAGGTCTACGCTCGCCTCGGTCTGACCCGGACGAACAAGCACACCGCCCTTCTTCGCGCGCAGGGGGAAGATGTGGCCGGGCCGCGCGAGGTCTTGCGGGCGCGTCTTGGGGTCAACGGCCGTGAGGATGGTCGTCGCGCGGTCGGACGCAGAGATGCCGGTCGTGACCCCTTTGCGCGCCTCTATCGAGACGGTGAAGGCCGTGCCGAGAAACGAGGTGTTGTCGGCGACCTGCATCGTCAGGTGCAGCTCGTCGCAACGCTCCTCGGTCAAGGGCATGCAGATGAGGCCGCGCGCGTGCGTCGCCATAAAGTTGATGACCTCGGGCGTGATGCACTCGGCGGCGCAGGCGAGGTCGCCTTCGTTCTCGCGATCCTCGTCGTCCACGATGATAATCATGCGGCCTTCGCGCAGGTCAGCGGCGGCCTCTTCGATGGAAGCAAAAGGCATCGTTTTTTAGACCAAAAAGCAACTGTGGAGAGCTTTCAGAAGTCGCCGGTTATGTTACCTGAAACCGGCGTTTTTTGCGAACGGATTGTCGGCCTTGCGTTCGGCGCACGTTCGAGCCGGAACGTAAAAACATCCGACCGTCGAAACCTTTTGAGAGTTTCGACGGTCGGATGCGTTGCCCGATGCGTGCGCACGTGCGTGTTCGTGTCGCGAGGAGAGTCGCGTTCACCTCCTCTTGAAAGCGCGGCGTTGCTACTGACCGCAGAAACGCTCGCGGTACTCGGTCGAGTTGATGAAGGCTTTGACCATCTCGGCGCGGACGTGGTCGCCGCCGAACTGGTTGAGCTTCGCGAGCCAGTAGTTGTAGCCGTCCCAGTTCGCGTCGCGCCCCTCGTCGGGATTGCGCTGGAGATAGCCGAAGTATTGCATCAGCACGAAGGCCGGTGCGAGTTCCTTCTTACTGAATGTTTCGTCCTCGGCGACCGAGCGCAACGCCTGCGCGCGTGTGATGCGCCCCGCGGCTAGGTCTGCGACGAGCGAGTTGCCCGCGTTGGGCGCGGCGGCAAGCCCCGCGTTCTTATAGAGCCGTTCGACGAACTGCTCGTCGGTCAACTGATCGAAGTCGAACCTGAACTGTGGACGCGTGACCCACTCGTCGATGAAGGCGCTCGTGTTTGATGCCAGCAGCGCCTCCCATCCCTGCGTCCCCACGACGACGCCGTGCGACATTTGTCGCGCGTCGGCGAGGAACTCGTCGCGTCGCGGCATCCTCCCGTAAGCGGCGCGGTAGAGGCGGTGGACGAGAAAGCCCGTGCGCTGGAACTCTATCGAAAGAAAGAAGGCGGCCGAAGTGTCTACGCGTTTGCGCTCGATGCAGGCGGCGTCGGCGCCGCAGGTCGTCGTCATGTTCCTCGTCCAAAAGCCGAGCCCCGGCTGGTCTGGGTCGCGACCGAGAAAGTCCAGATAGTGCTGCGCGACGAAGACCGTCGCATCGTCGGTCGGGTTCGACGCAGTCGAGCCGACGACGAACGACGTGCTCTTGACGAAGCCGCCGCGCGACCTCAGCGTGAAGGTGTACGTGCCGGGCGCGAGCGAGCCAAGATCGTAGACCTTCTCCGCGAAGGTGATGACCTGTATCGTGATGCCCGTCCAGTGCTCTGCCTTAACGTCGGCCGCGAAGTCGTTGCCGGACTGCTCGGCCTGCCCCCAATCAACCACGCGATAGCCGCCGTCGTTGAAGGTGAACTTGACCTTGGCGAAGGTACGGCCGCCGCAACTCAAGACCGTAAGCTCGGTCTGCACGGCTTTGGGGACGTAGGGCTCCCAGACCTCTGTTGTGTCGGACGGGCCGGGATTCGTCGTGGGCGTCGGCGTCGGCGTGGGCGTACCAAGCGGCGAGCTGACACGCTGCCAGCTTGGGTCCATGTCGAAGAAGTCTGCGTTGGTGAGGTTGACGAGGTTCGTGCCTTCGGGAGTCATCGAGTAGATTTCGCCGAAGCGACCCTCGCGGCTGCTCGTGAATGCTATCGCCTTGCCGTCAGGCGACCACTCGGCGTCGCTGTCCTGCTCGGGGTTATCGGTCAGGCGCGTCTGGTTCGAGCCGTCGGCCCCCATCACGTAGATTTCATAGTTGACCTCGCCGGGCACGCGGTCGCGTATGGACGAGAAGGCGATGCGCGTTCCGTCGGGCGACCAGCGCGGGGTCGAGTCGTCGGCCGGGTCGGTCGTGAGCCGCTTGAGCCCGGAGCCGTCAACGCCAATGACGTAGATGTCGTTGCCGTTCTGACTGCCTTTAGGTATGCCGGAGAAGGCTATCGTCTTGCCATCCGGCGACCAGTCCGCGCACATGAGGCTGGCGAAGCCGTCGCGCTCCGAGTCGAGGAGAAGCGTCTGCCCGCCGCCATCGGCGTTCATCATCCATAGCGAGTTCCAGTTGCGCAGGAAGGCGATGCGCTTCCCATCGGGCGAGAAGGCGGGGCAGACTTCGCTCTCCGCGCTGTTGGTCAGGTTCCGCTGATCGCTTCCGTCCGGATTCATCGAATAGATTTCACCCGGCGGCCCGTTGCGGCTTGAGACGAAGGCAATGCGGCCGTTGAACTGCGGCGCGCCTTCGGCCGATGCGCGACGCTCGACGAGACCCGCCGCCACGTAGAGCGCGCACGCCGCGGAGAAGCAGAGAATGATGGCGAATGCTCTGGGGATGGAGCGGGGTCTGTGTTGCATGAGGAGTCTCCCTTCAGGCTCGGAATTATTCTTCACTTCCGAGACGCTGTAAAGGGCTAATAACCCACGGACTCTTAAAAAATTCCACTCAGCCGACGCGCGGGCGGCAGCTATTTGTAGCCGAGTTCAGCCAACTTCTCTAAGGTCAGGACGGGCGCGGACTCGCCCTCGCGCGCACTGAATGAGAGTATGCGCTCGACGTACTTGGCGATGATGTCGGCTTCGAGGTTGACGGAATCACCCGGCCGCAAGCTTGAGAAGTTGGTCACTGTCCACGTCTTCGGGATGACGGCGACCTCGAAGTGGTCTGCGGCGAGCCCGGCGATTGTCAGGCTGATGCCTTCGACCGCGACCGAGCCCTTGAAGACAAGATAGCGCGACAACTCACTCGGGTAGCCGATGCGCACAGTCCACGACCCGCCGTGCTCCTCTGCCGAGAGAAAGCGCCCGCGCCCGTCCACGTGCCCCTGCACGATGTGCCCACCGAGCCGCGTCGAGGGCGTCACGGCGCGCTCTAAATTCACGACCGACCCGGCGCGCAAGTGCCCGAGCGTCGAACGCTGCAACGTCTCGCGCGACCCGTCGGCCGCGAACGAGTCGGCGCGCACGTCGAGCGCCGTCAGGCACACGCCGTTGACCGCGATGGAATCTCCTTCGCTCGTCCCCTCGGTCACGACGCGCGCCTCGACCGTCATGCGCACGCCCTCGCCCCGCTGCTCGATTGAGCGGACGCGCCCCAACTCTTCGATGATGCCTGTGAACATAAACTCAGTGGATAAAATACGTCCGCCCGTGAAAACTCACGGGCGGACAAGGCCGCAAGTCATCGGCGTCTAGCGCGCGGGCTCCGACTCAAGCTTCTCGACGCGCTCGCTTAACTCCTCCTGGTCAACGCGAACTCGAAGAATGTCTTTGTGCAGAATCTTCATGCCGCGATTGATGTCTTTAACCTCGCCTTTGATGCTTTCTAAATCTGCCTGCATCGCTTCCCAAATGGGTCGCGTCTCGCGCAGGCGCGCGTCCACCTTTGTCTTCGAGTGTGACAAGGCGAGACTCGCGCCTGTCCATCCGCGTGTCCAGTGTGTCGAAGCGTGCGAAGACTCGCTCCTCGAAGGAGCGAAAGTCGGTCGTTTCCCGTGTTGGGTTGTCGCTCATGGCGTACGCCTCCGGCGGGATTATGAGGCTTCTCGGAGAAGCGCTCAAGCCAAAATCTCACCCCGGTCTCCGCCGGTCTGTCGGCCCTGTACGGTTCGGAGCATGCGTTGAAATACCTCTTCGATTGAAAGCTCGGTGGTGTCTATGACGACGGCGTCGTCGGCGATCTTGAGCGGCGAGTCGTCGCGCGTGGCGTCGCGCCGGTCGCGGTCGTTGATGTCGGCGAGCGTCTCTTCGAAAGTCTGCGAGTGAAGGCGCACACGCTCTTCGTCGAGGCGGCGGCGGGCGCGCGCTTCGGGGACGGCCGTGAGAAAGAACTTCACATCAGCCGAGGGGAAGACGACGGTGCCGATGTCGCGTCCGTCGAGGACGACGCCCCCACGCTCGCCCATCTCGCGCTGACGGCGTACAAGCTCGCGCCGCACGGCCGAGACGGTCGAGACGACCGACGCCTCGCGCCCCACACCTTCACCCCGAATCTCTTCGGACACGTCGCGGCCGTTGAGGAGAACGTGCAGCGAGTCCGGGTCTCCCTCAAGCCTTATTGAGGAGCGGCGCGCGACCTCGGCCAACGCTTCCCGATCCGAAGTGCTCACGCCCGCGTCGGCCGCTGCGACCGCGACCGCACGGTACATCGCGCCCGTGTCAATGTAGAGCAGCCCCAACTCGCGCGCGAGCCTGCGCCCAAGCGTTGACTTACCCGCGCCCGAAGGGCCGTCAATGGCGATGATGAAAGGTTTCGACATCAGTAGAGATCAGGTTCATAAAAAGGGTTCAGACGAAGGCGGAGAAGACTTCGTTCGAGAGCAGCGCGCCCTCGGGCGTGAGACGAAGCACGTCGCCTTCGACGCAAACGAGTCCCGCCTCGTCGAAGCGCGCGAGGTCTGCGGCGTATTCGGTGCGCACGTCGCAGTCGTAGAGCGCGCGGTGCTCCGCGAGGTCTACGCCGCGTGTGAGAAGGCGCAGGCCGAGGAAGAGCGCTTCGGCGCTCGCCCCGCGCTCGTCAAGTTCTTCGCGCATGACGACGGCGCTCGACTTCTCTTCAACAGATGCAACGTAAGCGCGCGCGTCGCGTTCGTTCGACCAGCGCGAGCGTCGCCCGTCGAAGGAATGCGCCGAACAGCCAAAGCCGAAGTAGGGCTCGCCCGTCCAGTATTTCATGTTGTGTCGAGACTCGCGCCCCGCGAGACAGAAGTTTGAGATTTCGTACTGCTCGTAGCCCGCACGCCCGGTGCGCTCGGCCATCAGGCGATACATCTCGGCGGCAAGGTCTGCATCGGGCTGGCGGTAACGTCCCGCGCGAATCTGTTCGGCGAGCGGCGTGCCCTCGTGTACTTCGAGCAGGTAGAGCGAGAGGTGTTCGGGCCGCAAGCAGAGCGCCTCTTCAAGATTAACTTCCCAGCCCTTGAGTGTCTGGCGCGGCAAGCCTGCGATCAAGTCGAAGCTGACGTTATCGAAGCCAGCTTCGCGGAGCAAACGGAACGTGCGGCGCGTATCGTCGGCCGTGTGCGTGCGCCCGAGCCGCTTCAACTCGCGGTCGTCGAAGGTCTGCGCGCCGAAGCTCGCGCGGTTCACTCCCGCATCTCGCAAGCGCAGCAGACGCTCGGCCGTGACCGTGCCGGGGTTCATCTCAAGAGTGACCTCGGCGTCGGGCTCGACCGGGAAGCGCCGTCGCACAGCATCGAGCACGTGCGAGACTTGCGCGGCCGTCAAGAGCGAGGGCGTGCCGCCGCCGAAGTAGATGGTGTCCACTTCGTCGCTCTCACCTGCGCGCTCGAACGCTTCTATCTCACGCGCGAGCGCGCGTACATACCTTTCGGCGAGCGCCTCTTCGTAAGCGCCCGTAGCAAAGTCGCAGTAGGAGCAGCGCGAGCGACAGAAGGGAACGTGTATGTAGATTCCGGCCCGTTTCATGTTTAAGAGTTCTGAGATTATAACACGCCTGCGCGCGCTCTTTCTCTTAGGTGCGTTAGCAAACATAAGAGACGTATCGCATGTACGCTTTTCATTGTGAGCGTGTACGACTTCCGTTGTACTCGATAGCACCAATTGTTAATGATTTATTTCGGCACGCGCGGGTCGTGCGGAGAAAGTTGGGCAAAGCGAAAGAGTTTATTTTCTAAAACTCGCCGCTGCTTTTTGGCTTCAATGTGGCATGAGGTTTGTTGTGTGAGAGAACAAAAGCATGATACCGCAGGGTGAATGCGCGAGACTGTCTCATCGTCTCTTACAATTGAAAAGTCTAAGCGGTTCATCTGACGGCTTAACCAACAACACCGACAGTGGAGGAAGCGTTTATGGCAGACAACATGGAAGGAACTGGCGGCGGTAGCACCGGCGGCGGCGGCTCTTCGAGCGGCGGTTCGGGCGGTGGTAGCTCCTCGGGCGGCGGCAGCGGTTCGGGCGGCAGTTCGGGCGGTGGCGGCGGCTCTTCGAGCGGTGGTTCGTCGGGTGGCGGCAGCGGCTCCGGCGGTGGTAGCGGCTCGGGTGGCGGTAGCGGCTCCGGCGGCAGCGGCGGCGGTGGCGGCAGCACCGGCGGCGGTGGAAGCTCCTCCGGTGGTGGTGGCGGTTCATCGTCAGGTGGCGGTGGTGGTTCGTCTTCCGGCGGCGGCGGCGGGAGCAGCAGCGGCAGTGGTGGCGGCGGCTCTTCGAGCGGCGGCTCCGGCGGCGGAAGCTCCTCGGGTGGTGGAAGCGGTTCGGGTGGCAGCGGCTCGGGTGGTGGAAGTTCGTCGGGCGGCGGAAGCGGCTCTGGCGGTTGTCGCGGCTCCGGCGGCGGCTCTTCGAGCGGCGGCGGCCAGTAACGCTGCGAACGTCTCCGCCCTGCACGACCTTTGAACCGGCGTGCGGCGTGCGAGACGGAATAAGGGGTTAAAGAATGCGGCGCGCGATCATTGAGTCGCGCGCCGCTTTATTTGTATTGCCTTGCTCTCTTCCAAGTCTCCTGTTTTTGTCGTCTCGCGCTCCTGTTACTTTGCAGCGGAGCCGAGATGACGAAGGCTCCCCTCGCCGCTAATCTTGCGCCGCTCGATGCCTGCCACGCGTTCGACTTCGGTGAAGGCGCGCATGAAGTTGCCGCCGAGAATTTTGAGCACGTCCCCGTCGGAGTAGCCGCGACGCAGCAACTCATATGTGATGTTCGGCAGATCGGACACGTCGCGGATTCCTTCGGGCAGGTTAGGCACGCCGTCGAAGTCGGAGCCGAGTCCCACGTGGTCTATGCCTGCGACCTTCACGATGTGGTCGATGTGATCAACGAGCATCGAGAGCGTCGTGTTCGGGATGGGGTTCGCGTCGTTGAGCCGCTTCAACTCCTCTTCCAGACGCTTCGGGTCGTCCTTGAACTGCGCGCGCAGCGAGTCGCGTTGCGCTTTAAGCTTCGCATCGCGACCAATGTCGGCGACTCGCACTTTCTCGTCGAGGAAGGCCGGATAGAAGTTGACCATCACGACGCCGCCGTTCTGCGCGATGCGTTTGAGAAGCTCGTCGGGAATGTTTCGCTTGTGATTCGAGAAGACGCGCGCCGAAGAATGTGAAGCGATGACCGGAGCTTTCGACACGTCGAGCACGTCCGACATCGTCTTGTCGGAGACGTGCGAGATGTCAACGAACATGCCGAGCCGGTTCATCTCGCGCACGACATCTTTGCCGAAGTCAGACAGCCCGTTGTGTCGCGCTTCATCGCAACAGGCGTCGGCCCACTCGTTGGTGTTGTTGTGCGTGAGCGTCATGTAACGAACGCCGAGGCGGTAGAACTCCCTGAGCGCCGCGAGCGAGTTCTCGATAGCGTGGCCGCCTTCGATGCCCATCAGCGCGCCGACTTTCCCTTCACGCTTCGCGCGCCGAATGTCCGCGGTCGAGGTCGCAAGCATGAGGTCGCCCGGATACTTTTCAACCGAACGATAAACCGAATCAATCAAGTCGAGCGCGCGCCGCGAAGACCCACCTTCCTTTATGTAATTCTTCGACACCCAATCCGGCGTCGCATACTGCCTATCAACGTAGATTGAGAAGAACTCGCCGGTCATCCCCGACTGCTTCAGGCGTTGAACGTCGGTGTGATATTTCCCCGTCGAAGGCGTGCCCAAATCGTAGTCCTCGTCAACCATGATTGTCGGGATGTCGTTGTGCCCGTCAACGATGATTGCCTTCCGGTGCAAAGCCTGCGCGCGCTTCCACAAACGCTCGTCACGCTGCGGCGAAGGTTGTGCTTGCGGCGCGGCCGTCGTGCTTTGACCTGCCGCGCTCGCGAAGGCGCGCGCGGCTTTGCTCCTGCGCACGGACGGCGCGGCGGCGGCGAGCGCGAAGGCGGCCACGCAACAGAGCAAGATGACGCGAAGAGTCCTTTTCATCTTTGATTCCTACTTTTCGACAGGGTGTTTCGACCGGAGAGCGTGCGCGATTATAAGGCGGGCTCAGTCGTTTGTCCCGCGCGCGCGCAGGTATTCAAAGGCGGAGGCGATGCCGTCCTGCAAGCTCTTGCGCGTGGTGACTTGGCGGAGGTCTACGCCGAGGCGAACAAGACTGCGCGCGACTCCCGCGCGAATGCCCGTGAGGATAACCTCGGTGCCGAGCAGGCGCGCGGCCTGCGCCGATTGGACGAGCGTGTTGGCGACGTGTTCGTCAACGACCGAGACGCCCGTGATGTCTATAATGGCGACGCGCGCGCGCGACTGCTCAAGCCCCGAGAGGAGCGCACCGAGCACGCGGCGCGCGCGCTTGGCGTCAACCGCGCCGACGAGCGGCATCACGACTATCTCGCGGTTGAGCGGGATGAGCGGCGTTGAGAGTTCCGCCAGAAGCTCGTCCTGCACGTGTATCATCTCGTCGCGCAGATGCGCTTGCGCGGCCACGGCGCGTTGTCGCTCGACGACCTGTCCAATCTGGCTGCCGACGTGCGACATCATCGCAAGCAGCGCATCGTCGGGCGCGCGCACCTCCCGGCTGAAGAATTCGAGCACGGCGATGGTCTCGCCCTGCACGAGCGCGGGGAAAGCGAACGCGCCGTGCAACCCCTCACGCGCGGCTGCCGCCGAGCGCGGGAAGGTCTCGTCGGCCGCGATGTCTTCGACCCACAGAGGCTCGCCGCTTTCCCAGACGCGTCCGGGCAAGCCGCCGTCGCCGTCGCGCGTGAAAGTCCGTCGGCTCGAAAGCATCTCGAACTCACGCACGTCCACATTCGGCGCGCACCATAACTCGACGAAACGCAGAACGTCCGCATCGCGGTCGAGCGTCCACAGCGCGCCCACCTCCCAATTCAGAGCTTCGCAGACGGCGCGCAGAATGCGCGGCACGGCTTCGCGAAAGTCGCGCGTCTCGGCAAGAGCGCGCGTCACATCGTACTGCGCGGCGAGCCGCGCTTCGTTGTGCTTGCGCGTCGAGATGTCGCGCGCGATGCCCGTGAAGTAACGCCGACCGTCGAGCGTGAACTCGCCGAAAGAGATTTCGAGCGGAATCTCGTGCCCCGACTTGTGCAGCCCCGGTAGCTCAACGCCCGCCCAGGAGATATGCTTGACTCCCGTTTCGACGTATCGCTGCATCCCCGCGTCGTGCAGGTGTCGAAGGTAGTCGGGCATCAACATCGTCATGTGCGCACCCAACATCTCCGGGGCCGCGTATCCGAAGATTTTTTCGGCCGCCGGATTTACGAACAGGATTATGCTCGCATCGTTGATGGTCACGATGGCGTCCGCCACCGTCTCGACCACGATGCGACTGCGCGCCTCCGACTCGCGCAACTCTTCGAGTTCTTTTCCGCTGAGAGACAATGAGACTTCCTTACTGTGTTTGAACTTGTGTGTCTTTACTTGTATCGCAAAAGGGCGTGTAGAACAAACCGGGTGAGCGGCTGACGAGTTAATCAAAGGTTATAGCGGCCCGCAATCGAATGCGAACTTTTTGCCGGGAGCGCGGGCATCCTGCGCGCCAAAGCGTGCAAGCACGCTTCCTGCCTTTCGCTTCGACTCAACCCTTGAGCTTTAGCGTTTCTCAGTCTTCGCGCTCGCGCTCTCAAGGCGAGCAAGGATGCCCGCGCTCCCGGCTTTGCTCGCGGCTTTCGCGTGCGTTGTCTGTTTACTTGGAAGACCCGCCCGGCGGCTTGCGTCGTGACGGTTTCTTGTATTCGGATTTCTTCTTCAAGCCGACCGCCGCGACCTCGTCCGAATTATCCCCGAACTGTGCCGTCACCTGCACCTTCGCGCCAAGCATGACGTTGTGAAACTCCCACTCGCCTGCCGTCGCCGCGTCGCGCTTCGCGGCGGCTGTTGCTTCGGCCTGTATCGCGTCGCGCTGCAAATCATCCATGCGGTCACGAATCGTCTTGATGTTCGTAGTGCTGTAAGCCTGATTCGCGGGCGCGTAGTTAGTAATTCCTTGTAAAGCATCGAACGCCTCGCGGTCTGCGCTGAGAATTGTGGACACGATTCTTCGCGTCTCGTTTTTTGCCATCTGGTTTCTCCTTGAATGAGGGTCGTTGACATTTTCGCGAGTCTACAAATGAGGCTCACGGTCTTCTTTGCGAG
>JAVXWN010000100.1:0-17766 GCA_032230645.1 Acidobacteriota bacterium | reverse complement strand
CGGAAAGCGATCGGGCAAGTCCTGCCAGCGTGCGCCGCTGCGGAGTATCCAGAGAACGCCGTTCATCACTTCGCGGGTGTCTCTCCATGGTCTGCCACGTCCATCGTCGCGGCGTGGCAACTCAGGTATCAACGGCTCGATAAGCACCCATTGTTCATTAGTTAGTTCTTCTCGTCGTGCCATGTCAAAATCGTAGCACGGCTATTTATGAGACCGCTTCTACATGATGTTTCGCTCATAGGAGTCCTCCATTTATGTGAGTAGGTTGTCTGTAATGCTTTGAGAGGTCAGGTTCACGATGGCGAGGTTGCCGATGGGTCGAGCGGAGGCACGATATGCTCAAAGGGGCCGGTGTGTCAGAAGAAGTAAGGGCGAGGACTTTCAAGAGGAAGTAAGGGCGAGGACTTTCAAGAGCGTCCCGGCAGCGGACTCGCCACCGCGAACGCAGTCGGGAAGTCCCGCGCCTTCATATGCGTTGCCGCAGAGGACGAGCGCCGTGTGGTTTTGCAGCAGCGCGCGGATGCGTGCGACGCGTTCGGTGTGGCCGAGGTGATACTGCGCCATCGAGCGCGGCCACTTCTCGACGTGCGCGAAGAGCGGCGGCGAGTTGATGCCGAGCAGGTCGCCGAGGTCGCGCAGCACGGCTTCGGTCATGCGCTCTTCATCGAGGTCGAACATCTCGGGTTGAAGCGCGCCGCCGACGAAGGCGCGGAGCAGCACGCATCCTTCGGGAGCGCGGGAAGGAAACTTGACGCTGCTAAAGGTGCAGGCGAGCGTCGCGCGCCTCTCGACGAAGGGAACGACGAAACCGAAGCCATCGAGCGGGTGCCGGATGTTCGCGCGGCGGAAGGCGAGATTGACCGTCGCGGTCGAGGCGTAAGGGATGGCTTCGAGTTCGTCCGCCAGCGCGTCATCAACGTCGCGCAGCAGCCGCGCCGAAGCGTATGCGGGCAGCGCGAGACAGACGGCATCGGCGCTGATTGTCTCGCCGTCGCTTGTTTGTAAGAGCCAGCGGCGCGCGCCGCGCTCAAGCCCTCGCGTGTCGCGCTCTAACGTCAGAGAGACGATGCGCGTGTTAAGTCGCGCGGAGCCTTCGGGCAGTCGCGCTGCGAGCGCGTCGGTGAGAACCTGCGTGCCTTCATCGAAAGAGAGGAAGAGGCTGTAGCGCGCGCCGCTCGCGCCGTGTCCGTGACGCGCCGCCTCTTCCGCCTTTCGCCCGGCCTTCCACATGGCGAGGATGAGGCTGCGATGACGCCGCTCCATTTCGAGGAAGCGCGGCATCGTCGCGCGCAACGAGAGGGCTTCCGGGTCGGCCGTGTAGATGCCGCCGACCATCGGCTGCGCCATGCGCTCAAGCGCCTCACGCCCGAGCCGTCGGCGGACGAAGGCGGCGAGGCTCTCGTCGTCACGCCCGTTCGCATCCTTGCGCCGTGGGAGCAGGAGGTCGAGCGCCATGCGCGCCTTGCCGCGCCACGTGAAGATGTCGGTGGTGATGAAGGGAAGCATGCGCGAAGGCGCGAGCAGTTGGAAGCCTTCGGGCGTGGGATGCAGTCGGCCTCCGCGCACGACGAAGCTGCGGCGGTCTCTCTCGTTCGTACCGATGACGCGTCCTTCGAGGCCGAGGCGACGCGCGAGGTCGAGCGCCTCGGGCTTTTCAGAGATAAAAGAGTCGGGGCCGCCTTCAAGCAGGAAGCCGTCGCGCCTGTGCGTGCGAACCGTGCCGCCCAGACGGCTTGAAGCTTCAAGCAGGATGACTTCGAGTTTATCTTCTCCGGCCTGTGACGAAACCTCTTGAAGCTCAAGCAGATGATGCGCCGCCGCGAGGCCGCTGATGCCTCCGCCGACGATGACGACGCGCCTGCCCTTTATAGAACTTTCGTGCATCCTCTTTCATCAATCTTTAGCGGGGCGCACCGCTGGCCGCTGCATGCCCGACAAGCAACAATCGGTCGAGCAAACGTCGTGTGAAGGCGGGAACAGGCCGAGCGCGCGGCGAGGCGCGGCGTCGTCTATTCTTTCGATGATAAGCTCGCGAATCATCGCGACGAACTCGGGGTGAGTGCCGACCGTGGCGGCGCGAATCATGTTGAGCCCGAGTTCGTCGGCGAGCTTGCGCGCCTCTGTGTCGAGGTCGTAGAGCACCTCCATGTGGTCTGAGATGAAGCCGACGGGCGCGACCACCACGTCCTTCATATCAGTCTCTTTCAACTCGCGGAGATAGTCGCAGATGTCGGGTTCTAGCCACGGTTGCGCCGGAGCCCCCGAGCGGCTTTGAAAGACTAATCGCCAGCGTTCGTGTCCCGCGCCTTCGGCGACGAGTCGGCAGGTCTCTAGCAGTTGACGTTCGTAGTCGCAGCCCGCCGCCATCGCGCCGGGGATGCTGTGCGCGGTGAAGGCGACCTGTGCGTTCGCACGTCGCTCCGACGGAATCTGTTCGAGCGCGGCGCGCAGGTTCAAGACGTTCGGCCCGACGAAGCCGGGATGATTGAAGAAGGCGCGCAGCTTCTCGACGCGCGGCGCGTCTTCGCCCACCGCTTCGCGTGCGCGCTCGACATCCTCGCGATACTGGCGGCAACCGGAGTAGGAGCTGTAAGCGGAAGTGATGAAGGCGAGCGCATTCTTGATACCGTCGTCGCGCATACGGCGCAGCGTGTCGGCGAGCAGCGGATGCCAGTTGCGATTGCCCCAGTAGACGGGCAGGCGCGGGCCGCGCGTCTCAAGCTCGCGTTCGAGCGCGGCGATGAGCTTGCGGTTCTGTTCGTTGATGGGGCTTACGCCGCCGAACAACTCGTAGTGGTACGCGACCTCGCGCATGCGCGCCTCGGGGACGTTGCGGCCCCGAAGCACGTTGGCGAGAAACGGCATCACGTCTTCCAACGCTTCGGGCCCGCCGAAGGAGACGATAAGAAGTGCGTCGTAAGTCTGCTTCATCGTGAAGAGTGTCTACCTCTGGCTTAACTCGTGTACGGCTTCGACGAGCGCAACGACGTTCTCGACGGGCGTTTCGGGGAGAATGCCGTGGCCGAGGTTGAAGATGTGGCCGGGACGGTTCGCCGCCATGTCGAGAATATCTTTGGCACGACGGCGCACGACCCCGGGTGTCGTGAAGAGTGCGATTGAGTCGAAGTTGCCCATGACGGCCACGTCGCCGAGACGCGCCCAAGCCTCGTCCAGACGGACGCGCCAGTCGAGCCCGATCACGTCGCCGCCCGCCTCCTTCATCAACTCAAGCAGTGCGGCCGTGCCCGTGCCGAAGTGCAGGACGGGGACGCCCGCTTTCACGTTACCTATGACCTCGCGCGTGTGCGGCAGGACGTACTCGCGATAGTCGTCGGGGCTTAAGGCTCCGACCCACGAGTCGAAAAGCTGCACGGCCTGCGCGCCCGCTTCGATCTGCGCGTTGAGGTAGAGCGAGAGCGCGCGCGCAATCCTCGACATCAGCGCGTGCCATGCGCCGGGGTCTGTGTACATCAGCCGCTTGGTGTTGATGTAGTTCTTTGAGCCGCCTCCTTCGCAGATGTAGGAGGCGAGCGTGAAGGGCGCGCCGCAGAAGCCGATGAGCGGGAGGTCGGGCCGAAGCTCGCGCCGCGTGATGCGTATGGCTTCGTAGACGTAAGAGAGCGAGCCAACGTCTTCGACCTCGCGCACGCGGTCAACGTCGAGCGCGGTGCGGACGGGGTTGTGGATGACGGGGCCTTCGCCCTTTGCAAATTCGAGGTCGAGCCCCATCGGCTCGATGATAAGCAGGATGTCGGCGAAGATGATGGCGGCGTCTACGTTCAAACGATGCGCGGCGTAGACCGTGACCTCGGAGGCCACCTCGGGCTGCTTGCACATCTCAAGAAAGCCATGGCGCGCGCGCACCTCGCGGTACTCCTTCATGTAGCGCCCGGCCTGTCGCATCAACCAGACGGGCGTGTAGGGCACCTGCTCGCGGCGGCACGCGCGCATGAAGGGGCTCATCCAAAGCTCCTCGGTCATTTCCAAACTGCTGCCGGTCTTGGTCGCTTCGCTCATTCCGCTCTTGTGAGTCCTTATTGAGTCAGTAAAACTTATGCGGGCATTGTGCCGTTCAAAAAAAATGCCGGAATGGAGACAATATAACAGTTCGTAACTTTCGGCGGCTAATGACGCGCTCGCTTCGGCGATGAGAAAAGGCGGGAAAGAACGTATACGGGCGGCGAGGTGAGAGCGGGCGAATCTGTTAAAATTTCCTGCCACAAACATTGTGGCGGCGGTGTTTAGGTGATTGAGAGTGGCTACATGAGCGAACGAGCGGTAGAAGCTTTGATCAACTCGGTGCCAGAGACGGTTTCTGCGGCGGCGGCAGCGCCCAGCTTCGACGAAGCGTTCACGCTGCATCACCGCGCCGTCTTTCGCGCCGCCTATGCGCTCGTTCGCGACGCGGGGCTGGCCGAGGACGTGACACAGGAGGTCTTTCTCAAGCTCTACCAGCACATGGGCTCTCTACAGAATGAGGAGCACGTGCGGCCTTGGCTTCTGAGGGTTGCGACGAACACCGCGCTCAACACCATTCGCAGCCGCGGCCGTACGGGAGCGCGCGAAGAGGAGTTCGTTGCGGAGGCCACGGTGGGTGGGCGCGAGCCGGTCGGCATCGAGACCGACTACGAACGCCGGACGGAGATTGAAGAGGCGCGGCGCGCGCTCGCTCAGATTAAAGAGCCGATGCGCAGTTGCTTGCTGCTCAAGCAGCAGGGACTCTCGTATCGAGAGATAGCGCGTGCGCTCTCGGTCAACGAGACGAACGTCGGGAGCATGATCGCGCGCGGGCGGAAAGAGTTCATAAGGTTCTACGGGAAGATCGGAGGACGCCGATGATAAAGAGATGTCCCGACGAGGGAATTTTACAGGCTTACATAGACGGCGAACTCTCCCGCGAACAGACGGCCGCGACGGCCGCGCACCTCGCCGCGTGCGAAGCGTGCGCCACGGCGTTGGCCTCCGCCGAGAGCCAAATCGCGTTCTTCTCAACCGCGTTCGCGCCCGACGACTCGTTGAGCGTGCCGACGGAAGTGCTGCGCGCGCGCATCAATGCCTCGGTCGCGCAGCTCGAAACATCTTCCGAGACGAATCATGCGCGCCGCCACGGCCGGAGCTTCGACAGTCTCTTCGCTTCGCTGCGTGGGCTCTTCACCTTCACGCCTCAGAGCGCCGCCGCCTTCGCGAGCGTGCTCGCGCTCATCGCTATCGGAATCATCTACTTCTCTGCTCAGAGGTCGCAGCAGGTAACGAACAAGCCCGAGAACGCGCGCGAGATTGCGAGAGTCAACCCGGCTCCCGAGCATTCGCCTGAAGTGAAGACGACACCGAAGACGGTCGCGCCGATTCCCACTTCAACACCTGAACAGGGAAGAACAGGCACGACCGCCGTCAAGATTAATTACACCGTGCGCCACGCCGCGAACAGCAACGGAGGCGCGCGCCGGACGAACGCGCCCGCAGCGTTGAAGGAAGAGGCGCTGCCCGGTGAGAGGGACTACCAAACGGCCATCGCTTCGCTTGAGAAGACCATCAAGATGGGCGGCGACGCTTCGCTCCGACCGTCGCTGCGCGTCGAATACGAGCGCAACATCGCGCTGCTCGACACGGCCATCAGCCAGACGCGCAGCGTGGCCGCGCGCAACCCGAAGGACAAGGACGCCGTGAGCTTTCTCATCGCGGCATATCAGAGCAAGGTCGAACTGTTGACGAAGGTCGCGGATCAGGCGCAGGTCGCCGCGCTCGGACGTTGATGATTTTGCAGACACGGATGATTTTGCGGACGTTGATAATTCTTACGGACTATTGTGATGAAGTTTTCATTTAGAACATTCCTGTTTGTGCTCGCACTCGCCTTCGCGCCGTCGCAAGTCGCGGCGCAGAAGCCGCAGGTCGAGCGGAAGGTGGAGCCGCCGCGCGCCGTCGCCGAGAGCGAAGACTTCGCACTTGAACGTCGCGCCGACGCCGAGCCGAAGGCGCTCATCACGCTCTGCATCTCGACGGGCGATGTCGTGGTGCGCGGTTGGGACAGAAGCGAAGTGCGCGCGCGCATCGAGGAGGCAGGCAGTCTCCGTCTGTTGACGCCGAACGTGCGCCCCGCGCCGCGCGTCGAGGTGCTCGTCTCCGAGGACAAGGAGACAGAGCTTGGGTCGGGCGATTGCGGCTCGACACGCACAATCGAGTTGATGGTGCCAAGGGGCTCGACCGTCGAGGTCGAGTCGCGCAACGGTCACGTCGAGGTCTCGGACGTGGCAGAGGCGCGCGTCCGCGCACTGAGCGGCGACGTTGACGTGCGGCGCGTCTCGCAGTCGGTCGAAGTGTCGTGCCTGAGCGGCGACGTGTCGGTTACGGATTCAAGCGGGCCGATGCGCGTCGCTACCGTGAGCGGTGACGTTGAAGCGCGCAACGTCCGCAAGCTCTCGCCGGGCGACAACTTCGAGGCCAAGTCAACCAGCGGCGACGTGACGCTCGAAGCCGTCACGCACGGGCAGGTCAACGGCACGGCCATCAGCGGCAGCGTCATCTACACGGGCGCGCTCGCGCGCGGCGGCTCCTACGACTTCCGCACCATCTCGGGCGACGTGACCTTGGAGCTACCTGCCGACTCCTCCTTCAACCTCCACGCAAAGGTCGTCGTCAGCGGCGACATAGACACTGACTTCCCCGTCAAGATGGCGACAGGCACGACCGACGCCACGCATGTGGCTCCACCGGCCACGCTGCAGACCACCCCGCCGCCCGACACGCCGGCATTGCCCACGCCCGTACCCATGCCCGAGCCCGTCATCGTGGTGATGCCGCCGCAATCGCCCGGCCGCGTGAAGCCGGGCAAGGTCAAGGTACAGAGAGAACCTTTGTCGGCGCGACTTGATGGCACGGTCGGCACTGGCGACGCTGTCGTCAACATCAGCTCCTTCAGCGGCTCGCTGCACCTGAGGAAGCGATAGGGCAGCGGAAGAGAATTAGACCCGCACGCACTCGCCAGAGTCCCGCGAGGTTGACTCGACAGCGTGGCTCTTATCAACGCCTCGGTCACCCTCGCGGGACTCTCGCGCAAGCAGCATCCTCAGAGAGATAACTCCACCGAAAATTTTTGCCACGAACCCGGCACGCGCGGTGTTTTCTCGTCAGACACGGACGAGCAGAGGGGCGCGTTGGAGACTGGCCCGGACGTTTCGGGCGACTGGCCTCCCGCGATTTCGTTAAGCAGAACTCAAACTCAACATCTCGGAATCCGAGGAGGAAGAATGAAGCGCACAATCAGTCTCACAATCATCGTCGTCGCGGCACTCGCCGTGCAGGTCTTGGCGGCGGGCACGATTAACACGTCCGCACGGGTTCGTGCGGGTGCGGGCTCGCCGCGCTCGCTCGCGGCCGAGCCTCAGCAGCAGAACGAGTTCCGCTGGCATGAGCCTCTGGCCGCAGGTCGCGTCATCGAGATCAGGGGCGTCAACGGCAGCGTCGAGGCCGTGCCCACCTCGGGCAGCGAGGTCGAAGTCATAGCTGTCAAGCGCGCGCGCCGCAGCAATCCGGATGATGTGCGCATTGAGGTCGTTCGCCACGGCGATGGCGTCACCATCTGCGCCGTCTATCCGAACGTCGAAGGTAAGGAGCCGAACACTTGCGCGCCGGGCGGCAGCGGCCATGTGAACGTGGACAACAACGACACCTCGGTCAACTTCACCGTGCGCGTGCCCGCTGGCGTTCGCTTCAGCGGCAACACCGTCAACGGCAAGGTCGAGGCGAACAACCTCAGCGCGGACGTTGACGCGAAGACCGTCAACGGCAGCATCACCGTCACGACTACGGGACTTGCACGCGCCAAGACCGTCAACGGCTCGATTACGGTCGTCATGGGTCGCACCGACTGGGCAGACGATCTTGAATTCGAGACCGTCAACGGCAGCATAGACTTGAGCTTCCCCGGCTCACTGAGCGCGCAGGTCGAGGCCAAGACTTTGAACGGCGAAATCTCGACCGACTTTCCCATGACCGTCAGCGGCACGTTCAGCAAGCGCCGCCTGACCGGCACCATCGGCGGCGGCGGTCGTGACCTCCATCTCGAAACCGTCAACGGCAGCGTCCAGATTCGCCGCGCCTCTTAAAATTAAATGCGGAATGATGAATGATGAATACAAAATCGCACGTCTCTTACTATTCATCGCTCATCATTCCGCACACATCGTTTCATAAAAAGGGAATCGTCATGTTGAAGATACGTTTAGTCTTTGGTCTGGCCGTGTTGACGGCGCTCGCTTTGACGGCCGCCGACAGCAGCATAGCGCAGACGCGTGCCGAGACATTGACCGAGGAGTTTCACCAGACCTACCCGCTCACGCCGGGCGGGCGCGTGAGCCTGTCGAACATCAACGGTGCGGTCAAAGTCGTCGGATGGGATCGCGACGAAGTGAAGGTGGATGCCGTCAAGAGGGCCTACACGCAGGAGCGTCTGCGCGAGGCACAGATTAAAATAGACGCCGCACCGGGGCGCGTCCGCATCGAGACCGAGTATCCCGAGTATCGCTGGTCGGATCGTGACGGCGAGCGCCACGAGAACCCCGCGAGCGTCGAGTACACGCTCACCATCCCGCGCGGCGCATCCATCGAAGAGATCAATCTCATCAACGGCGGGCTCGACATCTCGGGCGTGACGGGCGCGGTGCATGCCTCTTCGATCAACGGCCGCGTGGTGGCAGGCAATCTCACGGGCGCGGTCAATCTCTCGGTCGTCAACGGCAGTCTCGAAGCAAAGCTCGACCGCTTGAACGACTCGGGCGAGGTCACGCTCTCGGCGGTCAACGGCCAACTGGCCGTCGTCCTTCCCTCCGACTCGAACGCAGTGGTGCGCGCCAGCACCGTCCACGGCCAGATCAGCAACGACTTCAACCTGCCCGTGCGCGAGGGCGAGTACGTCGGGCGCGACCTCGAAGGGCGGCTCGGGCGTGGCGGCGCGCGCGTCCGCCTGAGCAACGTCAACGGCTCTATCTCGATCCGCCGCGCAGGCGACAACCGCCCCTTGAGCCCCGCCGTCAACCTTCTCTCCGAGACGCGTGGCCGCGAAGACTCGGGGGACG
The DNA here is from genome assembly GCA_032230645.1 of Acidobacteriota bacterium. Lineage (GTDB taxonomy): Bacteria > Acidobacteriota > Blastocatellia > Pyrinomonadales > Pyrinomonadaceae > QHXN01. The sequence goes on along the minus strand of JAVXWN010000100.1, from coordinate 8,692 downwards.
ACTCCGACGCCGCAGACGCAGCACGCGAAGCGGCGCGCGAGGCTCGCGACTCCGTGCGAGAGGCTGAACGCGAGAGGCGCGAGGCGCTTACAGAAGCAGAGCGCGACCGTGCGGAGTCGGCGCGCGAGCGTCAGCGCGAAGTTGAAGATGCTACGCGCGACGTGCAGCGCGAAGCGGCGCGTGCCGCGCGCGAGGCCGAGAAGGCGATGAAGGCGATTGATAAAGAGGCGCTCAAAGAGAACATTAAAGAAGGGGTCAACGGTGCTTTCGACGGCAACGCGCGTCAGACCGAGCGCGAGTCGAATACCTTCAGCGTAGCAGGCACGCCGCGCGTTCGCGTCGAGACCTTCGACGGCGCAATCAGCGTCCACGTGTGGGACAAATCCGAAGTGATGTACACGGCCACCAAGCGCGCCTCCGACGAACACGAGATGAAGGGCATCAAGCTACAGGCGCAGTCCGTGGGCGGTGAAGTGACGTTGCGCGCCGACTTCGACAAGAGCTTCGCGCACTCCTATCACGAGCACGACGGCCGCGTCACCTCTTACTCATCGAACGCGTCGGCCGAATACGACCTCTACGTGCCGCGCAACGCGACTCTCTTCATCTCTTCGGGCGACGGGAGGCTACGCGTGGACGGCGTGAGCGGCGAGCTTGAGCTGCGCACGGGCGATGGTTCAATAGACGTGACGGGGGCGCGGGGGCGTCTGCGCGCGGAGACGGGCGACGGGCGCATACGCGTCGATAACTTTGACGGCGATGCCGAGGCACGCACGGGCGACGGGCGCATCACGCTCGACGGCAACTTCCGCAGTCTCAACGCGCGCACGGGCGATGGCACCATCGCGCTCTCTTTGCCCGAGGGCGTCAACGCGACTGTCGAGACCAACGCCGGGTCGGTCTTTAACGACGGTGTGGCCGTGGCGGAAACGGACACCGAGAGCCGCGTGCGACGTTGGAAGGTCGGAAGCGGCGGCCAGCTTCTCACGCTGCACACGGGCGACGGCCAGATCATCCTGCGACGACGTTAACGCGCACGCATCGCGCTGCGTCTCTAATGTCGAACTTCAACGCCGAAGGACAACGGGCGGTTGCAGGGGGCACGTCAAAGCGTTTGCCAACGGAAATTCTATTGAAACCTTCGGTGCGTGAGCTTCGTCTAACAAGGCGCTGCAAAAGTGACTGCCGCCAACCCCCCAGAGCGTCGTCACGGGCAGTTTCGTCCAAGTAAACAAGTCCAAATCCAATAACTGGTACGCCTCTGATGTAAGGGGCCGCCACCGCACACAAGCCATGACGAAAAAAGCCCTGCCCACCGCCGCACTGCCTGCCCTCGCTTTAATCATAAGTTTCATATTGATGGGGGCGGGCGTGTCTTCGGCGCAGCAGGTCGCGTCCGTGCGCGCGCCGTCGGGCACGCGTAAGACCGTCGCGGGCGGCGCTCGACTGTTGAAGCGGATGAGCTTGAGCATCGGCGAGTCGGACGAGGGCACGCGTGTTCGACTTACCTCGGACGCACCGCTCGACGGCTACGAGACGTACACGGAGGGCGGCCGCTTCTTCATCGTCATCCCCGAGGCCGACGCGACGGTGCTCACACAGGGCGGCCTCGCCGCGCGCGGCTTCGCAAGGGTCGAGGCGGGGCAGCGCGGCGACGATGCGCTCATCGCTTTCACGCTTGCGCCGGGCTTCGAGCCGCGCGTGCGCGCCAGCTTCAACCGGCTCGAAATACTCTTCGCGGCGCAGCAGCAACAGACCGGGAGCAGCGCGCAGAGCACGGTCAGTGATGCGTCGCCAACGCCCACGCCTCCACCGTCAACACCCACGGACACTTCAACCGGCGCGGCGGGCGCGGCGTCTAACACGACTCCGGCGGCTGGCGTGGCGAAGCCGGGCAGCACTGCGGTCGCGGGAACTTCGGCGGCGCGTCTGGCGGCGCTGCTCACGCCCGAGAAGATGAGTCCGACAAGACTCACGCGCTTCGACAAGCCGCCGGTCATTGATGGCAAGCTCGATGAAGAGGTTTGGAAGAACGCGGTCGTCTTCAAAGACTTCGTGCAGTTCCGACCTGTTGACCTCGTTGCGCCGTCGCAGCCGACCGAGGTGAGGATCGGCTACGACTCGCGCTATCTCTACGTTGGCTTCCACGCCTTCGACGAGGCGGGCAAGGTGCGCGCGACCATCGCCAAGCGCGACGCGGTGTTTGACGATGACTGGGTCGGCGTCTGGCTCGACACCTTCAACGATGGCCGCCGCGCATACGAGTTGATCTTCAACCCGCTGGGCGTGCAGGCCGACGCCGTCTTTACCGAGGGAGTCAACGAGGACTTCTCGGTTGACATCGTAATGGAGTCGAAGGGCGTGGTGACTAATGATGGTTACACGGTCGAGGTCGCCATCCCGTTCAAGTCTCTGCGCTACGAGGCGGGCAAGGATAAGAAGTGGGGCCTGCACTTGCTGCGCACCATCAAGCGGCTCAACAACGAGCAGGACTCATGGATGCCCATCTCGCGTGACAACTCAAGCCTGCTCGGGCAGGAGGGGCACGTCACCGGACTCGAAGGTCTCTCGACCGAGCGCACCATCGAAATCATCCCTTCGCTGACCGTCTCCGAAGAGGGCAAGCGCGTGCCGACCTTTCTCTCCGCGCAGCGCATCTTCGCGGGCGCGCAGGGGAACCGCCTGCCCGGAGACAACGGGCGTTTCCTCAACAGTCCCATCAATCTCGACCCCGGCATCACGGCCAAGGTCGGCATCTCGCCGACGATGACGCTCGACTTCACGTACAACCCCGACTTCGCGCAGGTCGAGGCCGACGCGACGGTCGTCACCGCCAACCAGCGCTTCCCAATCTTCTTTGAGGAGAAGCGTCCCTTCTTTCTCGAAGGCAAAGAGATTTTCGAGACGCTCATCAGCGCCGTCCACACGCGCACCATCGTTGACCCCGACTACGCGGTGAAGTTCACGGGCAAGCGCGGGCGCAACACCTTCGGTGTGATGCTCGCCTCGGACAACGCACCCGGCAACAGCGGCGAGGATGACCGCGACTTCGTCCGCGCCACCAACGACCTGTCCGGCGTTACCAACCCGGACTTGCGCGCCGACATCGAAGCAAGGCGCAACTCGATTCTGAAAGTCCTTGACAAGAACGCGACGGTCGGCGTGCTCCGCGTCAAGCACGACATCGGTAAAGAGGGGCACATCGGCTTCCTCGCAACCACCTACAACTTCGTTGACAGGTACAACGACATTGCGGGCTTCGACACGCGCTACCGCTTCAACAAGACGACCGTCTTCACGGCGCAGGTCTTGGGCAGCGTCACGCACAGTCCCTTCTTCTTCGCCGAAGAGGCGACCGTAGCCGACCGCAAGGAGAAGGGTCTGGCCTACGCCTACGACCTGAACTTTAACAATCGCAACTGGAGTTACGACTACGCGGGTGTCGGGCGCTCGCGCTTCTTCCGCGCCGACGTGGGCTTCAACCGACGCTTCAACACGAACAATCAAGACCTCTTCGTCCAGTACCGCTCGAACGACAAGCCGAAGGCGAATATCGTCAACTGGCGCGTCTTCAACAACACGACGGGTAACTTCGATTGGAAGGGGCGGAGCCAGTTCTTCCAGAACGAATCACAGCTTCAACTCGCCCTTCAAAAGCAGAGCTACGTCGGCTTCGGCGTCGAGGAGGGCTACGAGCGCGTCTTCGAGTCGGAGTTCGGCGCGACGCGTGATGCGCTGGCGCGTGTCGCCATCCAAACCTTCGGCCCCCAACTCGCCGCGCGCGTGCCCGCCTGTGACCCGACGGGCATGCTCCCACCCGTCATCGAGGACGACCCTTTGACGCCGGCTGTGGAGGATACGAAGTTCCTGCGCCGCTGCACCTTCTTCGGCGGCGTCCCCGAACGTTCGGCCTTTAACCGCGATGTCTATTTCTTCGCGAACACCACGCCGTCGAAGAAGTATTCGGCCTCGGTCTTCAGCCTCTATCGCTGGGGGCAACTCGACTTCGACTTCGGCACCGACAACCCGAAGTTCCCGCGCGTGAGCCCCGGCGCGCTTGTAGACCCGAGCGCACCGCTCGACCCCGGCCCCGGCAACGAGTGGAGGTTCGAGGGCAGCTTCACCTATCAGCCGACCGACGCGCTGCGGCTCTCGCTCAACTACAACAAGGATCGTCTGACGCGACAGGACACGGGGCTGCTCGCCTTCGACGACAACATCTACAGCTTGCGCGGCACGTACCAGTTCACGCGCTTCTGGTTCGCGCGCGCGCGCGTAGACTACACGTCGCTCGGCTCGAACGCGCGCGGGCAGTTTCTCATGGGCTGGACGCCCAATCCCGGCACGACCTTCTACGTCGGCTACAACGACGACATGAATCGCAACGGTCTCAACCCGTTCACGGGTCAGTTGGAGCCCGGCTTCCGCCGCAACGGTCGCCTCTTCTTCATCAAGATGTCATATCTCATCCGCCGCAGCTTCGGGCAGTAAGTTTTTAAAGCGGCGTCGCGAAAGAGTTGACGGGTGACGGGAGCTTGCATCTCGTCACCCGTCGCCGTTTCGGCTCACGATTCCGACCGCTAAGTATTTTGTAACCGGCGTGATAAAATCCACGTCTTCAACCCGATAGGCAATTTTGTGATGGCATCTTTTGGTAGAGTCGGATTTGTAAACTCTTCGTGGCACGCGCGCGCCCTTGCGTTCGCGTGCGCTGCGTTGCTGGTCGCCGCATGCGTATCGTGCAAGAGCGACTACCCGGCATCGGGTCAGCAGCGACCGCCGGGCGAGGGGCGCGGCGGCGGCGAGGCGCGACAGGTCAAGGTTGCGCGCGTCGAAGAGATGCCGGTGGGCGCGAGCGTCTCGGTCACGGGCACGCTCGCCGCGCAGGACGAGGCGACTTTGAGCGTCAAGGTGCCGGGCCGCGTCAGCACGGTGACGGTCGATCTGGGGAGCGTCGTGCGACGCGGGCAGGTGGTCGCGCAGGTCGAGCAGCAGGACTATCGCCTTCGCGTGCAGCAGACCGAGGCCGCGCTCCAGCAGGCGCGTGCGCGCCTCGGACTCCAGCCGCAGGGTGAAGACGACCGCTTCGACCCCGAGGTGACGGGCACCGTCCGGCAGGCGCGCGCCCTTTTGGAAGAGGCGCGACAGAACCGGCAGCGCGTCGTCTCGCTCGTCGAGTCGGGCGTCGTCGCACGCGCCGAGTTCGAGTCAGCCGATGCCGCCTTCAAGGTCGCGCAGGGCAAGTATCAGGACGCCGTCGAAGAGATACGCAACCGTCAGGCGCTCCTCGCGCAACGACGCACGGAAGTCTCGCTCGCACGACAGGCGCTCGCCGACACCGTCGTCGTCGCGCCCTTCGACGGGATAGTTCAGGAGAAGCATGCGAGCGTCGGCGAGTATCTGAACGCGGCCGCTCCGCTCGTCACCGTCGTGCGCGTCAACCCCTTGCGCTTCCGCGGCGAGGTGTCCGAGCGCGACGCGGGCACCGTCCGACAGGGCCAACTCGTGCGCGTCACGGTCGAGGGAGACCACGGCCTCTATGCGGGGCGCATCGTTCGCCTGAGCCCGACTATCAACCAGCAGAACCGCGTGCTCGTCATCGAAGCAGAGATTGCCAACCCCGGCGGATTACGACCGGGCGGTTTCGCGCGCGCCGAGATTGTTACGAACAGCGGCGACATGGCCGTCACCGTCCCTGCGAGCGCCGTCGTCACCTTCGCGGGTATCGAGAAGGTCATCACGGTCGAGAACGGCAAGGCCAAAGAGAAGCCCATCACGACGGGTCGTCGCGCCGACACATGGACGGAAGTGCTCTCCGGCATCAATGTCGGCGAGTCCGTGGTGCTTGAGCCCGGCAACCTCCAATCAGGCCAAGCGGTCAACGTCGTCGAATGAGTCCGGAGCCTGAAGTCGGAAGCGGCGCTCTCTTCCACCGGTGTTGTTTTCAGATTCCAGACCACGAAGTTTAGTTTATGCAGAAGCTCGCTGAAATCTGTATCAGGCGGCCGGTGTTTGCGGCGATGATCGTGCTCTCGCTCGTCGTCGTCGGCGCGGCGAGCTACTTCAAGCTTGGTGTTGACCGCTTTCCGTCGGTTGATTTGCCGACGGTGAGCGTGCGCACAAGCCTTCCCGGCGCTTCCTCCGAAGAGGTCGAGACGCTCGTCTCACAGCCCATCGAAGAGGCGGTCAACACCGTCGAAGGCATCGACGAGTTGCGCTCGGTCTCGGCCCCCGGCACCTCGGTCATCATCGCCACCTTCAAGCTCGACCGCGACCTTGAGACCGCCGCGCAGGACGTGCGCGACCGCGTCACAACCGTCGTCAACCAACTGCCCGAAGAGGCGAGGCAACGTCCGCCGGTCGTCCAGAAATTCAACAACGACAGCTCGCCCGTCATCACCATTGCGCTCACGGGCGAACGATCCTTGCGCGAGCTGACCGAGCTGGGCGACAAGTTCGTGCGCCCGCAGTTCGAGCGCGTCAGCGGCGTCGGGCAGGTGCAAATCGTCGGCGGGCTCGACCGCGCCATCAACGTCTGGGTGGATGCCAACCGTCTGGAAGCCTATCAGATACCGATTACGACCGTGCAGGCCGCGCTCGCGCGCCAGAACGCGGACACGCCGGGCGGCAACGTCACCACGAACCGCGAGGAGTTGACGCTGCGCACGATGGGCCGTTTCACAGACCCGCGCGGCTTCAACGACCTCGTCATCGCAACGCTGGGCGGCTCGCCCATCCGCCTGCGCGACATCGGCCGCGTCGAGGACAGCACGAAGGAGCAACGCAGCCTCGCACGTCTCAACGGTGTCCCGACCGTGACGCTTCAGGTACAGCGGCAGTCGGGCGCAAACACCATCGAGGTCATCGATGGCGTAAAGAAAGCGTTGGAGCGCGTCGCGGGACAACTGCCCTCGGACGTGAAGATGGAGGTCATCCGCGACCAGTCGCGCTACATCGAGTCGGCGCTGCACGAGATCACCGTCCACCTCGTCTTAGGAAGCATACTCGCCTCGCTCGTCGTGCTCTTCTTCATGCGCTCCTGGCGCTCGACGCTGATTGCGGCCGTCGCCATCCCGGCCTCGGTCGTCTCGACCTTCGCGATGATGCGCGCGCTCGACTTCACCTTGAACAGCGTGACGATGCTCGCGCTCGTCTTGATGGTGGGCATCGTGATTGACGACGCCATCGTCGTCTTAGAGAACATCTTCCGCTTCGTTGAAGAGAAGAAGATGCGGCCCGCCGAAGCTGCGATTGAGGCAACGCGCGACATTGGTCTTGCGGTGCTTGCGACGACGCTTTCGCTCGTCGTCATCTTCCTGCCGGTCTCCTTCATGTCCTCGATCTCGGGGCGCTTCCTCTATCAATTCGGCATCACGGCGGCGGTCGCCATCATGGTGAGCCTGCTCGTCTCGTTCACGCTGACTCCGATGATGTCCTCGCGCCTCTTAAGAGTTGAAGACGCGGCGGGGCATGGTGGCGGCGACCACGGCGAGCATGAGTTGGGCGGGCACGCAGGCTCGCGCGGAGGGTTCTACAGCTACATCGACCGCGCCTACACACGCATGCTCACGTTCTCGATGCGTCACCGGCTGACGGTCTCGGTGCTGGCGCTGGCGGTCGTCGCGTCGAGCGTGCCGCTCTATCGCGCGGTGCGACAGGAGTTCATTCCGTCGAACGTTGACGAGGCCGAGTTCGAGGTTTCGGTGAACGCGCCCGAGGGAACGAACCTCGCGGCGATGAACGAGACGATGGAGGCCGTCGAGCAGGAGTTGATGCACACGCCCGGAGTCCGCGTCGTGCTCACCAGCGCGGGCGGGAGTTTCTTAGGCGGAGTCAATCAGGGCGACGCATATGTCCGCATCGCGCCGCACGAAGAGCGCACCGTCTCAATCAGTCGCATCTGGCGCGAGACTTTAAACGGCAACCCTTTGAAAGCCTTTCGCGGCAACTACACGCAGCAGGACGTGATGCAGGAGGTACGTCGTCGTCTGCACAAGTTCGCGCCGATGCGCGTCGGCGTCCGCAACGCTCCTTCGTTCAACTTCGGTGCGGGCGGGCGCACCGATATTGATTTCGTCATCCGCGGCCCCGAACTGGAATCGCTCGCGCGCTACGCCGAAGAGTTGCGCGACCGCTCGGAGAAGTTGGGCGGCATCGTTGACGCCGACACCACGCTCAAGCTGAACAAGCCAGAGCTTCGTGTCGAGATAGACCGTGAGCGAGCCGCCACGCTCGGCGTCTCGACCGCCGACATCGCCAACTCTCTGCGCGTCATGATCGGCGGCGATCAGGAGGTGACGCGCTTTCACGACGCTTCGGTGAACGAGGCTTACGACGTGCAGTTGCGTCTCACCGAAAACGACCGCAACGACCCGCGCACGCTCGGCCAACTGTACGTGCCATCTTCGCGCGGCGAACTCGTCCGGCTCGACAATCTTGTAAAGATACGGCGCGACATCAGCCCTTCACGCATTGACCGCATTGACCGCCAGCGGCAGGTCTCTTTACGCGCCTCGGTCGCGCCCGGCTTCGCCCTTGCCGACCGCATCGAGGCGCTCAAGCGCGCGTCGGCCGAGATGAACATGCCCGCCATCTACACCACGGCGGTCTCGGGGCGCGCGCGCGAGCTTGAGCGCACGTTCACCGAGTTCATCTGGGCCTTTCTGCTTTCGATCATCTTCATGTACATGAT
>JAVXWN010000223.1:0-21574 GCA_032230645.1 Acidobacteriota bacterium | reverse complement strand
CTCCTTCTGAATGGCCTTCATCTGCTGGCGCAGGAAGTAGTCGCGCTGCGCCTTCGTCATCTCGTCCTGCGCTTCGGCCGCGATCTTCGTGCGCAGCTCCATGATCTCGATCTCGTGCGCGAGTCGGCCGTAGGCGATTTGAAGCAGGTCGTCAACGGTGTCGGCGTCGAGCATCTGCTGCTCCTGCTCGACGCCGAGGTTGAGGATTGAGCCGAGGAAGTATGCAAGCTGCACGGGGTCGTTCGTCGAGAGTACAGCGCCTCGCACCTCGGGCGGAATCTCGGGCAGCATCGCGAGCGCGCGCTGGACGAGCGCCTGCACGTTGCGCGTGAGCGCCTCGACGACGCCCGCATCGCGCACGGTCGGCGCGCTCAGTGTGCGGACGCGCGCACGTAGGTGCGGGTCTGTCTGCGTCCACTTGACGACACGCACGCGCTCGGTGCCGTGGACGATGAGTTGCAGCCCTTCGGCAACTCTCATCATGCGTTTGACCATGACGAGCGTGCCGACCTCGTAGAGGTCTGCGGGCGGCGTGGCTTCCATCTCAGGCGTGGCGCGCGCCTCGCGCACGGTGATGCATGCGAGCATCTTCTCTTCGGTTGAGAGCGCAGCCTCGACCGCCGCGACCGAGCGCGGGCGACCTGCGGCGAGCGGGATGACCGTGCCGGGGAACATCGTCGTCTGCTGCAAGGGCAGCACGGCGACCTCGAAGACCTCCGGGCGCGCGCCCTCCTTCGTCGTCTCCGCCTCGCCGGTTGGGACGGATGCTTCGGCGCTCGCCTCCGGAGCCTGTGCGGCGTCACGCGTGCTCTGTTGCGCAACGTCTTGTTCGGCGGGCGCTTGAGGCTTCGTTGTCGTCGGAGTCTTCTCGGCCATACGAAATGATTGTCCTCTTTAAGTTTGAAAGGAACGCTTTGCGGGCCGCACTTCTTTTAGTCGCACTCCACGGGGCTCGAAAGGTAGAGGACGAGCAGGCCGTCCTTGTAACGCTGCTTGATGAGCGCGCCCTCGACGGGGCAGGGAAAGCGTATGGTCTTCTCGAAGCGGCTGTAGGTGATTTCGAGTTGGTGGTACGAGACCGTTTCGGTCAGCGCCTCGTCGCGGCGGCTGCCCGCGATGAGCAGCGTGTCGCCGGAGATTTGCACCTCAAGCTCGTCGGGCGCGACACCCGCCAACTCGACCTTGACGACCCACCCCTCGCTCGTCCGGTACACGTCGGCCGCCGGATACCAGAAGTGCTCCGTGCAGCGCACGCCGTTCGCCTTCGGTATCATTCGCAGGTAACGCTCGATTGATCTTGCCATAAAAGAAGTGATGAATGATGAGTGATGAACAAAGAGCAGGTCGCTGCTTATCAATCATTCATTACTCATCATTAGCCGAAAATCCTGTTCCAGAACGAAGAGCCGCTTGAGATTTCTTCGAGGGCTTCGCCAAGCTCGCGGTCGGCCTCGGTCTCAAGTGCGATGTCGGCCATCGAGATGATGCCGCGCAGGTTCCCTTCGCGGTCTACGACGGGAAGACGGCGCACCTGCTTGTCGCCCATCTTGCGTATGGCCTCGATGACACGGTCGTTGGGGCGGACGGTGTGGAGGTCTGTCGTCATCACCTCCTCGGCGCGAGCCGAGCGTGCGTCCTGCCCGTCGGCGAGTGCGCGAATGACGATGTCGCGGTCGGTGATGAGCCCGACGAGGCGGCCGTTGGTCGAGGTGGTGCGCGCGGGCACGCGCTGCACTTCGGTCACGGAGTCCGAGTCGGTCTCGCCCGGCTCGACGACAGGAATGACACCCGTGTCTTCATCGCGCATCATGCGCGCGACCTCTTCGAGCGTGGTGTCGCGCTCGGCGACCGTCACGTCGCGCGTCATGATGTCGCGGCAGCGCAGGTGCGAGCGCGTCGCGCCGCGTCTTGGTCGTTCACGCCCGTACTCTTCGCGTGGTCTTGGTGGCGGCGGCGGCCTGCGCCCGTACTCCTGCTCGTCTCGAAAGTCGCGCTCGTCGAGTCGCCGCCCGTTGTAGAAGTCTTCGCGGTAGTAGTCGCCGCGGCCCTGAGCAGCGTCGTCATGGTCGCCGCGCATGCCCCATCGCTGCCCGCCGCGCATGCGCTCGCGCTCGTCGTATTCGTGACGGCCGCGTGGCGGCCCGCCGAACTCCGGCCCCTCTTCGCGCGGTCGCGGCTCGCCCGCGTAAAAGTCGTCGTCCCAGTCTCCGCGATGTCTGGACATCTCGCCCTCCCGAAAGCCCCGACGATTACTTCTGCCCGCGCGGCCGCCCTTCACGCGCGCCGAGCGGCCGGTCGGATGCAAATATACGTCAAGGGGAACTTGAGGCCGATTATACTCAGTTCGGTTGAGATTGCCAGCAAGGGAAGGGATGAGGGATGAATGAATAAGAGTCTGTCTTCATTCATCCCTCATCCCTTACTTCACTCCTTCGTTTCAATTTCGGCGACGAGTTGCACCTGCGCGTGAATTTCGAGCGAGCCCGATTCGATGGGCGTCTGCGGTTGCGACTGCGCGGTCATTGCGACGCGGCCCGCCTCCCTGTCATAGATGGGGATGGGGCGGACGGTGCCGGACTCCTGCACCTCGACGATGCGAACGAGGCGACCGCCGAGCGTGTCGGCGATGACGCGCGCCTTAGCCATAGCTTCGCGCGTGGCGTCGCCGAGCGCCTGACGGCGCGGCGCTTCGTCGCGCCTGAGCGTGAAGGCGATGCCGTTAACCGCGTTCGCACCCGCGCGCGACGCGGCATCAATCGTTGCGCCGACGCGAGCAAGATCGCCCATCGTCACCGTGATGGTGTTGCTCGCGATGTAGCTTGTGATAGAGGGCGGCGTGCCCTCCTTGTAGACGTACTGCGGTTGAAGGCTGTAGCCGCTCGTCTTGGCCTCCGCGCCCGCACCCACGGCCGCGCGGACTGCGCGCACGACAGCATCAGTCCTCGAAGCGTTCTGGCCCTGCGCCTCAGACGCGCTTGCGTTCTGTGTGACGACCGCGAGCGTGAGTATGGCTGTGTCGGGCTGTGCCTGTACGGTCGCCTCTCCCGACACGGTAACTCGCGTCAGAGCCGCGCGCGCCTGTCCCTGCACGCCGGTTGCGGCCTGCCCGCTCGCGCTTTGTCTCTCGCCGCTGCTGCCGCGCGCGCGCATCGTGCGCGCCTGAAACGGAACGCCCTGCATGTAGGCGGAGACCACGCCCTCTTTGACCTGCCCCGTCGCCTCGACCGTCGCGCCTTCGCGGAACCACGTCTCGCGCCGGAACTCGCCCGCGTTCAATATCAGGTACTTCCCGTATTCGGCGACGACGAGCCACCCGCCCGCTTCGACCGTCGGCGTCAGGCGACCTACGACCGTCAACTCATTAGACGTTTGCGCCGCCGCCGACACTTGCACCGCGAACGAGAGCGCCAGCGCGACGGCGACGACGCGCAGTGTGAACAGACTGTTCCTCATACTTGCCTTGCCCCTTCCATGTCGAAATAATTTTCGCAGATGATTCTAGATTAAAAGGGAAGAGCCTTCTACACGTGTGAGAACGTCGAAGGCCGCGCGGACTTCGGGATGACCACGAAGTACATCGCGTCGCGGTCGCAAGCGCGGGAGACTTCGATTGCTCGGCGCGAGCGCGGTTTGTTACGATGCAGGGCAGATATGCAACCGTCCGGTCGAAGGTTCGCCAATCCAAAAAGCCCCGCGCGCGAGGGGAAGCTCGTCACGGTCGGGCGCGTCGAAGACCTGCCCGAAGGGCGCGGCGCAACCATCGAGCTTGAAGGCGGCAAGGAGCTTGCGCTCTACAACGTGGCGGGCCTCTTCTACGCCGTCGAGAACTTCTGCCCGCACAAGGGCGCGCCGCTTGCCGAAGGCCAACTCACGGGCCACTCGGTCGAATGCGACTGGCACGGCTGGCGTTTTGACATACGCTCCGGCGCATGCCTCAACCGCGCAAGTGAACCCGTCGAGACCTACGAGGTCGTCATCGAAGATGGGTGGATCAAGATAAGAGTGTAGTGATAAGTGATGAGTGATAAGAAAAGGCAGTCGCTCTTTCTATCACTCATCACTCCCCATCATTGCCGATGGCTTCGACGGGGCAGGCCATGAGCGCCTCTTCGCAGAGCGCGAGTTCGGCGTCGGTGCGGGGCTGGTTGAAGACGAAGGAGTAGCCGCCACGGTCTGCGCGGGTGAAGTTCTCGGGTGAGGTGTCGCGGCACACGTCGCAGTCAATGCAGTTCGTGTCCACGTAGTATGTGCCCGGCACATTCTCGGGCACGCGGTCGTTCGGGTCAGCCATGTTTGGTAAATCGTGAAGCGTAAATCGTCTGAGGCGTTCAAGCCCTATTCACGATTTACGATTCACGTCATTTGATCGCAAGCATTCTATCGAGGGCGACGTGCGCCCAACGGGCCGTCTCTGCGGGAACGGTAATCTGGTTGACGACGTGGCCGGAGACGAGCGAGTCGAGCACCCATGCGAGATTCTGCGGAGCGATGCGATACATCGTGGCGCACATGCAGAGGTCGGGCGCGAGCAGTCGAATCTCTTTGTCCGGGTGCGCGGCGGCGAGCCGGGTGACGAGGTTGACCTCGGTGCCGACGGCCCAAGCCGAACCGGCGGGCGCTTCCTCAATCGCCTTGATGATGAACTCGGTCGAGCCGTTGAGGTCGCTCTTCGCGACGACCTCGCGCTCGCACTCGGGGTGGACGATCACCTTGATGCCCGGCACTTCGTTCCTCACCTGCTCGACGTGCCACGGACGAAAGCGGCCGTGGACTGAGCAGTGGCCCTTCCAAAGAATGAGGCGCGCGCGGCGCAACTCGTCGGGGGTGTTGCCGCCCAACTCCTTGTTCGGGTCCCACAGCACCATCTCTTCGAGCGGGATGCCAAACTTGACACCCGTGTTGCGCCCCAAGTGCTGGTCGGGGAAGAAGAAGAGCTTGTCCGCCTCCTTCAAATACTTATCGAAGAGCGGGACTGCGTTTGAAGAGGTGCAGACGACGCCGTCGTGCTCGCCGCAGAAGGCTTTGATGGCGGCCGACGAGTTCATGTATGTGACGGGCACGACCTTCGACTCCGCGAGCAGGCCGATTGCGCCCAACTGCTCCCAAGCGTCTTCGACCTGCTCCGAGGTCGCCATGTCGGCCATCGAGCAGCCCGCGCCGAGGTCGGGCAGGATAACCTTCTGATCGCCGGGGCGGAGTATGTCGGCCGACTCGGCCATGAAGTGAACGCCGCAGAAGACGACGTAGTCGGCCTCGGGGTGTTCGGCGGCGAGCTTCGAGAGCTTGAAGGAGTCGCCCGTGTAGTCCGCGTGGCAGATCACATCGTCGCGCTGGTAGTGATGACCGAGAATGATGAGGCGCGAGCCCAACAGCCTGCGCGCCGACTCGATGCGCTCGTACAGCGCGCCTTCGGACATCCCGAAGTAGTCTTCGAGCGCGGGCGTCTTCGCCGTCGCCACGACTTCCTGAGTCTCAACAGCAGTTGTCATTCGGCAGTCTCCTCGATTCTCTTCGACGACGCCCAAGACGGCTCAAAGGCCGCCCACGCGGAACGCGAAATATAAGGCTTCAATGGTACGACCCGCAAGCGACGCCGCGCACCTTCACACGCGCCGACAATTAGATGCGAAGCGTACCGTGTGAGTTCGTAAAAGAGTGGCGGGCTTTATAGCGGCTTGCAGTTGAGCGCGAACCCCTCGCCGGGAGCGCGGGCATCCCTGCCCGCGCGGGCAGCCTTTACGGGTGTGTCATCTCCTCGGGCTTGACGTACTGGTCGAACTGCTCGGCGGTGAGGAGTCCAAGCTCGACGGCCGACTCGCACAGCGTGATGCCCTTGCGGTGCGCGTTCTTAGCGATCTTCGCGGCGTTGTCGTAGCCGATGTAAGGGTTGAGCGCCGTGACAAGCATGAGCGACTGTTGCAAATTCTCGTCGATGCGCGCGCGGTTGAGTTCCAGCCCTTCGACGCAGAACTCTACGAAGCCCCGGCACGCGTCCTTCAAGAGACGTATCGAGTGAAGCAGGTTGTGAATCATCACGGGGTTGAAGACGTTCAACTCGAAGTTACCCTGCGAGCCCGCGAACCCTATGGCCGCATCGTTACCCATGACTTGCACGGCGACCATCGTCATCGCCTCCGACTGCGTCGGGTTGACTTTGCCCGGCATGATTGAAGATCCCGGCTCGTTCTCGGGCAGCACAAGCTCGCCGATGCCCGCGCGCGGCCCCGACCCGAGCCAGCGTATGTCGTTCGCAATCTTCATCAGCGAGCAGGCCAGCGTCTTCAAAGCGCCGCTCGCAAACACTATCTCGTCGTGCGCGGAGAGTGCCGCGAACTTGTTCGGATGCGACTTGAAGGGCAGCCCCGTCAACTCCGCTATCTTCGACGCCGCGCGTTCGGCGAACTCGGGGTGCGAGTTGAGTCCCGTGCCCACGGCCGTCCCCCCGATGGCGAGGTCGTAGAGTCCGGGGAGCACCGACTCCAAACGCTCAACGTCGCGCTCAAGCAACGAAGCCCAACCCGAGAACTCCTGACCCACGGTCAAAGGCGTCGCGTCCTGCAAGTGCGTGCGCCCGATCTTCACCACGTCGGCGAACTCGCGCGCCTTCGCGTCAATCGCGTCATGCAGCCGCTTCACTTCGGGGATGAGCTTGCGCATCTGCTCGGCCGCCGCGATGTGCATGGCCGTGGGGAACGTGTCGTTCGACGACTGCGACATATTCACGTCGTCGTTCGGATGCACGGGCCGCTTACTCCCCAACTCGCCCCCCGCAATCTCAATCGCGCGGTTCGAGATGACCTCGTTCGCGTTCATGTTCGTCTGCGTGCCACTGCCCGTCTGCCATACGCGCAGGGGGAAGTGCTCATCAAGTCGTCCCTCTATCACCTCATCCGCCGCGCGCTCTATCAAACGCGCCTTGTCCGACGCGAGCTTCCCCAACTCCTCGTTCACCAACGCCGCAGCTTTCTTCAAAAGCCCCAGCGCACGCACCATCTCACGCGGCATCACATCGAACCCGATATTGAAGTGATGCAACGAACGCTCGGTCTGCGCGCCCCAATACCTGTCCGCACGCACCTCCACCTGCCCCATCGAATCCGACTCGACCCGCACGCCCAACGCCTTCTGCTCCGCCGCTTCCTTAGACATAAAAGCATTCATCCTTCACAAATGTAAGAGAGCCCATACGCAAGCAATTTTACACCCTGCACCCGCAAGCCGTCAGCGCAGTAAGGTCAAACGCCCACCCGTAAGTAAACATAAAGGCCGCGCACGTACCCACACGTGCACGGCCTTTACGGCACAGCCAGCGTGAGTGCGGGCGTGCTCAGAGGGTTGCGCTGCCCTTACGCACCCTCGTCTTTAATCGCGGACGTAAATCCCCATGTGGTATCCTCTCGCGCGTTCCAGTCTTTGAAAATGAGAGCAACGGGTCGGATGCAAAGCGTAGCTCACCCTCAGAAGAGATGAGCATCGCCGTTGAGCAAGGAAGGTTCCTACTCACGGCGAATCGGTTACGCAACGACATCTTATCTGTATTCACAGATAAGCGCAAGTCTTCTTGTTCATCAGGGGGTAATTCCTGATGGGGAAGAGGGCGCGCATGAAGCAAGAGCGCCTTGCCGAGAAGCTTTTACAGGTTCGGCAGGCGCTCGGACTTTCTCAGAGCGAAATGCTCAGGCGTCTCGGGTTTGAAGATGTGCTTGATTACAAGCGAATCTCCGAGTACGAATTGGGAAAGAGTGAGCCGCCGCTTGCGATTCTCCTCGGCTACGCTCGCATCGCCGGGGTCTGCGTGGACGCGCTGATTGACGACGACCTCGACCTACCCGACAAGCTGCCCGCCAAGCCGAAGCACCGGCCTTAAAGACATCTGCTCGACAATTCTATCTTGGCAAGGCCATAGATACAGGGACGCACACGAAAGAGGCACACAAAAGGGGGCGCGGACTCGCGCCCCCTTTTGTGTGCCTCGCGTAGACGTGTTGTCCCGTGTTCCCTACTTCTCCCCCGAGCCCTTCTTCGACTTGCGCTGTGGCGCTTTGCGCTCCGAAGTCTTCTTCAGCTTGAGCGCCTGCACCTCGTTCGAGTCTCGCCCGAACTGCGCCGTCACCTGATCCTTCACGCCGAGCATCAGGTTATGAAACTCCCACTCCCTCGCCACCGCGTTATCGCGCGCCGCCGCCAGCGCCGCCTCGGCCTGCGCCTCCAACGCCTGCGCGTTCTGCAAAGCCGCCAGCGCCGACGCAATCGCCGCCACCGTAAACGATGAATTCGCGGGCGCATATCCCGTCATCGCCTGCAAAGCCGCAAATCCGCTCTCGTCATCCGCGATCTGCGCGGGTCTCAAACGCTTCGTCTCGTTAGCCATGTTGCTGCTCCTTTTCGTGAGAAACAAAGAAGAGTTTGCGAGGCGGCCGCATCTTACGCCCATCCCCAAACCCCTTGCAACAACAAAATTCGCCCCCATCGCAACGCCGTGCCCCCTGCCCGCAACGCCAATACCTCACGCCGCAACGCTATTACGTCGCAGCGTAATGCTATTACGTCTCGCCGCAATACCATTACACTGCCTCGCAACATCATTACGCCACGTCGTAATAGCATCACATCGCCCCGCAATGGCATTACGACGCCCGGAAATGCCATTCCCACACGCGGAAACAGCATTTCAATACGCGCTAACGCTATCTCCGCCCATCGTAACGCCATTCCCACCCACCGGAACGGCATCCTCCTGCGCGGCAATACCATTCCCGCCTTCGTGAATAGTGTTACGACTATCGGAAATAATCTCATCCAGCCTCATAAGACCGTTTTCACCCCTCTCTGCGCATGACGTTCGTTGCTGTCTAACCCTCGACAGGCGCGTCTGCGTCCTGCCAGGCTTTCCAGCCTCCGGCGAGAGAGTGGGTGTTGGTGTAGCCCATGCGTTGGAGGTTGTCACAGGCGAGGGCGGAGCGGTAGCCGCCGCCGCAGTAGAGGATGAGTTCGGTGGTGTGGTCGGGGAAGGCCGCTTCGATGTCGCGTTCGATGATGCCGCGCCCGAGGTGTTGGGCGTCGCGTGCGTGGCCGCGCTCCCACTCGTTGTCTTCGCGCACGTCGATGAGGCGCGCGCCCTGTCGCATCCTCTCAAGTGTCTGTTCGACGCTCACTTCGCTGACGCGCGTTTTGGCGTCGTTGACTATCTTCAGGAATCCTTCGGTGTGCTTCATCTCGCTCTCAAAGCCTCCCCGTGTTTGACTTTCGTTTCGGCGGTTTGCTACATCATAACGCTTCCGAAAAATCATGTGGAGTGTATATGCGTAGAATCATCGCGGCTACTTTGCTGTCGCTCTTGTGCGTGCTCGCGCTCGCGGGTTGTGGCGGGACTCGTTCAGCAGGCCGCCCCGGCGGCGGGGGCGCGGGCGGGCGTGTCGGCGATGCCGAAGGCGTGGACGAGGTCATCCTCGCACTCAAAGTCTTTACGGACGAGTTGGCGCGGAAGGTCGAGTCGGCCGCAGACCCGAAGACGGGTGTGGCCGGGGCGCAAGGCTTGCTCGACTCGCGCAAGGGCGAGTTGTCGGCGCGCATTGATGCGATGAGGAAGAGCCCGAGGATGCAGGAGGCGGCGACGCGCGGGCGTTGGCTCGAAGCCGAGGTTGACAACACGCAGCGCGTGCGCCAGCTACAGTTGAAGTATCTCGACGCCTCTTTGAGCGATGCGGAGCTTAAGGCGCGGCTCGACCGCCTCGTCGCGGATTACGACGCGTTGTTCAAAGACCGCTGAAAGGGCGCGCCCGTTGGAGTAAAAGCGCGCGTCGGACTATAATGCCGCGTTGAAAAGCTTTCATTCAGTGAGAAGTGATAAGACCGTGAATCGTGAATGGTCAAACGTGAACGGAGACAACTTCCTTTCACCCGTGATGATTGACGATTTACCTTTCGAGGCTTTTGCTGTCGCTTATCACTCTCCGCCGAGGAGATACTAATTTGTCTACGGAACAGTTCGACGTGACGGTGATCGGGTCGGGGCCGGGCGGGTACGTGGCCGCGATACGCGGGTCGCAGTTGGGGTTGAAGGTCGCGCTTATCGAGAAGGACAAGCGGCTCGGCGGGACGTGTACGTTGCGCGGCTGCATCCCGACCAAGCAGCTTTTGATGTCGGCGCACTACTTCGACAAGGCGAACAAAGACCTCGCCGACTTCGGCGTGCAGGTCTCCGAAGTTCGCCTCGCCTTCGATGACGTGCAGAAGCGTAAAGAGCGTGTTGTGATGAAGAACTCGAAGGGCATCGAGTTCCTGATGAAGAAGAACACCATCACGGTCTTCAAAGGCACGGGCAAGCTCGCGCTCCCCGGCAAGGTCGAAGTCACGGACGCCGAGGGCAAGACGCAGACCATCAACACGCGCAACGTCATCATCGCCACCGGCTCGGTCGTCCGCCCCATCCCCGGCTTCGAGACCGACGGCGAGCGCGTCGTCAACTCAGACCACATACTCGAACTTGAACGTGTGCCCCGCTCGCTCGTCGTCATGGGCTCGGGCGCGGTCGGGACGGAGTTCGCTTCCGTCTACTCGCGCTTCGGCGCGGAGACGACGCTCGTCGAATTGATGCCGCGCATCATGCCGCTCGAAGACGAGGAGATTTCCAAAGAGCTTGAGAAGTCGTTTCGCAAGCAGGGCATCAAGTCTCTGACGGGGACGAAGCTCGAACGCGTCGAGAAGACCGACACGGGCGTGCGCGTCAGCGGCAAGGACGCGAAGGGCGGCGACGTGCAGCTTGAAGCGGAGATGCTTCTGGTCGCCGTCGGTCGCATGCCCTACACGGAAGGGCTCGGGCTCGAAGGCACGAAGATCAAGGTCGAGCGCGGGACGATTACGGTTGACGAGTTCTGCCGCACGGGTGAGCCCAACGTCTACGCTATCGGCGACGTGATACCGACGCCGTGGCTTGCGCACCTCGCGTCGAAAGAAGGCATTCTCGCCGTCGAGCAGATAGCGGGACAGAAGGCGCACCCGATAAACTTGCGTCACGTGCCTTCGTGTACCTACTGCGACCCGGAAGTGGCGTCGGTGGGCTTAACCGAAGCGAAGGCCAAGGAGTTGGGCTACGATGTGAAGACCGCGAAGTTCCCCTTCTCCGCCTCGGGCAAGGCACGCATACTCGGCGAGGAGGAGGGCTTCGTCAAGGTCGTCAGCGAGACGAAGTACGACGAGCTTCTCGGCGTCCACATCATCGGCCCGCACGCGACCGAAATCATCCACGAAGCCATCGTCGCGCTGCATCTGGAATCAACCGCCGAAGAGCTTGGGCGTGTCATCCACGCGCACCCGACCGTCTCCGAGGCCGTCATGGAAGCCGCCGAGGGCATCCACGGGTTGACCATTCACTTTTAATCTCCGATTGTTTATGACGGCTAAAACTTCGACTCGTACCGGCAAAGGCGCGAAGGGCAAGGCGAAAGAGACGAGCGCGAACGACTCGGACGGCAGAGGCGCGAACGCGCAGCCCTTCGTCTTTCTTCCGCCGCCGAGCGCGGAAGCCTTGTCGGTCGCAGACCCTTTGAACGAGCAGGGCGAACTCGTCTGCACCGCAGAGACGACGCTCGCGCCCGAACAGTTGCTTGAGCTATATCGCTGGCTCCAGTTGACGCGACTGGTCGAAGAGCGGTTGGTTAACCTCTACCGGCAGACGAAGGTCGTCGGCGGCGTCTTTCGCTCTCTCGGGCAGGAGGCGACGGCCGTCGGCACGGCTTACGCGCTCGCGCCGGGGGACTTCATCTCCCCTTTGATACGCGACCTCGGCGCGGTGCTCGTCAAAGGCATCCGACCGCGCGACATCTTCGCGCAGTACATGGCGAAGGCTTGGGGGCCATCCGAGGGGCGCGACTTAAACATTCACTTCGGCGATGTCGGGAAGGGCTTCATCGGGCCCATCTCGCACCTCGGCGACATGATTCCCGTGATGACCGGCATCGTGCTCGCCGCGCGTATGCAGAAGAAGGACACGTTGGCCGTCGCCTACATCGGTGACGGCGGGATGAGCACGGGCGCTTTTCACGAGGGACTGAACTTCGCCGCCGTGCAGCGGCTCCCCCTCGTCATCGTCGCCGAGCACAACTGGTACGCGTACTCGACGCCCACGTCGAAGCAGACGGCCGTCGCCAACCTCGCCGACAAGGCCGCGGGCTACGGCATCCCCGGCTACGTCGTTGACGGCAACGATGTCGTGGCCTGTTACGAAGTGATGAAGCGCGCGACCGAGTTTGCGCGCGGCGGCGGCGGCGCAGTGATAGTTGAGGCTAAGACCTACCGCCGCAAAGGCCACGCCGAGCACGACGATCAACGCTACATCCCCGAAGGCGAGCTTGAGCACTGGGAGCGACGCGACCCCGTAGACCGTTATCAACGACATCTCATCTCGAACGGCCACGCCACGCAAGAGAAATTAGACGAGATAACAGCGTCCGTGCGGCGCGAGATTGAGGAGGACTCGGCGTGGGCCGAAAGCTCGCCCCTGCCCGACGCGGAGAAAGCGGCCTACAACGTCTTCGACAACTCAATCGTGCCTCCGGCGTTTCGCCCGAAGCTGTTCGGCGGCAACTGACTCGGAGCCTTCGTTGGCTCGCTGCGCGGCGTCAACTCTCAATAACTAATGTCAACGGCAACCAGAAAAGAGCACAAGTCGAACCGCCCGGCGCGCGGTGGGATCGTAACTTTCGTTGAGGCCATCCGGCAGGGTATCTGGGAAGAGATGGAGCGCGATGCTTCGGTCTTTCTCATCGGCGAGGACGTGGGCGCTTATGGCGGCGCGTTCAAGGTGACGGACGGGCTGTTGGACGAGTTCGGCGAGGAGCGCGTCGTTGACACGCCCATCTCGGAGGCGGCGATTGTCGGCGCGGCGTGCGGTGCGGCCTTGATGGGCATGCGCCCCGTGGCCGAGTTCCAGTTCATAGACTTCATCTCGCCCGCCTTCGACATGCTGACGAACTACGCCGCCAAGTGTCGGTATCGCTGGGGCGCTGGTATCGCGGCCGTGTTTCGCGGCCCCTGCGGCGCGGGCGTCCATTCGGGGCCGTTCCACTCTTTGAACGCCGAGTCGTTCTTTCTCAACACGGCTGGTCTCAAGATGGTCGAGCCCTCGACGGCTTACGACGCGAAGGGCTTAATCAAAGCGGCGATACGCGACCCCGACCCCGTCCTCTTCTTCGAGCACAAGAAGCTCTACCGCCTGCCGCGCCTGCGCGAAGAGATTCCCGAGGAAGACTTCATCGTCGAGATAGGCAAAGCGCGCACGCGGCGCGAGGGGCGCGACCTCTCAATCATCACCTTCGGCGCGCAAGTTCTGACCGCGCTCGACGCCGCCGAGGAGTTGGAGCGGGAGGGGTTGGACGTTGAAGTGATTGACCTGCGCACGCTTGCGCCGATGGACAGGGAGGCGATACTCACGTCGGCCCGGAAGACAAGCAAGGTGCTCATACTGCATGAGGCTTCGCGCACGGGCGGCATCGGCGGCGAGATTGCGGCGACCGTTGCCGAAGAGGCGTTCGAGTGGCTCGATGCGCCTGTGGTGCGCGTCGCCTCGACCGACACGCCCGTGCCCTACTCGCCGCCCCTCGAAGAGTATCATCTGCCGCAGGTCAAAGATGTGTTGGAGGCGGCGCGCAAGCTCGCCGCTTATTGAACAGGGGAACGAGCAAGGCGGGCGAAAGACTTTCTGACGTTTGAAAGGAGTGTATCGTGCCCAAGTTTTTAATCGAGCGTGAAATCAATGGCGCGGGCGATCTGTCCGCCGGGGAGTTGCAGGCCGTATCGCAGAAGTCTTGCGGGGTGTTGCGCGAGTTGGGGCCGCAGATTCAGTGGGTCGAGAGTTACGTCACGGGCGACAAAATCTATTGCGTCTACATTGCGCCCGACGAAGCGATGGTCAGGGAGCATGCCGCGCGTGGCGGCTTCCCCGCCAACCGCGTCTCGGAGATCAAGCGCATGATTGACCCGACGACCGCAGAAGAATAAAAACCGGATGTGAGATGTCGGATGCCGGATGTCAGTTTGAGAACTCACTGACATCCGGCATCCGACATCTGACATCTTTCTAATGGAGCACTTATGGCAACGGACGTAGTGATGCCGCAGATGGGCGAGTCCATCGCGGAGGGGACGATTACAAGGTGGCTCAAGAAGGTCGGCGAGCGCGTCGAGCGCGACGAGCCGCTCTTCGAGATTTCGACCGACAAGGTTGACGCAGAGATTCCTTCTCCGGCAGCAGGGACGCTCCAAGAGGTGCGCTTCAAGGAGGGTGACACGGTCGAGGTCAACATCGTGGTCGCCGTCATCGGCGACGGCGACGGCGCAACGGCCTCGACGACCACCGCGCCCGAAAAGCAGGAGGCCGCCACCGCAACAGCGGCCGCGCCCGCCAGTCAAGCCGCCTCCTCCGCGCCCGCGCCGCCACAGCCTTCAGCCGCGCCACTTTCACAGCAGCCGAGCGTCCCCGCTCCGCAACAGCGCGCGGCCACGCCGCCGCCCGTCGCCGCTCAACCCGCGCAGCAGTCTCCTGCGCCTGCGACCAGCGGCGCGTCAAGCGCGGAAGCTTCCGCCGCGCCTCAAGTAACCGGGGGCTCGACGCACGCGGACGCCTCTCGCGCCGAGCGCACCGCCGAGGAGTTGCGCCGCACACGTTCGAGCCCGCTCGTGCGCAAGATAGCCGCCGAGCACAACATTGACATCTCGCGACTCGAAGGCACGGGCGCGAGCGGAAGAGTCACCAAGAACGACATCCTGAGCTACATCGAGTCGGGCGCGCCCGCGCAGCAGCCGCAGGCCGCCGCCACGGCCGAAGCGCCAGTCATGCGCGCCCCCGTCCAACCGGGCGAGGGCGACCGCGTCGAGCCGATGAGCGTCATGCGCAAGAAGATCGCCGAGCACATGACGATGTCGCAGCGCACGTCCGCACACGTCGCCACCGTCTACGAGATAGACATGACGCGCATCCATCGACTGCGCGAGACGAAGAAGGCCGAGTTCCAACAACGCGTCGGGACGAAGCTCTCTTACATGCCCTTCATCTTTCAGGCCATCACGCAGGCCATCCGACGCTTCCCCGTCTTCAACTCGCAGGTCTCCGGCGACCAGATTATCTACAAGCGCGACATCAACCTCGGCATGGCCGTTGCGCTCGACTGGGGCTTAATCGTCCCCGTCATCAAACGCGCCGACGACCTCTCCATCGCGGGACTTGCCAAAGCCGCTAACGACCTTGCAGACCGCGCGCGCGCCAAACAATTGAAGCCCGACGAGGTGGCGGGCGGCACCTTCACCATCACCAACCCCGGCGTCTTCGGCGGACTCTTCGGCACGCCGATTATCAACCAGCCGCAGGTTGCCATCCTCGGCGTCGGCACCATCGAGAAGCGCGCAAGGGTCATCACCACCGAAGAGGGCGAAGATGTAATCGCCGTTCGCAACATGGCCTACTTCGCGCTCTCCTTCGACCATCGCATCATTGACGGCGCGGACGCCGAGCGCTTCCTCTCTTACGTCAAGGAACTTCTGGAAGCGGGGCAGTTCACCGTGTAGGAAAGGATGAAGGCGGAAGGACGAGGACGGAAAGAAATGCAGTCCTACATTCATCCTTCATCCTTCCGATTGTTGCGGAGTCATAGCGATTGAATGATAAATCGCTTTGGCGCAACCAATTTCGCCCTCGCACCATTCAAACCGCTTGACTTGCTTTCAGCGGTTCGCTGTAGAATTCGGGCCACTCGGGAAGATGCGGAGAGAACAACCTCGCAAGGACAGACAATCTCGGAGGGACTTGACCAAAGCGCTCCGGCCGCCCAAAGGTTTGGGCGTTGACCCGACAGGTCAGAGTGGGGGCGAGCGTTCGTCCCTTGGGCGGTCGGGCCGCGGGCGCGCGAAGTTTCCCGACAGACTTTCGCACAACGGAGAGATAAAAAATGAGCAACGTTTCGAGCAGGATTAGATTCATCGCATTTACTTTCGCGCTGGCGCTCGCCTTAGCGCCCGCGGCCTTCGCACAGGGCGGCGGCGCAGGCGCAGGCAACGGCAACACGCGCACGGTCGCCTCGGGCCAGAAGATGAAGGTCAAGGGCGTGGTGACGAGCCGACAGGCCGACACCTTCGTCGTGCAGGACGCCAACGGCGTCTCGACGACCGTGCTTCTCAACAACTCGACCAGCGTCAAGACCGAGGGCGGCTTCCTGCGCGGCGGCACCAACTACGGCGTGACCGCCATCCTGCGCGGCCTCAACCTCGAAGTCGATGGCGTCGGCGATGGTACCAATCTCGTCGCCGATAAGATTCGCTTCAAGGAGGGCGACCTCCGCACCGCGCGCACGGTCGAAGCCAACGTCACTCCGGTCGAGAACCGGGTCGGCGCGGCGGAAGGCCGCATCGGTCAGGTCGAGCAGAACTCGCAACGCCTGTCGGGACAGCTCGACGAGCTTGCGGCCGTCTCGAACGCGGCGCGCGGCGGCGCGAAGGCCGCGCAAGAAACGGCAGACGCGGCCATCGGCGGCGTCAATGCCACCAACGAGCGCATCTCGGCCCTCGACGACTATCAGGTGCAGAACAACACCTCGATTCTCTTCCGCGTAGGCAGCGCCGTGCTCTCGCCCGACTCCAAGCAGAAGCTCGATCAGGTTGCGCAGCAGGCGCTACAGGCCAAGGGCTACGTGCTTGAGGTGAGCGGCTTTGCCAGCGCCGACGGCTCGACCGATGCCAATCGTCGTCTCTCGCAGCGTCGCGCCGACACGGTGATTCGTTACCTCGTCGAGAACCACCAGATACCCTTGCGCCGCATCGTCACGCCATACGGCTACGGCGAGTCGAACCCGGTGGCCGACAACACTTCGCGCGAGGGGCGCGAGCAGAACCGCCGCGTCGAGGTCAAGGTGCTCGTCAGCCGCGGCATCATTCAGGGCGCGCCGACGATGGACAGGCCCAAGACCGACAACCCCTGAAGCACCGAAGAGCAAGGGCTTGCTCAAGGGATGAAGGATGAGGGATGAGGGATGAAGTGAACGCTTAACAGCATTTCTCTCATCCCTCATCCCTCATCCCTCATCCTTCATCTCTTCATTTTCAAGAGGAGTCGTTAAGGTGTCCCGCTTACCCGACGCGGCGAGAAGAACTCTGTGGCTGTTGCTCCTGTCGGCGGCAGTAGCCCTTTCCTTTCTGGCGGTGGTAGCAGGGGCACAGACGCGTCGCACAAGCTCTCGCGCCGCAGCTAAACCGACTCCCACGCCGACTCCCATCGTCGTCCCGCGCCGCGCGCCGCAACAGCGACCGCAGCAGTCGGGCACAACTCCGCGCCCGACGCCGACGCCCGCGATCATCTACGTGCCTTCTTCGCGTGACGACGCGCTGCCGCCGCCACCGCTGCCGACCCCGACGCCCAAGCCGACCCCGACGCCAAAGCCTGTCGAAGACGTGGTTGATGAGAATGATGTCGTGCGCGTCACGTCGAATCTCGTCGTCGTGCCCGTCGCCGTCACAGACGCCTCGGGCAACGCCGTGCAGGGTTTGAAGCGCGAGGACTTCCGACTTGAAGAGGAGGGGCGCGCGCAGGATTTGCAGGCCGTGGGCGATGCCGATCAGGTGCCCCTCGACATCGTTATCCTCTTCGACATCTCTTCGAGCGTCACCGCGAAGAACTTCTTCACGCTTGAGCAGGAGGCCGCGGCGCGATTCCTCCGCGAGGTCTTAAAGCCTTCCGACCGCGCGGCCGTCATCACCATCGCCGACAAGCCCACGCTCGTCCAACCGCTCGCGCCCGCCGAGGCGGTGACGACACGGCTCCTACGGATTCCCGCCGCGACCGTCGCGACGCCGACGGCCTTCTACGACTCGGTCAGCTACGCCGCGAAGTACCTCAGCGACAACGCGCCCGGCCGCAACCGCCGCGTCATCCTCGCCATCTCAGACGGCGACGACAACTTCAGCACCGCTGTGCGCGAACAGACGGTCGCCGAGTACGAGGCGGAGAAGAAAGAGGAGACGCAGCAAGGTTCTCAGCCGCTCGGCGAGCGCGCCGCCGCACGCCGCGACTTGCAGTTAAGACATCAACGCGCGGTCGCGGGCGTTCAGCGCGCCGTGCAGGCGGCCGACGCGGTCTTCTATTCGGTCAACCCCGGCGGCCCTTCGGTGTGGCTCAACCAGATCAGCACGCGCGCGCAGAACGCGATGCAGCAGGTTGCGGATGCGACCGGCGGCGCGGCCTATCTGCCCGGCCGCAGCGAAGAACTCGAAGTCATCTTCCGCCAGATCGCCGCCGAATTGCGCGCGCAATATCTGCTCCAATACCTCTCGAACAATCAAGCGACAATCGGCAGGTTCCTACGCATCAAGGTCAACACGCCCGCACGCTCCGACCTGCGCATACGAGCCCGGCAGGGCTACTTCAAAAAGTAGAAAGGCGAAAGTCGAAAGTGAGAACAGGCTCGGGTACGACTTCAAATAGTAATGAAGTCGAAGCCCAAGTCTTTGTCCTGACTTTCGCCTTTCGCGCTTCGTCTTTCTACTTGGCTTACTGCATTTCAAGCAGCACGTCGGTCAGCTTGTTGGCGACATCCAGGAGCGTGCGTCCCGCGCGGTCGAACTGGTTGGCGGAGACCATCTGCGCCGCTTGGTCGGCGCTGGCCGAGACGCCGTTGAGCGTCTGGTACGGCGTCTCCAATCCCTGTGCGAAGCGGAAGTGGCTTTCGAGTTGGTCGAGTCGGTCGCGCATCGCATGCACGTTCTCGATGAGCCCGGCCTTCGTCTGGTTGGTGGCGTCCGACGCGCCCGACTGCGCGCCCGTCAACTCCAAATCCTTCGAGAGCCGTCCGTAGAGATAGAGGAACCGCGTCAGGTCTTTCGACAGTCCCGCGAGTTCGAGCCGCTGCGCGTTGAAGCGCGTCTGATCGAGCCGCGACGCCGTCGCACCCGTCGCGGTGCGCCGCTTCTGCGAAGAGGTCGCGGACGTGCGCCGCGAGCGCGTCTGCGCCGCCGCCGCAGTCCGCGCCGGGGCGTAAGAGATTAAGAGCAGGCACACGGCCGCGTTGGCGATGAACGGTTTCACTGGTTCCCTCCTCAAAGGCGTAAGCGTTCGGGGTCAAGCGTCTCTGCGGCGCAAGCTTCACCCGGCGACCCGCGCAAGGTCAAGCGCGCCGCGTCGGGTCTGCTACAATGTGGCCGAGAGAGAAGAGTCAAACACCCACACACTGCGATGCACGCGAGAAGTCTGATAGTTCGCCGCATGGGGCGCGTTGAATACGACGTGGCCTACCGCTTACAAAAGGAAACGGAGTTGGCCGTGCGTGAGCGGCGCGAGCCCGACACGTTGCTCCTCGTCGAGCACCCGCACGTCCTCACCATCGGTCGTCGCGCCACGCGCGAACTCATCCTCGCCCCGCCCGAAGTTCTTGAAGCACGCGGCGTCGCAGTCCACGAGTCGAACCGCGGCGGCAAGATGACCTATCACGGTCTGGGTCAAGTGGTCGGGTATCCCATCATTAACTTGAGCCCCGACCGCGAGGACGTGCACCGGTACGTCCGCGAACTTGAAGAGGTCTTGATTCGCGCGATGCTCGATTTCCGCATCGAGACCTTTCGCCTCGAGGGGCTGACGGGCGTGCACACCGAGCGCGGCAAGATAGCCGCCATCGGCGTTCACATCGCACGCTGGGTCACGACGCACGGCTTCGCCTTGAACGTCAACACAGACCTCTCTTACTTTCGTCTCATCGTCGCCTGCGAGGGCGAGCCGGTGACTTCGATGAAAGAGATTCTGGGCCGCGAACTCCCCTTGCGCGAAGTGGAAGACCGCATCGTCGCGCGCTTCGCCGAAGTCTTCGAGTCCACGCCGGAGGAAGAAGAAGCGGCCTTGAACATTCAAGCTTGACAGGAAGAAGAGCTTTCTTCCGTTCACGATTCATGGTTTACGGTTCACGATTACCATGCTGACACTCGACCTGATACGCGTGGCCGAGACGCGCATCCGCCCGCTCGTCCATCGCACGCCCGTCGTCACCTCGCGCACGTTCGACGAGACGTGTGGCCGCCGCGTCTTCTTCAAGTGCGAGAACTTTCAGCGCGCGGGCGCGTTCAAGATGCGCGGCGCGACGAACAAGATTCTCACGCTCTCGGACGTTGAGCGTGCGCGTGGCGTCGTCGCCTTCTCATCGGGCAACCACGCGCAGGCCGTGGCGCTCGCCGCACGCGACGCGCGCGTGCGCGCCGTGATCGTGATGCCCACGGACGCGCCGCGCATGAAGCTCGCGGCGACCAAAGGTTACGGCGCGGAGGTCGTCACCTACGACCGACAACACGAAGACCGCGAAGAGGTCGCGCGCCGTCTCTCGGAGCAGGAAGGGCTGGTCATCGTTCCGCCTTTCGACGACTACCACGTCATCGCGGGGCAGGGGACTGGCGCGCTTGAGTTGTTCGAGGACGTGCCCGACCTCGATGCGCTCTTGACGCCCTGCGGCGGCGGCGGACTGTTCGCGGGTGCTTCGACCGTGGCGAAGGCGCTCAGGCCCGAGGTGCGTTGCTTTCCCGTCGAGTCGGAACTCTCCGACGACACGCGCCAATCATTCATCAAGGGCGAGCGCGTTCACATCCCCGTGCCCGCGACCATCGCCGACGGCATGCGCACGCAGATGCCCGGCGCGCTTACCTTTCCAGTCCTGCAAGAGAACGCGGAGGACGTGCTTACGGTCTCGGAGCAGGAGATAGTCGAGGCGATGCGCTTCCTTCTCTTCCGCATGAAGATTCTGGTCGAGCCGACGGGCGCGGTCGCCGCCGCCGCCGTCCTCTTCGGTAAATTGCCGCGCGGCATCCGTTCGGTCGGCGTCGTGCTCTCGGGCGGAAACGTTGACCCCGACGCGCTCGCTCGCTTCGTAAATCCGGCGACAGCCTGAAGCGACAACGACGCTTCCCCGGTGTTAAAATGGCGGCACGGAAACGGAGCTAAAAGGTTTTGAGTCGTGAACTGAGAGTCCTGAATAACCCCGCCCCACAGCGAGCGCCGCGCGGGCCAAAGCCCGACTGGCTCAAGGTTCGTCTGGGCGATCCCGCGAACCAGAACTACGTCCTCGGTTTGATAGAGAACCTGAACCTGCACACGGTCTGCCAAGAGGCGCGCTGCCCTAACATCTTCGAGTGCTGGACTGACCGCACCGCGACCTTCATGATCGGCGGCGAGATTTGCACGCGCCATTGCGGCTTCTGCGCTGTCACGAAGGGCGCGGCCTCGTCGCTCGACCCCGAGGAGCCGCGCCACGTCGGCGAGGCGGTGAAGACTCTGAACCTCGCGCACGCCGTCATCACTTCGGTCAATCGCGACGACCTTGCGGACGGCGGCGCGGCGCACTGGGCCGAGACCATCCGGCAGGTACGCGCTCACAACCCCGAGTGCCGCGTCGAAGTTCTTATCCCCGACTTCAACGGTGACGAGGCGGCCCTCGACGCCGTGCTCGACGCCAAGCCCGACGTGCTCAACCATAACACCGAGACCATCGCGCGGCTCTACAGGCGCGTGCGTCCCGACGCGAACTATCAGCAGACGCTGACGCTGTTCGCTCGCGCC
>JAVXWN010000208.1:0-8635 GCA_032230645.1 Acidobacteriota bacterium | reverse complement strand
GCCCGCAGTACGGCGACGGCAACTACATCGGCCCGCAGGCCATCGCGCAGGTGCGTTACCAGAACATGCACCCGACGGGGCAGATGAACCGCGACGAACGCCTCTCGGCCATCACGGGCGACGACGGCATTACCAACTGCGGCAACGCGCAGAACTGCGTCCGCGCCTGCCCGATGTCAATCCCGCTGACCAAAGCCATCTATGAAGAGAATCGCGAGACCGTTATCTATGGTCTGTTCGGCTGGCTGAGAAAGTAGGTTCGACTCGAACTCGTTAACGACGAAGGCGCGGCGTGCGATACGTCGCGCCTTTCTCTTCGTTAACCGTCAGAGTCGCCGCCGCGCAGGAGTGCTATCGTCGCACCCCATCCCCCGGCCTCCGGCGGCGCGTCGGCGAAGTGCTCGACGAAGGCCGTGCTGGCGAGGACGCCCCGCACAATCTCGCGCTGCACTCCGACGCCCTTGCCGTGGATGATGCGCACGCTTCGGAATCCTTTGCGGCGCGCCTCGCGCAGGTACTCTTCGACGACGGCGCGAACTTCGCGTGGCGGGATGGAGTGGAGGTCGAACACGTCGCCGATCTCCAATCGCACGGGCTCGGGGAAAGGGTCGAAGGGGTCTGTGTCATCCTCTTCTTCGGCCGCGCGCGTCTGCGCTCCGTCTGCGTTCTCTTCGTCGAAGTGCGCAGGCCAACGGCTCGCGCCGAAAAGTCTTCGCAGCAGTTCCGAGAGTTTCATATGTCCCGAGCCTTCGAGCCTTCCCAATGGCTCGCAACCGCCGGGAAGTGTACCTTGACACTCGACGGAGGCGCACCTTACACTCGCGCTCTTCCAACTCCGAAAACTGTGCGCGCCGGGCGGGCGCATCGGCTGTGACCAGTAGGGTACAGCGTGACGGCGTCAACTTATGCCTTACTTCTCGCGCGCGCGGGCGCTTTATTGAATCCTGACTTTTAGAGAGACGAAAGGAAAAGAAAAGAGATGGGCAAGCGAAACAAGATTACGGTGGTCGGTGCGGGTAACGTCGGCGCAACGGCCGCGCACTGGCTGGCGAGCAAGGAGTTGGGCGACGTGGTGCTCGTGGACATCGTCGAGGGCATGCCGCAGGGCAAGGCGCTCGACTTGGCGCAGGCCGCGCCCATCGAGGGCTTTGACGCGGCGCTCATCGGCGCGACGAACGACTACGCGCAGACGGCGAACTCGGATGTCGTCATCATCACTTCGGGTCTGCCGCGCAAGCCCGGCATGAGCCGCGACGACCTCTTGAAGACCAACGCCGGAATCGTGTCGAGCGTCGTTGACGAGGTCGTGAAATACTCGCCCGACTCTATTCTCATCATCGTCTCGAACCCGCTCGACGCGATGTGTCAGGTGGCCTTGAAGCGTTCGGGCTTTCCGAAGCATCGCGTCATCGGCATGGCGGGCGTGTTGGATTCGGCGCGCATGCGCTGCTTCCTCGCAGAGGCTTTGCAGGTTTCGGTCGAGAACGTCACGGCCTTCGTTTTGGGCGGTCACGGCGACACGATGGTTCCGCTGCCGCGTTACTCGACGTGTGCGGGCATCCCCGTCACCGAGCTTCTGCCGAAAGAACAGCTCGAAGCGATTATGAAGCGCACGGCCAACGGCGGCGCGGAGATAGTCGGACTCTTGAAGACCGGCTCGGCCTATTACGCGCCCTCGGCCGCGGCCGTCGAGATGACCGAAGCGATACTCAAGGACAAGAAGAAAATCCTGCCTTGCGCGGCCTATCTCGAAGGCGAGTACGGCATCAACAATCTCTACGTCGGCGTCCCCTGCAAGCTCGGCGCGCGCGGGCTCGAACAGATCATCGAGATCAACCTGACGGCCGAAGAGCGCATCGCCCTCCAGAAGAGCGCTGCTTCGGTGCAGGAACTCATCAACGTCTTAGGGATTTAAGTCAGTTCAAAGTTTCGTGTTCAAGGTTCAAAGTTCGGGCCCGTGTGTCTAAAATCTCTCCCGAGCTTTGAACCTTTCACATGCCACGGAGAGCGGAGTGAAACACCTCAGCCCGAGGCTCGCAGCCGCGTTGTGCCTTCTCTTTCTTCTCGCGCCGACAGCCGCCGCGCACACACGCGCGCAGGCAGCGGCCGCGACCGGGCTCGTCCCCAAATTTCCTTTGAAGACGAGCGGCCTCCGGCTCGAACGCCGCACGCGCCCCGGCGCTTTTCTCGACGTGCTCGGGCGCAAGAGCGCGGCCTTCGGCTATGAGCACGGGCGGCTCGAAGCGTGGGCTTACCCCTTACAGATTCTCGACCAGCTCGAACTCTCATTCCACCTCGAAGGCTATCCGCTCGAACTGCGTGGAGCCGACATCTCTTCGACGATTGACGTGCGCCCCGAGGCGACCATCATCACGTACACGCACGCCGCCTTCACCGTCCGCCAGATTATCTTCGCGCCGCTCGACGAGCCCGGCGTCGTCATGCTGCTCGACGTAGACTCTGTGCTGCCGCTCGGCCTCACGGTGAAGTTTCGGCCTCGCTTGAAACTGATGTGGCCCGCGGGGCTGATGACCGGCTCGCTCTCCTGGGACGAGCATGAGCGCGCATACTTCATCACCGAAGAGTCGAACCGCTTCGCCGGAGTCGTCGGCAGTCCCGCCGCGCACGACGTTTCGGTCATGCCATATCAGGAGGAGCCGCGCGACGTGCCCGCGCAGTTTCATTTGGACGTGCCTGCGGGAGAGTCGAAGGCGAACTTCATCCCCATCGTCATTGCCGGGAGCGTCAAAGGGCGTGATGACGCGCGCGCGACATACGCGCGACTGCTCGCGTCGGCGCGCGAGCTTTACGAGAAGAACGTCGAGCATTACCGACACCTGCTCGAAGAGACGACGAGCGTCGTGACGCCCGACGAGCGTATCAACGATGCTCTGCGTTGGGCGAAGGTCGGCATTGACAAAGGGCTTGTCGAGAATCCTCTGCTCGGCACCGGTCTCGTCGCGGGCTTTCGCACCGCGGGCGAGTCGGAGCGACCCGGTTTCGCATGGTTCTTCGGCCGCGACGCTCTGTGGACGGCGCTCGCCGTCAACTCATACGGCGACTTCAACGTGACGCGCGCCGCGCTCGACTTCCTTAAAAAATTTCAACGCGCCGACGGCAAAATCCCGCACGAGATTTCGCAGAGCGCGTCGCTCATCCCCTGGTTCACTGACTACCCTTACCCCTGGGCAAGCGCCGACGCTACGCCGCTCTACATCATCGCCGAGGCCGACTACGTGCGCGCGAGCGGCGACACACAATACCTTCGCGCCAACTGGGACTCGATACTCAAAGCCTACCGCTTCACGAAGGCGACGGACACTGACGGCAACGGGCTCATCGAGAACACGGGCGCGGGGCACGGATGGGTCGAGGGCGGCGCTCTCTATCCTCCGCACGAAGAGATTTACATGCAGGGGCTGTGGGTCGAGGCGTTGCGTGACGTTGAAGAGATGGCCGGGTTGATGAAAGACGAGCAGCTTGAACGTGAGGCGCGCGAGTCGTCGGTGCGCACGGCTGAAGCAATCGAGAAGAGCTTCTGGCTACCCGAGCGTGGCTTCTACGCTTTCTCGACGAACGTGCCGCGTGCGAGCGCGCGCGAGGCCGACCCCGGCCCGAATCGCGCGACACGTCAGGCGCGCATGAACGAGCTTGATAAGTCGAAGCTCGTTGACGAAGACACGGTGCTGCCAGCCGTGCCGCTCTGGTGGGGCGTCCTTGAAGACGAGCGCGCGCAGAGCGAGATAGACCATCTTGGCAGCGGCCACCTCGCGACCGACTGGGGCACGCGCATCATCTCGAACGAGAGCCGTCTCTACGATCCTCTCTCTTATCACAACGGCTCGGTCTGGCCTCTCTTCACCGGATGGGCGAGCATGGGCGCTTACGCTTACGGCCGCCCGCACGTCGGCCTGCGAGCGTTGATGTCGAATGTGCTCTTGCAACAGCAGGGCGCGCTCGGCTA
Organism: Acidobacteriota bacterium; assembly: GCA_032230645.1. Classification (GTDB taxonomy): domain Bacteria; phylum Acidobacteriota; class Blastocatellia; order Pyrinomonadales; family Pyrinomonadaceae; genus QHXN01. The sequence continues at coordinate 4,671 of JAVXWN010000208.1, read as the reverse complement.
CGTCACAGAGCTTCTCTCGGGCGACTTCAACGCGCCCTTTGGTCGCTCATCGCATCATCAGGTCTGGTCTGAGGCGATGACCGTCACGCCGCTCGTGCGCGGACTGCTCGGCCTTGAAGTCTTAGACCTCAGCACGACCATCCGTTTCGCGCCGCAGCTTCCCGCCGACTGGTCATCCGTCGAAGTCCGACGCATCGTGGCAGGCACTAACACTTTCGACATCGCGCTCACGCGAGGCGGCGGGCAGATGTCAATCCGCCTGCGCTCGACCGGCAAAGAAACCAGTGCGCCCAACGCCACGACTTTCAATCTCGCCCCCGCCTTCCCACTCGACGCGCGCGTGCGCTCCGTCAAGCTGGACGGTCGCTCCGTCAGCTTCGAGATCGAGCGCGTGGGCGACGTTCAGCACGTAGAGTTCAACGTCGAGGTGCGACACGCTACGGAAGTGCGTATCGCTTACGACGAGGGCTCTGACGTTTACATACACTTCGAGCCGCCCGCGCCCGGCTCGCGCAGCGAAGACTTGCGCATCCTTCGCTCGAACGTAAGCGAAGGGTCGCTGCATCTCCTGCTCGAAGGTCGCGGCGGGCGCACCTACGCGCTGCGCCTGAAGACGCCCTACGCGGTCACGACCGGCGAAGACTTCGACGCCGCACGCACGAGCGCCGACGAGTACCGCATCAACATCTCCTTCGACCCGTCCGTCGAAGGCTACGCGCGCCGCGAAGTCGTCATCCCGCTCGCTAAACGATGAAGTATGAGCCGGGATTGAATCATCGGTTCATACTTCATCGTTTCACGTCGTTCATGTCATAATGCGTCGCGCAACCGATGAATGAGCAGTCGCAGGCGGGAGAGATTTTAAAGTCGCTGGCCGAGGACGTGGCGGAGGCCGCGACGTACCTGCATGAGCTTGGCGTTGAAGGGCTCGAAGGGTTGAGCGTGGACACGTCCCCTCCGTCGTCGCATGCGCGCGAGGAGACTTCGAGACCGCCCGCGTCCGTCGCTTCGGCGCTCAAGAGGAATGCGAGTGCGGAACAGCGTGCCGCGCCTCCGCCACCGCAAGCAAGACCTTTGGCCCCACCAACGCCCCCGCAGCCGGGTAAGGCGTCAACGTCACGGACGAACGAGGCGACCCGGTCGCCTTCGATTCTCTATCAATCGGACATGCCGAAAAGACCCGTTCGCAAGCCTTCACCCGACCCACCCGCGCCGCGCGAGACTCTCTTCGGCGACATCACGCCGCAGGACGAGTTGAGCCTCGGCCGCCCCGGCGAGACCTTCGAGGACATACGCGCCGACATCGGCGAATGCGTCCGCTGCCCTCTGCACGAAGGGCGCAAAACAATCGTCCACACCGAGGGGCATCCGACCGCGCGCCTGATGTTCGTCGGCGAGGCTCCGGGCGCGGACGAGGACGCGTCGGGCCGACCCTTCGTCGGCCGCGCGGGTCAACTCCTGAACAAGATTATCGAGGCCATCGGGCTCAAGCGCGACGACGTGCTCATCGGCAACGTCAACCGCTGCCGCCCACCTGCCAACCGCACGCCGACGACCGAAGAGGCACGCACCTGCAAGCCCTTCCTGCTTCGCGAAATAAACATCGCGCGTCCCGACGTGATCGTGGTCTTAGGCAACACGGCGATGAAGAACCTGCTCGACACGAAGGAGGGCATCACGCGTCTGCGCGGCCAGTTTCAGGACTATCGAGGCATCAAGGTCATGCCCACCTTTCACCCGGCGTACCTCCTGCGCGACCCCTCGAAGAAACGAGAGGTCTGGGACGACATGAAGAAAGTACGCGATTACCTCAACTCAACGAAGAAGCAATAACAACGATGCAGGACTCACTCTTCAGCGCACAACCGGCTGAGTCGAACGAGACAATCGAGCAGATCAACGAGGAGCTTCTGCGTCGCGCGAAGAGCCTGCCGCAGTTCAAGGAGCGCGTCTTTATCTTTGGCGAAGGTTCGTCGGGCGCGAAGGCCGCGGTGGTCGGCGAGTCGCCGGGCCCACCCGACATCGAATCGGGACGCCCCTTCATGGGGCCCGCCGGACAGATGCTCGAACGCATTCTTTCAAGCGTCGGGCTCGCGCGCTCCGACTGTTATTTGACGAACGTCATCAAGGCCATCAGCACGGGCGACGAGATAACGCCCGAATGGCTCTCCTTCTTCACGCCGTACCTGCACCGCGAGTTGGCCGCCGCGCGTCCCCGCGTCATCATCGCTTTCGGCAACACGCCGACGCGTGCATTGCTCCGCACGAAGAAACCGATCTCGCAGATGCGCGGCGAGTTCCACGACTATGACGGCCGTCCGCTGATGCCCACCTTCAACCCCGCGTATCTTTTGCGCGACCCGACGAAGAAGCGCGAGGTCTGGGAGGACATGAAGAAAATCCGCACCCTGCTCGCCTTGAAGCAGAAGTGATTATGAACACGAACGCCTTCGTCCCTCGCTTGCCCGCTTCAACTTTCCGCCTCTTCAAGTTAACTTAGCTTCTCCGTGCGACGCCCCTCGAACACAACACCGACCGTCCCCGCGCGCGCTCACGCGAACGGCAAGCACGCCTTCGTGGCACGCTACGCCGAGGTCGCGCTGCCTCTACGACTCACGCAGACCTTCACATACAAGCTCCCGCTCACGATTGCCGAGGACGCACGCGTCGGGGCGCGTCTGCTCGTTCCGTTCGGCCGCACGCTCATGACCGGCTACGTCGTCGCGCTGCATGAAGGGCTCGACCCGGAGTTGGGACTTGAAGAGTCGGAGATTAAAGAGGCGGAAGAGCTTCTGGATGCCGAGCCGCTACTGACGCCGGAAGTGCTTGAGATAACGCGCTGGATAAGCGACTACTACGCCGCGCCGTGGGGCGAAGTCTTAAAGGCCGCGCTGCCTGCGGGGCTCAACGCCGGGATAGATCAGGTCGTCACCATCACGCAGGAGGGGCGCGATGAGCTTACGCGACTGCCGCCGCGCCGCGCCGCGACCGCGAAGGCGCGCATGCTGCAAATGGCCGCCGACAGCGGCTCGACGACGTTGCGCGAGGCGGCACGCGAACTCGGCCAGCCGCGTGCCGCGAAGGCCGCGCGCGAGCTTGCGCGCGCCGCTTGGGTCACAGTCTCGCACAGGCAGCGCGGCGCGCAGGCTCGCGCCAAGCGACGGAAGGCCGTGCGACTTCTTCCCCCAACCGCGCACGAAGCTAACGGCGCGCGCGCACTCACCGCTGCGCAGCAGAAGGTTGTCGAGACGCTCATCGGCGCGGGCGGCGAGATGCTCTTCGCCGAACTACTCGAAGCCGCGCACGCCAGCGCCTCGACCATTCAGACGCTCGAACGGCGCGGGCTCCTGGAAATCTACGTGCGCGAAGTCAGGCGCGACCCGCTGGCCGGTGCGCGGCTCCCACGTAACGACGAGCTTCATTTGACGGACGCGCAGGCCGTCGCGCTGAGCGAGATAAACGTGGCGCAAGGCAAGGGCGCATTCGCAGCCTTCCTCCTGCACGGCGTGACGGGCAGCGGCAAGACCGAAATCTACATCCGCGCCATGCGCGATGCCTTGGAGCGAGGGCGAACGGCGATGATGCTCGTCCCCGAAATCGCGCTCACGCCCGTCTTCTCTCGACGACTGCGTGCGCACTTCGGCGACGCCGTAGCAATCTTTCACTCGTCTCTGACTGCGGGCGAGCGTTTCGACGAATGGGGCCGTCTGAAGCGCGGCGAGGCGCGCGTCGTCATCGGCACGCGCTCGGCCGTCTTCGCTCCCGTCAGTGACCTCGGCGTCATCGTTGTTGACGAAGAGCACGAGGCTTCTTATCGTCAACAGGAGTCGCCCTACTACAACGGGCGCGACACAGCGGTGATGCGCGCACTCAAGGAACACGCCGTCGTCGTCCTCGGCTCCGCCACGCCCTCACTCGAATCGTTCCAGAACGCGCGGCAGGGGAAGTATCGTTACCTTGAACTGCCCCGCCGCATCGCCGACCGCGCGATGGCGCACGCCGAAATCATAGACATGCGCGAGGTCTTTCGCTCGGGAGGAAAGCCCGTGGTCTTCGCGCCCGAGTTGCTCGCGGCCATCGAGGAGACGCACGCGCGCGGCGAGCAGACAATCATTCTTCTGAACCGTCGCGGCTATTCGAGCTTCGTGCTCTGCCGCTCGTGCGGCGAGCGCATCAACTGCGAGAACTGCGACGTGACGCTCACCTTCCATCGAGGCGAGCGCAGCCTTATCTGTCACTACTGCAACCTGCGGCGTCGCGTTCCCGATGCCTGTCCCGCTTGCAGCGGCGCTTTCATCTACTTCGTCGGCGAGGGCACCGAGCAGATAGAAGAGATTCTGCAAACGCTCTTCCCCACTCTTCGCATCGCGCGGCTCGACCGCGACACGACCGCGCGCCGCTCGACCTACGAGCAGGCCATCCTGCGCTTCGCCGCGGGCGAGCTAGACATGCTCGTCGGCACGCAGATGATCGCCAAGGGTCACGACTTCCCGAACGTGACGCTGGTCGGCGTCGTCTCGGTTGATGCGGGACTCGCCTTGCCCGACTTTCGCGCGGGCGAGCGCGCCTTTCAACTCATCACGCAAGTCGCGGGGCGCGCGGGACGTGGCGACTTGCCCGGCCGTGTTTTGATTCAGACCTATCACCCGCACCACTACGCTCTGCGCCACG
>JAVXWN010000206.1:0-43743 GCA_032230645.1 Acidobacteriota bacterium | reverse complement strand
TTCGGTCATAGACTTGCGCGAGCCGTCTGCCGGTCTTCGGTTCGATGGCGGCAAGCAAAGCGCACGACCCATGCTTCTCATATTCGTAATGCTCTTTGAGAACACTGCCCGCTTTCATGGCGAGCGCCGTCACGGTGTCGCCGATTAAGAAACATGGGCGCTCATCGAAACACACGACCGGAAAACGAGTATCGAGCGGCAAGGAGTACAGCCACAATACTCGCTCCATCTGCGCGAGGAAGGCGGCGTTGATCGTGCCGAGACACCACGTCTTCTTGAGATGCGGCTTCAGCTCGTTTTTTTCAGTATCTCTTTGACGGCGTTGTGCGATATGGCTTCGCACAACTGCAACTCGACCGGTCGAGGTGACGGGTGAGAACCGCCACGACTCGCGGGCGGCTGGCGCGACGCTCGGAAGCATCCCGGTGAAGCGTCCCGCGCCCCAAGCGGCGGGCGAGCAACATCTGACCGCTGACAAAGGATATGACTACCCGGCGGTGAGGCACACGCTCTCTCGGCGCGGTTATACGGCGCACATCCCGAAGCGTGACGGGCAGCCTCCGAAGCCACGCGGGAAGCGCAGATACAAGGCGAAGCGGTGGCTGGTCGAGCGCACGCACAGTTGGACGAACCGCTACCGCAGGCTGCTGATACGGTGGGAGAAGAAGGAGGCGAACTATCTGGCGCTGATTCACTTCGCTTTCGCTCTCAACCTCTACCGGCTAATAATTTTGGGATAGGCTTTTAGAAGCGGCGGCGCTCATTCCGTGCTCCCCTCGATACGTTATGAACCGCTCAAGCCTGATGGAGCGCCCCGTCGCCTCACGCCTGTCCTTCATTGTTCGGCCCTCTTATTTACCGACGACCAGCAGGATAAACGAGCCGGGCACGATGCTCGGCCGGGGACGAGGTCGCTCCGCAGTCGGCGCGGGCGGCGGGCCGAACTCGGCCGTCACGAGATAGACCTGATGCGTCTTCGTGTCGAGCGCCATCGTGCGCGCGCCCCTCTGCGTGGCGGCGTTCTCTATAACGGTGAACTTATCAGGCGAGTCTTCGTGGATGACGGTGAGCGTGCCTTCACCGTTCGAGCTGAAGGCCAGTGCGGTGTCGGGGTCGAAGCCCGCCGCATCCACACCGCTCCCGATGGGCACGGTCGCGACGACCTTCCCTGTGTCGGCGTTGACGACCGCCATCAGCTTGTTCGAGCCGACGGAGAAGAGCCGCCGATGCTTGCGATCAAAGGCGAGCCCTGAAGGCTCCTCGGCCGGAGCGATGGGCCAAGTGGCTTCGACCGCGAGCTTGCGGGAATCAAACTCCTGAATGGAGCTTTTGTCTTCGAGGTTGACGAAGACGTGACCTTTCTCATCCGTGACGGCGAACTCTGGCCGCCCGCCGAGCGCGACGGTGCCCACGACCGCGTCGGTCTTCACGTCAATCGCGGTCGAGTCTTTGCTCGCGCCGTTCATCGTGAAGACGCGCTTCGATGCGGCGTCGTAGATGATCGCGTCCGGGTTCTTGCCGACAGGGATAGTCTTGAGCGTCTTGAGCGTCTTGAGGTCGAAGACCGTGACGGTCGAAGTTCGCCCGTTGCTCGTGTAGCCCTTGCCCTCGTCCTCGGCAATCGCGATGCCGTGGACGCCCGACGTGTCGGGGATGTCGCCGACAACCGCGCCCGTGTCCGCATCAACGACCATCACGTGCGTCGAGTGCGAGACGTAGAGTCGCCGCGCCTTCGGGTCAATGGTCAGGTAATCCCACCCGCCTTCGCCGCCGAGCTTGAACTGCTTGACGATGTGATAAGCGGGCGCGGGTTTCGTCTGCGCTTCGAGCGCAGAGCCTTGAAAGAAGATGAAAAGCAAGCCAGTGAACAATCCAAAGCGTTTCGACAGAGCCATGTTGGGCCTCCTCCGGAAGAATGTTTGAAAGGCTCTCGTGCCCTTCCAATAGTGTTGATAAAGACGCCGGTTACAAGCGGCGTGAATCAGGACGCGCGGGGCTCCCCGCAATCCCTTTCAATCTTTCGCGGCGCGCTCATCACGGACTGACAGACGGTCTCCGAACGCCACCGCCAGCACCCACACGGCGGCCGCAAGATAGCCCGCTATTACGTCGCTCGGGTAATGAACGCCGAGGTAGACGCGCGAGAAGCCGACGAGCGCGACAAGCAACGCGGCGACAACCCACACGACGATGCGTACGGCTGTGTTTCGCGTGCGGCGATGAATGACCGCCGCGAGCGTGCCGAAGAGACAGAACGAGAGAAGCGAATGCCCGCTCGGGAAACTATACGACTTCGGAGCAAGGATACCGAAGAAGGGTTCGGGTCGCGCTCTCTGGAAGGTCTCCTTGAGCACGTAGTTCAAGAGGAACGCGCCCGCCATCGTAATGAGAAGTAGCACGGCGGCGCGTCGCCACTTCAACAGATAGAAAGCGACCAGAGCGCAGAAGCTGAGCGCCAGAACGACAATGGTCGAGCCGAGATATGTGACGCCGCGCATCGCAACGGTGAGCGAAGGCGCAGCATGAGAGTTGATGAGTGCGCGCGTCTGCTCGTCGAAGAGTCGCGTGTCACCCTCGAAGACCTCTTCGGCCAGCCAAGAGAAGAGCACGAGCGCAAGCGCGGCCAGCGCAAGCCCCGCGAGCAGTGTCACACTCGATCTACGATAGTCCGTCAGCTTCATCAGCGTCTCACCAGCGACCCGAAACGCGCGGTCTGCATTACGTGCTTCAACATCCGACTTCGCATCACTCTTGACTCTTCACACGTCGATGTCTCGACGCAGCATCGCGTAAACGGTCGGCGTCACGACGAGCGAGAGCAGGAGCGCGACGGCCAACCCCCCGATGACCGCGATGGCGAGTGGCTGCAAAAGCTCCGCACCCGCGCCGATGGCGAGCGCCAGCGGGAGCATGCCGAGGATGGCGGCGAGGCTCGTCATCAACACGGGACGAAAGCGCCTGCGCCCGGAACGCAGCAAAGCCTGACGCAGTGTGTCGCCGTCCGCCAGATGCTCCTGCACCGCGTCGAGCATCAGGATACCGTTTTTGGCGACGATGCCGACGACCATAATCATGCCCATCAGGGAGACGACGTTGAGCGTCTTGCCCGTCAGCAACAGCCCGAGCAGCACGCCGCCGAGCGCGAGCACCGCGCCCGCCACAATCGAGACCGGATGCGCGAACGAGCGAAACTCGATGAGCAGCGTGATGAAGACGAGCACGACCGCAAGGACAAGCGAGAGCGCAAGCTCGCGAAAGCTCCCTTGCTGCTCCTGATAGAGCCCGCCGTATTCGATGGTCATGCCAGCCGGGAGCTTAACCTCTCTGGCGAGCGTCGTCTTTATCTGCGAGACGGCCGTGCCGAGGTCTGTTCCTTCAAGCCGCGCCGTCACCGCGACGAACTGGCGCAAGCCCTCTCGGTTCATCTCGGTCTGCCCCTGGTCGTACTCCACTTCGGCCACCTGATCGAGACGAAAGAGCGCGCCGGATGTTGAGCGCACCTGAAGCGAGCGTAGCGCGTCGAGCGAGGCGCGAACTTCGGGTGGGAAGATGACTCGGACGTTGATGAGACGGCCCTGTTGAAGGATGGACGAAGACGTGTCGCCCGACATCGCGGTCGTCACGGTCGCGGCGATGTCGGCGGGTGTGACGCCGAGTTGCGCCGAGCGTTGCGGGTCAACTTTGAAGGTGACGGCCGGGCCGCTCACCACCACTCCGTTGAAGGTGTCAACGATGCCGGGCAGCTTCTTGATGGCCGTCTCGACCTCATCGGCCTTCGAGTCGAGCGCGCGCGTGTCTTCGCTGAAGAGCTTGATCTCGATGGGCTCGGGCGAGCTTGTCAGGTCGCCGATGAGGTCTGCGAGGATGTGCGCGAACTCGACTTCGAGCGTGGGCTCCGACTCTTCGATCTTCCCGCGTAGCTCGTTCATCACGTCGTCGGTCGAGCGCGCGTGGCCGGGCTTGAGCTTGACGAGGAAGTCGCCCGTGTTCGGCTCGGTGATCTGGAGACCGAGTTGAAGTCCGGTGCGGCGCGAATAGCTTTCGACCTCGGGCGTCTCTTTCAAAAACTCTTCGACGTGACGAAGCAGCCTGTCCGTCTCCGCGAGCGACGAGCCGGGCGGCGCTTTGTAGTCGAGCACGAACGCGCTCTCGTCAAACGACGGCAGGAACTCCGAGCCCAGTCCGCGATATAGAAAGTACGAGCCGACCAACACGCATGCCATCAACAGCAGCACGGCCCAGCGCGCGTCGAGCGCGTGACCCAGAACCCACTCGTAACGCCGGATGATTGCGCGAAGAAAACGCCCTCCCTGCTCCTCTTCCTCTTCCCTGTGCCATGCGTCGGGCGGCTCACCCTCGTCATGCGGAACGGACTTCAAAGGTTCGCTTTTGTCCTTGCGCTTTAACTTTACGAAACGCTCGGCGAGCACGGGCGTAAACGAGAGCGCGAGCACGAGCGAGGTCAGAAGCGCCACGGCCATCGTCAGCGCGAGCGAGCGAAAGAAGACGCCCGTCACTCCGGTCAGAAGCGTGAGCGGCAGAAAGACGACGACGGGCGTGATGGTCGAGCCGATGATGGGCACGGTGATTTCGCTGACCGCGCTCTGGACGGCCTCGCGGCGCGACTGCCCACGCGTCATGTGCGTGTAGATGTTCTCGACGACGACGATGGCGTCGTCAATCACGAGCCCGATGGCCGCGGCCACGCCGCCCAGAGTCATCAAGTCGAAAGAGAGTCCGACGAGCCACATCGCGAGGAAGGTGACGAGTATCGTGACCGGGATGACGAGGATGGCGACGAAGGTCGTGCCCAGATTTCGCAGGAAGGCGTAGAGGATGACGACCGAGAGCAGCAGCCCTATCAGAATCGCATCGCGCACCGAGTTCATCGACTCGCGGACGAGTAGAGACTGGTCGTAGTAAGGCGCGATGATTACGTCTTTCGGCAGTTGTGGGCGAACGGCAGCCATCTCGGCGCTCACCTCGTCAACGACGGTGACGGTGTTGGCATCGGGCTGGCGGTCGATGTTGATGAGAACGGCGGGCCGCCCGTCGGCGGTGACGATGGTGTATTGCGGCTCGAACCCCTGACCGACCGTCGCCACGTCTTCGAGCTTGATGGGCGCGTTGTTGACGAGCGCGACGACGATGCCGTTAAGCTGGTCGGGCGTGACGGCCTGCCCGCTCACGAGCGCAAGCTCTAACTGGTGGTTCTCTTCAATCAGTCCCGGCGAAGCGATGATGTTTGAGTTCTTCACCGCGTCAACGACCTGTTGGACTGAGACGCCGTGAGAGGCGAGACGTTCGGCGTCAATCACGGCCTGATACTCGCGCACCTGACCGCCCGCGACGTTGATGGTCGCTACGCCCGCCAGACGCGCGAGGCGCGGGCGGATGACGTTGTTGGCGATGTCGCGCAGGGAAGCGGGGTCGCGCGTTGCCGAAGTCAGGCTATAGCCCGAGACAGGGAAGACGGCGAAGGTCAGACGGTCAACGCGTCGAAGCGCGGCGCTCGGCGGGAGCTGCGTGGTGAGCTGCGAGAGTCGAGCCTGTACGAGTTGGAGCGACTGCTTGATGTCCACGCTCCAATCGAAGAAGAGGTCAATCTCGCATGAGCCGCGCGCTGTCGTGGAGCGAATGCGGTTGATGCCGGGGATGCCGTTCATCGCCTCTTCGATGGGACGCGTGACGGAGACGAGCGTCTGCTGCGCGGGCACGACCCCGTTATCAACGGTGATGACGATGCGCGGAAAGTCCGTCTGCGGGAAGATAGCGATGGGCAGCCGCCACGCGGCGTAGAGACCGGCGGCGCACAGCAGCGCGATACAGACAAGCACCGCGCGCTTCTGCTCGGAGATGAGTCCTGCCAGCGTCACGGCTCGTCCTTTTTCTCGCCGCCCCGCTCGCCCTCTGCTTGCTTGTCGCCTCCGTCGCCCTTATCTTCTTCGACGGCAGCACTCACTTCGACTTTCGTCCCGTCGGGCAGCGCATAGTTGCCCTCGACGACGATGGTCTCGCCGCCACGGAGGCCCGCGGTGATCTCCATCTTATCGCCCGTGCGGATGCCAACCGTGACCTTTGTCTCGTGCGCGATGGAAGCATCATCTACGACCATCACCGTGCCTTCGTCCGCGTTCGACGCGTCGAGCGTGACGGCCGCGGAGGGGACGACGACCGTATCGGCCTTTGCGTTGGCGGCGACCGTCACTTGCGCCGCGCCGTTGACTCTCAGACGCCCCGCGCCGTTGCCGAGCGTGACCCAGACTTCGACCGTGCGGCTCGTCAAATCAACCGAGCGGCTGATGAGCGTGACCTGTCCGGTCATCTGCTCGCCGGGCGTGTCGGTGGGGACGACCGTTGCGGCGTCGCCTATCTTCAACTGCGAGGCGGTTGTGTCTGAGAAGGGAGCTTTGACGATGACTTGCGTGATGTCGGCAATCGTCACCAGCGGCGAGCCGGATGCGGCGAAGCTGCCTTCGTAGAGAGCCTGATCGATGACGACTCCGCTGATGGGCGCGCGCACGGTTGCATAGCCCAACTGCGCGTCGAGCGTGCCCAGATGTTGCTCGGCCTGATTGACGCGAGCCGCCGCCTGCGCGCGGTCGTTCGGGTTGAGCGAGCCAGTGCGCAGCGTAACAGTAGCTTCAGCGAGTCGCAGGTCGCTTTCGGCTTTCGTCAGGTCTAGCTGTGAAGCTTCGAGGTCTTTCTTCGAGATGCCGCCCTGCTGGTAGAGAGCCTGCCGACGTTCGTATGTGCGGCGCGCGTTATCAACGGCAGCACGCGCGTCGCGCAGAGCCTTCTGATCCTGCGCGTTGTTCTGCGGGATGGTGCCGGTCGTGACGCTCTGCGCGCCCGCGCGTGCTTCGCCGAGCGCGGCGGCGGCCTCGTTGCGCTGCGCGCTGAGGTCGCTCGACTCAAGCACCGCAATCACGTCGCCCGCGTGAACGACGCGGTTCTTCCAGAGCGGCATCTGCTTGATCTGCGCGCCGACCTTTGGCGAGACCTGCGCCGTGTCGCGCGGAAAGATGGTGCCAAGCGCGGAGACCTGCGAGGCAATCGGCTGCTTCTCCGCCTTTGCCACGCGCACACTGACGACGGGCACCGTCTCTTCGGCGGTCGTCGCGGTCTTGTTACGCGAGCGCCAGATGAGCACGACGGCCACGATGGCGACAATCGCAACCGCGGCCACCGTGATGATAATCGTTCGACGCCGACGCTCGGCCGCCCTTTGCTGCTCGGCCGCCAACTCTTCGTCAATCAACTGCTCATCAGTCAACTGCTCGTCGCTCAGTTCTATGTGTGACGTTGCGGCGGGCGCGGACTCCTTTTCGCTAAGAATCTCTTGCGCACGCGGGTCGTCGCCCTTCAAGTCGTTCCGGTCTCGCTCTTCACTCATTGTCCTGCCGCCTGACGGAGGCGCGCGAGCGCCAACTGGTAGTCGAAGAGTGCCTGAAAGAAGGCCAGCCTCTGCGCGGCGAGACTGGTCTGTGCGTCCGTCACTTCGACAATCTGCGCCTCGCCCGCTCGATAGCGCGCGACCGAGGCGTCGAGGTTGCTCTGCGCCAGCGCAATGCCCTGCGCGGCGAGCCTGATGCGCACGGCGGCCGAGACGGCCTGTGTGCGCGCCGAACTGAACTGCTGCGCGAAGTCGCGCCCGGCCTGCTTGCTATCGTTCTCCGCGATTTGAAGACGCGCGCGCGCCTGTCGCTCACGACTCTTGCTCGCTCCCCAGTCGAAAATAGGGATTGTAAGATTGACCGCCGCCGAAGCGCCCGTGTGCTCTTTCAAACGCGGGAACCTGAGCGAGTCGGTATCGAATCCACCGTTGAGCGTGTAAGAGAGTTGAGGGCGACGGTCTGCGCGCGCGACCAGAACATCAGCCTCGGCGGCGCGGCGGTTGGCATCTAGCTGTGCGAACTCGGGCCGACGCTTGATCGTCCCGGCGGTGATGCGCTCGACCTCGCCTTCGTTCGGAATCAACGTTGACAGGTCGGCGGCGGCAAGCGCACGCGCGCTGTCGTAGCCGACAAAGACGCGCAGAGCGTCGGCCGCTACCGACTCGTTGGCGCGCGCCTGTTCAAGCTCGCTCTGTCTCTGGTTGGTCTGCAACTGCGCGCGCGTGAGGTCAACGGGCGCGACCTCGCCGCCCGTGAGGAGAAGGGAAGTGATGTGCTCGAACTCACGTGCCGCCGCAAGGCTCTGCGCGGCGGCGCGCGTCTGTGCCGAGGCGAGAGCCAGCCCGTAGTAAGCCTCGACGGTCGCTAGTTGAAGAGCGCGGCGTGCGACATCCGTGCCCGCGCGCGCCGCATCCAGAAGCGCGCGGTTGCGCGCGAGCGTGGCGCGCAGACGCCCCGAGAGGTCTATGTCTCCCGCCACGCTCACCAATGCTTGATACTCTCCGATTGAGTTGTTGGCGATGAAGCTCTGCGTGCGCGGCTCGGTGCGCGCAAGTCCCAAAGAGGGCGAGGTGTAGATGTAGTCGAGCGGGCTTGTCACCTTCGGCAGAAACGCCGCGCGCGCTTGACGCACATCTTCCGCCGCGAGCTGTTCGTTCAACTGCGCCTGCTGCAAGCCCGACACCTGCGCATTGGCGAGCCGCAGCACTTCGTCGAGCGGAAGCTGCCCCGGAGCCTGCACGGAAGGTTGCGCAGTCTGTGCGCCCGTGGGCGTTGACGGCGTCGGCGAGGCGGTCACGCTAGGCGTCGTCGTGGTCGGAGTTTGCGGCGCGGGCGTCGGCTGTTGACCGTAGGCCGCGCCGCTTATTACCACGAACGCCGCCGCCAGAATAGAGAAGCTTCGCAATAGCCACACGCCGCCTCCGCCTCGCGCCTCACCGTTGAATCCACTCTTATGCGACACACATCTAAACACTCTCGCGGCCCACCTGAGATTAAAGATAAATGGTTACGGCGGCGTGTGGCCGCGCTCCCTTAAAGAACTTTTTGAGAGAGCAAACGCTTCCGACGGGAAGCAGGGCGCGGCGTCGGCCGCGATGATTCTCGATGGCGCGTTCGGCCACGCTTTGCGACAGACCTCGAACTCGGTTCTTGTCTTAATGAATCAACTGCCCTTCAGCACTAACTTTAATCTCACGTGATTTACGCGCGCCCCTGACGTGAGCTTCGTAAGCCGTGATCGTAGTGTCTTTGGTGATGGATTCGATGGAGACGATTTTACCCCTGCCCGCGTTCTGCTCGATAGTCGTTTTAACCGCGGGTGGCAGCGACGCGAGCGTCACCTGCTCTTCGATCTCTACCACCTCGCCGCTCGGGGAGATAAGCACGTCCTTGTTGTGGTCGCCGACCCTCAACTCGACCTCGTAGTTCGTCACACCTTTTTCGGTCTCGCGCGAGAGTCCGCGAATGACCGCGCCCTTGCTCTGCTCGCGCACGGTCTGCTGGACGGCCGGGGGCAGGTCTTTCATCCTCACTCTGCTCTCCTGATCGCGTGCCTCGCGCTTCTGGCGTGCCTTCGGCGCAGCGGAGACAGATGCGTGCGTCGCCACGGTCGTGAGAACGGCCGTCGCAAGCGCAAAGAGTAAAAGGTAATGTCTCATTTCAATCTCTCCTTATACCGTAAACTGAGATAGCACACTTGCCCCATCCAAGCGCTCGAAAGAACCCGGACTGCTCCTGTGCGCTGATGACCTGACACTGTGGTAGATGACAGTGAGATTACTATAAACGACGGCCAATGACTACGCGTATTCGCTGCTCAGGGCTGTGACTAACGTCCGCGCGACGTGCGGGATGAACAAGACCTGTTTGATAAAGGTTTAGAGAGCGTGCGTGGAAGGATATAATTTAAAGGCTCGCAGTGCCCTTCCGGGACACCAATATCTGTTCCTCTACGTGTCCACGGCGGGCGGGTCTGTCTTAATTTCCTAAAAATCTTAGTTATAGAATTACAGAGTCCGATAAAAGTCATTAAGTATTCTAAAATTCAATCAGCTTCACATGTTCTTCATCTTTTCCTCAGCTTGCCCAGAGCTTCATGTATCGCGGCATTATCGTCTGTCCGCTCCTGCTCTTGCCCCTCTTGTCCTGCTTGCTCTTTATGTACTCCCTGCCGTAGCAGCCGTTCTCGGTACTGTTGATTGGCAGTTGTCATATCAACTTCTAAATTCTCGGCGAGTACAGGTAACTCTTCAATAGCACATTCCAGAACAAGGATGTCCCCGTGAACGCTTGCCGCTCGATTCGGCACAGACCTCATTGACCATTCCCTATTAAAAAGGGCGACCCACTCGGGAGTGGGAGCGGCGGAAAGACCGAAGGGAAACTTTTTGGCGTGTCTTCTGGAGCCGTCACGCACCTGGGACTTTTCCGGGTTAGCAATGATTGTGATGTCTTTGAAATCAGTGGACATGAGATTTGCTCCTTCAGCTCTCACCTTCTTATGCTCAGATGTCTGTTCATAGCGTTGCTTCCGCGCGGGAGCGCCTCAGGGCTTGATGGCAACCTTAATGACGCTTTCAGCGCGTTTGCCGAAGACCTCATACGCCTCCTTGATGTCATCGAGCGAGAAGGTATGCGTCAGCAGCGGCGTGAGATCGACGCGACCGTGCCTGACCACCTCCATCAAACGCCGCATCCGTTCCTTACCGCCGGGGCACAGCGTCGTGACGATGCGATAATCGCCGAGCCCCGCCGCGAAAGCCTCATAAGGAATCTGCACCTTGCCCGAATAGACGCCGAGGCTGGAGAGCGTGCCGCCCGGTCGCAGGCTCCGCAGCGCCGACTCGAAAGTCTCCTGCGTGCCGAGCGCCTCAATCGCAACGTCCGCGCCTCCGCCGGTCAACTTCCGCACTTCCGCGACCACATCCGATTCACGATAATCAAGCGTCACGTCCGCGCCCATCTCGCGCGCCATCGCGAGGCGATTTCGGTCGCCATCGACCGCGATGATGAGCGATGCGCCCATCAGCTTTGCTCCCGCGGTGGCGCATAACCCGATGGGCCCCTGCGCGAAGACGACTACGGCGTCGCCGATCTTAATCTGACCCGACTCCGCGCCGCTGAATCCGGTCGAGGCGATGTCGGCGAGGAGAACGACCTGTTCATCGGTCAGCTCGTCGGGAATCCGTGCGAGATTGGCCTGCGCGTTCGGCACGAGCAGGTACTCGGCCTGTGCGCCGTTGATCGTGTTACCGAAGCGCCAGCCGCCCAGAGCCTCGAAGCCTTCACCATGACCACATTGCGAAAGCTGGCCGGACAGACACGCGCGACACTGGCCGCAGGGCGTGATCGCACCTACGAGTACGCGCTCACCAAGCTTGTAGCCAGTAACTCCGGGGCCGAGCTCATCAATGACTCCTACCGGCTCGTGACCGATGACGAGGCCGGGCTTCACCGGATACTCGCCGCGCACGATGTGCAGGTCTGTGCCGCAGATGGTCGTCAGCGTGACGCGAATGACCGCTTCGCCGACTCCCGCACGTGGACGTTCAACTTCCTCGACGCGAATGTCGTTCACGCCGTGGAAAACAGTAGCGCGCATCTTTTCCATCTCAAGACCTCCTCTTACCGATACCTGCTCTCATACTCCACTAACGCCAACGCTCTGCTGTCTTCAAGTGACGCGTCGTCCCCTCCGTTATTGAGCCCAGTGCCACCACCAATGAAAGCAAACGGCAGTCGGGTGTGCCGATACTGAATTGGCGGGCAGGTGGAGACTTTCTAATCCGGCAAGGCCAGACAGTAGACTCCTGAGAGGTGTTAAGGCAGGAATTATACCCTATGTGCCGGGGGATGTATGTGCGGCGACACACAGTAGGTTTGATTGTTGGGAAAGCTGTTGAATCAGGAGGCGCATGTCCGATAAATAGAAGTTACGTACCGCAAAAGATGGCGTTGTAGTCGCGTTAACCGGCGTTATCGGACGTATGTTGGAGAGACTGCCCGGCATGCGCTTGGATGGCAGAAAGGCCGCCGGTATGTCACCGACCGGGGTTCCTTTTATCGGCAGGGGGTAGTCTCTTCTTAGGCGGCTTGACGGGAGGAATGTCTTCGGGTTGCGGCGCAAGATTGGCTGGCTGACCTGTGGGCGAGATGTGTCTCTTTCCGGAAGCAATGGGAAGAGCAGCTTTGTGCAGTTTTCGGGTACGAGGGCGGTGGGCACTACTCTTATTCGTCGGACGCCTGCCGCGTCGGACAATTCCGGCTGTTCGTGCAGAGCCGTCGAGAAGACGCGCGTTGACGTTGCCGTGTAAACCGAGCATGGCGATAATGATTAAAATGCTTCCCGTTCTACTCATCGAATTCGCGCCTTTCACTCGCACGGGTTGTCGTTCCCGCGGCGTGTCGCAGACCTCCGACACTTCATGAAATCAATCTCGACCGACGATAGACAAACATAAACCATGGGCGTCGGCTTGTATAGGAAACGGCCAAGCCCGCGTCTCTAGTTTGTGAGCTTTCCACGCGCGCATACCGGTCAAGCGTAATTCTTCAACGGCAGGATGATTCGAGCGGACACCGGCCTGAGCGCGCAAGCGACTTTCGGTAAGGAGCTTTTCATGACTGAGAGAGAGGGCGAGAGCGGCACACACGACGCGACCGGGGCCACGCTCACGCCCGAGTCGGTGGACGAACGGATGGTCTGCCTGATGAGACTTGTCCTGTCGCTCTCGGCGCTAATCATCATTTACATCGACCCCTCGGAGCCGGATCGCTTCGTCGCGGCCACATACGCTGCGCTCACCCTCTATATTCTGTACAGCGCGGCGCTCTACTTCCTTCCTGCGCTTCAAGAAAGTCAGGCGTGGGAGAGAGTCGTTCCCTGGGTTGACGTGGGCTGCTACCTTGTACTCGTCTCGCTCAGCAGCGGCACGAACAGCATCTTTTTCTTCTTCTTCTTCTTCGCAATTCTGGTGGCCTCCTTCCGTCAGGGGTTCAAGGCGGGGCTGAGCGTGGCCGTCGTGTCCGCGCTCTCGTTCACCCTCGTCGGTTTCGTGAGCGCGCCGCCGCAACCACACTTCGAGTGGAACCGTTTTCTGCTGCGCCCCACCTACCTGCTCGTGCTCGGGTACATGATGGCTTACTGGGGAGGAAACGAGATCAGGCTCAAGCGGCAACTAAATCTTCTCAGGGAGGTGACGAGGCTTGCGAACCCGCGCTTCGGCATCGCGCACACGCTTGGCTCTATCATGAGGAGGCTGCGCGCCTTCTACGACGCAGACAGTTGCCTGCTCGTCTGGTCTGAGGCACAGGCGGCTGAACATTACTTGATGACAAGCGGGCGCGAGGCCGTCGAAGGCCCTCCGCGTCTGGAACAGATTCCCACGCCGCTGGCACACCTGCTGAGTTCACTGCCCGAAAATCTCTCGGTCGTTTACAATGGCAGGCGAACCGCCCGGCGCGTTAGAAAGAAGGGTCACTATACTTCCGCCCCGGCAGATGAGATGGGCGCGGCAAGCGACCGGGCCGAGACCGAAGCACTCGCCGAACGACTGGAAGCGGAGTCGTTCATTTCCGTCCCCGCGCGTTTTCGGGGCCGCATCGTGGGGCGGCTCTATCTGACGGGAAGGCGTGGGATTTTCGCCAACCCGGACGTTGAGTTTCTACAGCAGATCGTCGAGCAGGTCTCGCCCGTACTTGATAACATCCGATTACTTGAACGGCTCGTGTCGAACGCTGCCGAGCAGGAGCGCCAGCGACTCGCGCGCGACATTCACGACAGCGTCATTCAGCCCTACCTCGGATTACAGTTCAGGCTGGCCGCCATCAGGAACAAGCTCGCGGCATCGGGCGGCGCGGATGTCACGGAGGACGTAGAGCGTCTGTTCCAGAGCACGGCGGAAGAGGTCAATAGCCTGCGCGGTTTCGTGCGCGGGTTGAAAGACTCCGATGAAAGTAGGGACGATCTTCCGTCCGCCGTGCGACGCTTCGCCGCACAGTTCAGCGAGGATTACGACATTGAAGTACAGGTCGAGTGCGCGGGCAGGCTCAACGTCAACGACCGTCTTGCCGCCGAAATAATTCGCTTCGTTCACGAGGGGTTGAGCAACGTCAGAAAGCACACGAGCGCCACGCACATCGTGCTCAGGTTGGAGGGCAGCGAGAGAGATTGCACGCTGCGCATTGAAAATAATCGCGCGGCGGAAACGTCCACGCTCTTCACGCCCGGATCAATCTCCGAGCGGGCGCGCGAGTTGGGCGGGCACGCGCGCGTCGAACAAATGGGTCAGGATAGAACAATCGTGGTAGTCGAGATTCCGCTCTAGCTTCGGAGGACTGACGTTGATGTCAGACACGCAAACGCTCCCCATCCGTATTGTGCTGATAGACGATCACCGGATCATTCGCGACGGGCTGCGCGAGTTCATCGAGAGCCGACCGGGGATGCTGGTCGTAGGCGATGCGGGCGACCGCGCCGCCGCGCTCGAAGTCGTTAAGCGCGAGCAGCCCGACGTGGTTGTGCTCGACCTAGACCTCGGCGGGGTCAGCGGTCTCGACCTCTTGCCCGAGATCATCGGAGCGGCTGAAGGCGCGAGCGTCATCATCCTGACGGGCTTGCGCGACACGGAGAAGCGCGACCGCGCGATGGAGCTTGGCGCGAAGGGCGTCGTGCTCAAAGAGAACGGCGTCTCGGAACTGCTCAACGCCAT
Organism: Acidobacteriota bacterium; assembly: GCA_032230645.1. Taxonomy (GTDB): domain Bacteria; phylum Acidobacteriota; class Blastocatellia; order Pyrinomonadales; family Pyrinomonadaceae; genus QHXN01. The sequence continues at coordinate 29,135 of JAVXWN010000206.1, read as the reverse complement.
CGAAAAAGTTCACCGCACGGGCGACTACTGGTTCGAGCCCGGCGCAGCCAGAAGGCTCATGGAGAGCAGAAGAGGCGGCGCGGCGCAGTCCGACCCGGAAGTCAACAAGATTGCGGGGCTGACGCCGACCGAGCGCGCGCTCATCACATACCTCGGCAAAGGGCTCGACAACAAGCAGATTGCGGGGCAGATGAACATGGCCGAGTCCACCGTGCGCAATAACCTGACGAGAATCTACGACAAGCTCGACATCAAAGGCGGCCGCCTTGCGCTCCTCGTCTACGCATACCAGCACGGCCTCGTGAAGCCTTCTTCCTGACATCCACGCTTGCCTCGGAGAGTCGGCACGTCGGCCCTCCTTCGCTTCCCTTTCAAACAGTCTCACGAATCTTCGGGGCCGGTACAAATGTACCTCCGGCCGTGGAGGTTCGTACCCACGCGCCGCAAAATTAAGAGAAGTTTGCACTTCAAAAAAGGGACAAACGGTAGATGTGCTTCGCGCGTCCGGCCTGTATCCTCTCGCATGTTTAGTCAGGAGCGAAAGCGCCCGCCGATGAATCAACACGTGGAACAGTTCAACTTCAGCACCGCCGAAAGCACTTCGCCCGAGCCACAGGCAAGGCGCGATGCGGAGCCGCGCATCTACGGACTCTTCCCCGCGCAGGTGCGCGGCGTTGATTCGTCCGGCGCGCAGTTTCACACACAGACCTTGCTCGACAATTTCAGCGCCGCGGAGTTTGACCTGCGGCTGTCGCATCACGTCGAAACGGGTGAGCAGCTTCTCGTGGTCGCGGACATTCACGATGCCACGGTCGCGCTGCACGGCAAGGTGCTGCGCGCCGAGCCGCTGGCGGACAGTGCTTACCGTCTCACGGTCGCCGTCACGCATCACCGTTTTCTGTAAGTAGTCGAGGCCCCATTCTTCTCACGAAAAATTGCGAGCCGCCCCGTAGAAATCTTTTGCTGTCCAAGCCCTTCCCTATCCATCGAGTTCACCGTTACGAAAGGAATCTTCCCTGATGAGTAAAGCGCGTTCCATCTCCGCCCACGTCCGCACGCTCGCCGCAAAGGCGCGTGCGACGAAGAGAAGCATCCGTCTGATTGCCGTCTTCGTCATCATCGCGACCGCGACCGCGGCTGTCGCCTCCGTACCGTCTTCAGCGAAATTGATCGACCGTCTGATGAGCGCCGCCCCCGCCGCTGCTCCGGTCAGAGCGACACATGCCGCAGCTGCGCCGTCCGGCGTCTCTGCCTCTCTCGTCGAAGAGAAGCCGACCATCAGCACGGACAAGAGCGTCTACGAGCCGGGCGAGTCCGTCACCTTCACCGGCAGCAATTGGACACCGGGCGAGACGATCACAATCGTCCTCAGCGCCGGTTCGTCCGAAGCCGGGGACGCCACGCTTCAGGCGACGGCCGACGAGAACGGCTCATTCATCGTACAGATCTCGATGCCTGAGCAAGAGAGCGGTGAAAGCTCAAAGCACAACGCGCGCGCCGAGTCTTCGGGTAAGGGTGAAGCGAACGCGGCCGCCTCGAAGGCCGATGATGTCATCTTCACGGTCGTCGCGACGGGCGGCGCTTCGGGCGCTTCGGCGCGGACGAAATTCAAAGAGGGCGAGAGGGTTGAGCAAGAGGGCGATGACGACGCGGACTTGCCTGCCTTCATGATCGGGAAGATAAGCAAGGAAGACTACCTTTCACGTCGCGAAGCTCACATCAATCAACTGCGCGGCATCGAACACGGCAAATCGTTCGACCCCGGCGCGCGCGGCCGTGCCATCGGCCAGATGGAGCAGCAGGAAGGCAAGCACGACAAGAATGACAAGGGTAACGGCAAAGGAGCTTCGGTCTCGGGCACGTTGAGCGCCGGGTCGGGCTCACTCGCGTCGGAGAGCGCGGCGAGCGGGAGCTTCGCGGGTGCGAGCGTGAGCGCGGCTTCAATCGGCGCTCCCGCATGGACGCCCATCGGCCCGGCTCCGCTTCCGAACGGTCAGACCTTCGGCGTAACGCAGGCCGTCAGCGGACGCGTCAGCGCCATCGCCATCCACCCCACGAATCCCGACATCGCTTACGTCGGCACCGCGCAGGGCGGCGTCTACCGCACGCTCGACGGCGGCGCGACGTGGACGGCCATCTTTGATAACGCGCAGACGCTCGCCGTCGGCTCAATCGCCATCGCCCCTTCGCAGCCCTCCACCATCTACGTCGGCACGGGCGAAGGCAATTTCAGTTGCGACACATACTTCGGCGTCGGCGTCTACCGCATTGACAATGCCGACGGCACGAGCCCCGCTCTCTCCGGCCCCTTCAACAAGGACACAGCCAACAGCGACGTGCTCACCGGGCGCGCAATCTCGAAGGTGCTCGTTCACCCGACCAATCCCGACATCATCTTCATCGCCGCCAACTCGGGCGGCATCGGCGGCCTCGGCTGCGACGCGGGAACAGCGACGGCGAGCCGCGGCCTCTACCGCTCGACGAACGCCACCTCGTCGAACGCCACCTTCCAGAAGATAACGACGAACACGGTCAACGCAGGCAACCGCAGCGTGACCGACATGGAGTTCGAGCCGGGCAACCCCAACACGATGCTCGCCACGGTCGTCGGCTTCAGCACCGCGAGTGACGGCGGCGTCTATCGCACGACAAACGCGCTTGCCGCAAACCCGACCTTCGCGCGAACGCTCGCGGCCGGTAGCGCCACCGCCACCGCACGCGTCGAGCTTGCAGTCAACAAGGTCGGCGGAGTCGTCACCGTCTACGCGGCTTCGAGCGATGCGAACGGCTCGGTGTTCCGCTCATTGGACGGAGGCCAAACGTGGTCTGCCGCGCTCGCGAATGCGACGGGCTTCTGCGGCACGCAATGCACCTACGACATGCCCATCGCGGTTGACCCGCTCAACGCGGGCATCCTCTACATCGGCGGCAACGCCGACGGCACCGCCACCGCCATCATGAAGAAGTCCACGAACGCGGCGGCGGCGACCCCGACCTTTACCAAGACGCAGACGGGTCTGCACGCCGACAGCCACGTCATTGAGATTGACCCCTCGAACAACAACACCATCTGGTTCGGCAGCGACGGCGGCGTCTGGAAGTCCGCGAACGCGGCGGCAAGCTGGACGAGCCTCAACAACACGGGCTTCAACGCCACGCAGTTCCAGTCAATCGCTCTGCATCCGACCGACCCGAACTACACCATCGGCGGCACGCAGGACAACGGCACCGAGCGGCAGCGCCCCGACGGCACTTGGACGCGCACCGACTTCGGCGATGGCGGTTACGCACTCATTGACCAGAACGCCACCAACACGACGACCGTTCGCCAGTACCACACATACTTCAATCAGGTCGGCACGGGCGGGCTCGTCGCCTTCGCGACGACGACCAGCTCGACGGCCTTCGAGAATTGGTCTGTGTTCGGTTGCGGCGGGACGGCCAACGGCCTCAGTTGCACCGACACGGCGGTCAGCTTCTACGCGCCGATGGCGCTCGGGCCGGGCAACCCCAACACGCTCTACTTCGGCACGGACAAGCTCTACCGCTCGACCAACAGCGGCGTGACGATGACCGCCGTTAGTCAGACTTTCGTCTCGGGCGTCGCGGTCAGCGCCATCGGCATCTCGCCGCAGACCGACGCGGTACGCATCGTCGGCCTCAAGAACGGCAAGGTCTACCGCACCGTGACCGGCGCGAACCCGATGACGGATGTGACGGGAACGATTCCCGCCAGGTACATCGCACGCGTTGCGATTGACCCGAACAACTCGAACACGGCCTACGTGACGCTCTCGAACTACTTCGGTAACTCAACCTCGCACATCTACAAGACGACGAACCTCAGCAGCGCGACGCCGACGTGGACGGGCGTTGATGGCAATCAGATTCCCGACGTTCCGGTTAACGCCTTCGTCGTTGACCCCGCTGACTCGAACACGCTCTACGCGGGCACGGACATCGGCGTCTATCGCTCGGTGAATGGCGGCACGACGTGGGCCCCTTTCAGCAACGGGCTTCCTCGCGTTGCGGTCTTTGACATGGCGGTTCAGAACACGAGCCGCACGCTTCGGATCGCCACGCACGGGCGCGGCATGTGGGAGCTTTCAATCGCCGCGAGTCCCGCAGTCCTTCTGGGCACGATCACCGACGCGGGCACAAGCGCGCCCATCGCCAACGCGACCGTTACCGCAGGCAGCAACTCAACGAGCACGGACGAGAACGGCTTGTACCAGTTCGCGTCCATCCCGGCCGGGACTTATAACATGACCGTCGCGGCCATCGGCTACAACAACGGCACGGCGACGAACGTGGCGGCAACGAACGGGTCCGTCACGACGAAGAACTTCGCGCTCACCGCCGCGCCTTCCTCCGCGTGCCCGGCCGACACGAACCAATCGGATTTCATGACCGGCATGGCGAGCAACGTTGACGTAACGACCTCGCCGGGCAACGTCACGCTCGCCCTTCCGGCGGCGGTCACGGAAGAGCAGACGACGCTCAGCGCTTTCTCCAATTCGATAACCACAACCACATGGCAGGCGCAGACCTTTACGCCCTCGGCCACGGGCAAACTCAATCAGGTAGACTTTCAGGCGGCGCTCAACGGCGTCGCGGGTACGCTGATCGTCGAAATCCGCAACACCGTCTCCGGCGCACCCGGCAGCACCGTGCTCGCGACCGCGAACCTGACGAGCGTCGTCACCAATACCAACGCTTGGTATAGCGTGAACTTCGCCGCCCCGCCCACCGTCAACTCGGGCACGCTCTATGCCCTCGTCTTCAGGGCCGGCACGGGGAGCGGCCCGTACCTCGCGGTACGCACGAACACAAACGTCTACCCCAATGGCGCGTGGCTCCAATCGTCCAACAGCGGCACGAGCTGGGCCACCCTTACCTTAGGTGGTGTCACTCTCGACCTCGCCTTCCGCGTCTACGTCGTTCCGCAGGTTTACGTGACGAGCGGCAACTTCGTCTCCGCGCCGAAGGACGCCAATCAGGCCGACGGTACGATGGCCGCTTGGAGCACGCTCTCCTGGAACGCGACCACGCCCGCAGGCACGACCCTGAAGTTTCAGGCGGCGGCAAGCAACAACGCGGGCGGGCTCTTCAACTTCGTCGGGCCCGACGGCACATCCGGGAGCTTCTTCACGACGAGCGGCGCTTCGCTCAGCCAGTTCAACGGCTTCCGCTATCTCAAGTACAAGGCGTACCTGAGCACCACCAACACGGCAATCACGCCGACCTTGAGCGACGTGACCATCTGCAACAGCAACACGCCGCTTCCCGCGACGAGTCTGAACCTCAGCCCCGCGACCGGAGCTTACGGTGGGACGACGACGCTCACGGCGACGCTCACTTCGAGCGGAAGTCCGCTCGCGGGCAAGCTCGTTACCTTCAAGCTCAACGGCAGCAACTTCGCCGGTAACTCGGCGACGACTGACGCGGGCGGCGTGGCGACGATTCCTAACGTGAGCCTCGCGGGGTTGAACGCAGGCGTCTATGCAAACTACGTCTCGGCGAAGTTCGCCTCCGACTCGGCATATGCCGGCACCAACGGCTCGAACAGCCTGACCGTCGAGAAGGTGACGCCCGCCATCAACTGGAACAACCCGTCGGCGATTATCTACGGCACGCCGCTCGACGCGACGCAACTCAACGCAACCGCCTCCGTGCCGGGTAGCTTCGTCTATACCCCCGCGACGGGGACGATACTCAACGCGGGCGACAACCAGACGCTCCACGTCGAGTTCAACCCAACAGACGCGACCAACTACAACAAGGCGCTGAAGGACGTTTCAATTAACGTTAACAAGGCGCAGGCGACCATCTCGCTCGCCGACCTGAACCAGAACTACAACGGGTCGCCGAAGGTCGCGTCTGCGACAACCACTCCGGCCGGTCTGAGCGGCGTTGTTGTCACTTACAACGGCTCGACTACGCCGCCGACCAACGCGGGTAGCTATGCCGTCATCGCTTCGCTCACGAACGACAACTATCAGGCGGACGACGCGACCGGCACGCTGATCGTCAACAAGGTCGCGCCGATTGTCACGGCGGGCGGCAACACCTGCACCTACAGCGGAGCGCCCTGCGAAGGCAGCGGCACGGCGAAGGGTGTTGACGGCATAGACCTCGGCGCGGTGACGCTGACCTACAATCCGGGCGGCACGTCTGCGCCTGTCAACGCGGGTGACTACACGGTCGTCGCTTCGATTGGCGAGACGCTTAACCACACCGCCGGTAGCAGCGAGCCCGTGGCCGTCAAGGTTAACAAGGCCACACCCATCATCAACTGGAACAACCCTTCGGCCATCATCTACGGCACGCCGCTCAGCGAGTCGCAGCTCAACGCGACGGCGACGCGCGGAGTGAGCGGCCCTGTCGTCGCGGGCAACTTCGCTTACACGCCCGCCCTCGGGACGATACTCGGCGTCGGAACGGGTCAGAACCTCCACACCGACTTCACGCCCGCGGACGCGGCCAACTACGAAGCCGTGTCGAAGGATGTGAGCATTGACGTTCATCAGGCGATGCTGACAATCAAGACCGTGGACACGTCCAAGGTCTACGGCACGCCGAACCCTGCGTTCACCGTGAGCTACACGGGCTTCGTCAACAACGAGGGGCCTGCCAATCTCGGCGGCGCGCTCGCCTTCACCACCTCGGCCACGCAGTCGAGCGGTGCGGGCACATACGCGGTCACACCGGGCGGCCTGACCTCTTCGTCCTACGTGATTAACTTCGTGGACGGGACGCTGCTGGTGAAGAAGGCCGCGCTGACCATAACGGCCGACGACAAGCAGAAGACTTACGGCTCGCCGAACCCGGCGTTCACCGCAAGCTACTCCGGCTTCGTCAACGGCGACGGCCCGGCTTCGCTTCTCGGCACGCTGTCGTTTGCGACCATCGCCAACGATGCGAGTGATGCGGGCGTCTACGTCGTCACGCCGGGCGGTCTTAGCTCGACTAACTACACGATCACCTTCGCGGGTGGCGGCCTGACGATTAACAAGGCCGCGCTCATCGTGACGGCCGACAACAAGATGAAAATCTTCGGCGCGGCGAACCCCGCGTTTACCGTTAGCTACTCGGGCTTCGTGCTCAACCAGACGTCGGGTGTGCTCGGAGGCGCGCTCGTCTTCAGCACTCCGGCCACGGCCGCGAGCGGCGTCGGCTCTTACACGGTCACACCGAGCGGGTTGACCTCGCCGAACTACACGATCACCTACGCGGGCGGCACGTTGTTCATCACCTACGGCGTCTGCGTGCAGTATGACCCGACGAAGGCGGCACAGAGCGGGAGCACTATTCCCATCAAGCTCCAACTCTGCAACGCCAGCAACGGCGACGTTTCGTCACCGGCCATCGTCGTTCACGCGGTCGGCGTCACTCAGATCACGTCAAGCGCCCCGGCGCAACTTAACGATTCGGGCAATGCGAATCCTGATTTCAACTTCCGCAACACCGGAACCGGATACATCTTCAACCTGAGCACCAAGGGGTATCCAACCGGCACCTATCTCTTGAGCTTCACGGTGACCGGCGACCCGGCCCCGCACACGGTGCAGTTCTCGGTGAGATAGAGCGCGCGACGGTCAGGCGTCGAGTATGCAACGACGCCTGAGCATCGCACGCTGTCAACGCTCAAGACGAGATGAATTGAATAGCCCCGGCAGGAACATCTCTGCCGGGGCTTCTTTTTATTCCGCCGAGTAGCGTTCGAGGCCACTGACCATTTCGGTTCGGCCGCGAGCCGTAATATCATCTCCCGGCTCTCTTACCCACTCTTTCCGAGGCAGGCCATGTCGCACCAACGCACGGCGTCGCTCGCGTTCGCCGCGCTTCTTATCTTTACCGCTAACGTGGCGGCGCAGCGTGTCGGCAATAGAGCCGAACGCTCCCGGAGATTGAAGCCCCAACGCGTCTCGCTCTCCGGCGGCAAATCTTTCACACTGAATCTGCCCGAAGGCTTCGGGCTCAGCGTCGCGGCGCAGGGGCTCAAGCGCGTGCGCTTCATGGCGCGGAGCCCGGACGGGAGAATCTTCGTCACGGACATGCACGACCTCACCGATAACCGGAAGGGCGTCGTCTACATCCTCGATCAGTTCGACCCCGCGAGCATGAGTTTCAAGAAGGTAGTTCCCTACCTCACGCGCCTGCGCAACCCCAACAGCGTAGCCTTCTACAGGGACAGTAGCGGCGACGATTGGTTCTATCTGGCGTTGACCGACCGCCTGCTGCGTTACAGGTACGAGGCGGGCACGGACGCACCTACGGGGCAGCCCGAAGTGCTCGCAACCTTTCCCGACTACGGGTTGAACTACAAGTACGGCGGGTGGCACCTGACACGCACCGTCGTCGTTGGAAGCAACGGTAAGATTTACGTCTCAGTCGGGAGCAGTTGTAACGCGTGCATTGAAAAAGAGGAGGTGCGCGCCACCGTCATTGAGATGGACGCGGATGGCGGGAACCGGCACGTCTTCGTGCGCGGCCTGCGCAACGCGGTTGGAATGCGTGAGGTCGAAGGGCGTTTGTTCGCCACCGATATGGGAGCCGACCATCTCGGCAAAGACAGGCCCGCCGATACGATATATGCGCTACGGGACGGAGTGAATTACGGTTGGCCCTACTGCTTTCAATCCGGCGCGAAGGTCTTCCCTGACCCGCAATTCAACCCGCGCGGGAAGAAGATGGCCTGTAAGAACGTGCCCACGGCGCTTGCGGCCTTCGATGCACACAGCGCGCCGCTTGGGCTGGAGCACTTCGACTCGGGAAGCGACGCCGCGTTAAGCAACTCTTTCCTCGTCGCACTTCACGGCTCGACAAATAAGAGTCTTGAGCGCGGCTACCGCGTCGTGCGCGTCCCCGCCGACGGCGGCGCGCCCACGGACTTCATCACGGGCTTTCAACAGTCGGGGGTAGTCTACGGGCGACCGGCGGATATTTTCAGCTTCGGGAAGGATGCATTCCTCTTAACCGACGACCACGCGGGCGCTGTCTATTACGTCTACAGGAAATAGCTTATTCAGCGCGGAGTGAATTCGCGACGTTGCTAATTACTTCCCCCACACGCCGATGCGTTTTTGCACCAGCTCTTCAACATCGAGCGGCACGCCGTCGGCCTTCGCCTTGCGAATGAACTCGCGGTCATTAAATTTTGGATACTCCTGTTCATATCTCTATCTCCTCGGCTTAGATTTTCACAGCGTTACAGAAGTAGAACACCGCCGAGCGGAGATTGGTGACAGGTTCTTTTTTTTACGACGCGTCGTTCACCTCTTGCGCCGCGCGGTTCCCCGATTCGAGCGCCCCCTGCATCCAGCCGAAGAGAGACGACGCGTGCTCGCCCGCGAAATGGATGCGCCCCTCGGGACGCGCCACGTGCGGCAGCAGCGAACTCATCTGCCCCGGCTTGTACCATGCATATGCGCCGCGCGCCCACTCGTCTTCGTCCCAGCACTTCGTCGTGCCCACTTCAAAATTCTGCCTGATGCGTGGATGCACTTTCTCCACCGACCCGAGCACCGAACTTAAACGCTCGCCCTCCTTCATCGCGGTCACTTGCCGTGCCTGCGGGCCTGCGAGATACGATTCAAGGATGCCGCGAGTCCCCTCTTGATTCGGGGCCCCGTCGAAGACCATCATGTTCGACATGTCGGTCGTGGCCGAGCCGCTCAAACCTTCGTCGAGCCAGAACTTCTTTCTCGTTTGCAGGTAGGTACGTGCGACCGAAGTGTAAGGCAGTTGCTCAATCGCCTGCTGCTTCTCGGGAGAGAAACGTGGAGAGATGTCCATGTGCCGCAGGACGGAAAACGGCACGGTGCAAATCAAGGCGTCCGCCGCAAGGTTGGTCGGCGCGCCTGCCTGCAAGTAGACGACCCGCACCTGCTTCGCATCGTGCTCGATTTTGACCACGGGCGCGCCATAGCGAATCTTATCCGTCAGACGCGCGGCGAATGCTCGCGGCAGAAGATCGCTCCCACCACGAATGGTGTAGTTCTGCTTCATCAGTGCTCTGTGCGCGGCCTCGCGAAGCAGGACGAGCGCCGACACGCTCCGCACCCCGTCACCCAGTCCGCCGAGCCCGCCGAGCCCCAGAAGCGAAGCCGCATCGGGTGATGCGCCCTGACTCCGCAAGAACTCGTAGAAAGTCATCCGGTCATACTTTTGAAGCGAGCGTGGCGGCCAACCCGGCGCGGTGTAATCGCTGACATCATGCAAGACCGGCCCGACATACTTCTCCCACAGCCCCTTTCGGCCAAGAGCCATCTCGTCAGGCTTCAGTGCGAGAGGGTATGCGATAGCCTGCCCCGGCTTCGCCTCGATGCGTTGACCTCGAATGTAGATGACCGAGGCAAGGGTGGACGGCACGACCGGATCGAGCGTGAGGTCGAAGAGCTTGATGTATTTCAGCGTCCACGTATGGGTGTCAAAAACATTCATCGCACCGGCTTCAGCGTAGAGTCCATCAGAGAATTGTTCGCGGAGCGTGCGGACGCGACCACCCGGACGCGCCTGAGCTTCAAGGATCGTTACGTCGTGACCCGCCTTTGTCAGCTCGTAAGCGGCCGAAAGACCCGCGAGGCCCGCGCCAACGATGATGACCTTCTGAGCCGCGCCTTTTCGTTCAAGTCTAACTTGAGTAAAGGCCGTCGTCTTCCATGCGGGAAGGGCGAAGGCGGCCGCAAGTGCGCTTTGCTTTAAGAACTCTCGGCGCTTCATATTGAATCTTTGCTCCTTCCGGCTCGGGGAGAAACCGCGGATTACTTTGCGAGTGTCAAGACGCCTCTGATTCAGTAAGGCAGCACCATCCTCTTGATACGCCCCTCCCGTATCATTTGGTCAATCACACCGTCTGCACCCTTGATAATCGCCTTGAGCCGCTCGTAGCCCTGCGCGTCAAGCATCAACATGACTCCGGACTTTCCCGCGCTCGACGGGTCAACAGCGTACACTTGTATGTGCGCGTCCCCTTCCTCGCTCACTACGAATGTGAACTGAAAGTTTCCGAGCAGCGTCTCGACGGTGCCGAGGTCTATTTGGAGAGGTGCTTCCATGCAGCTTGTGTTTATTCGTTCTGAAATGAGATTGATGTTGCCGCTTCGGCCGTGTCATTCCACCCGGCTAAGTTTGTCGTGTCTGCACTTGGCGACCCCTCCTCGTACCCTCCCGGATAATAGAAGTTGCTCCCTCCACAATCCAAGCACTTGCTTGCATCCACGGCCTGCACCGTTGCTCCCGTCCTCTCTGCCGCCTCGCGTTCGACCTCCCGTTTATCTTTCTTCCAGAGCCGACGGCGCAGATGCTCGGTGAGAAAGGCGGGGACGCTTGAGACGCCATCGGTGCGCTCGGCGGCAATTCTCAACTCGGTGATGAGTAGTTCCGCCAGTTCTCTCCAACGCTCTGCCTCCGGAGCAGAAGTCTCTTTGCCGGTGATCTCTCTCGTAGCTTGCCTGAAGCTCGCGACCAGCGCGGCGAAAGCCTCATCATCAAATTTTTCCTCTTTAGTCTTAAAAGAAGTCTTGGGTTCAATGTAACTATCATTGCCTTCAACGGATAGAGTATGCCTAGTCTGACTAGTTTCTAGTCTGACTAGTCTGTCTGTTTCTGGGCATGGCTAGTCTGACTAGTCTGACTACTCTGACTAGGCATACTTAATTCGCTCTCTAGCTCCTCAGGAATGAAGATTTCGTATTCATTGCCCTCGTGTTCTCCTGTAAGTACCTTGACTTCGATCAGGCCGACCGCATGCAGGTGATTGACGTTTGTGTCGAAGGTGACGCGAGAGCCGATGTGCGCCAACTTCATCAACTTTGGACGTGAGATGCGCACCTTCCTTTTCGGCACGACCGCTCCACGAGTCAGGGCGTAAAGCTCATCATAGAGTTGCTTGCTCTTGCCTTTGAAGAGTCCGGCGGGCACCGCCTCGCGCCTTATTGAGTTAGCAACCTTGGTGTAGTCGCGGGCGGGCGAGATGGGAACTCCGCCCTGCGCGATTGCAGTGCTCTTCTCGCTCGCATCAGTATGCCTAGTCTGACTACTATGACTAGGCAGCCTAGTCATAGTAGTCAGACTAGGCATACTCCCTTCCGGCTTGCTATTTTGAGACTTAATCAGTTCTTCGTGCGGCAGCCTGAGGGCCGGAGGTACGATAAGCCCGAGCTTTTTCGGCTTCGGCGTGCGCAGTGAAGGGGATTGCTTGGGTTTCGTCTCTGCCATAGGTCACCTCATTTGATGGCAACTATCTTCTGCTTCGGCATCCTCAACTTCTCTAGCACTTCGTCGGTGAATCCCCACCACTGATCGGCCGCCCTGTGTGATTTGGCGTAGAGCACCGCGGGCAGCTTCTGCGATGGGGCTTCCGCGACTTTTGAGTAGTCATGCAAGTTCATATCAAAGACGTGCCCTACAAGTTTAATGGCTGCCTCGACGGCCTGTCTTGACTCGGCGGACAGATTCCTTGAAGGTTTGTAGAGATTAATCACCGCATACAATGCCGCCGTAAGAAGTTTGCCAAGTTGCGGCGGGCAATCAAGGAATACGAGGTCATACGAAGCGCCATGCTCCTTGATCTGATTGTTGAGCCGGTGCGTCAGATAGTCGGGCTGCATCTCGAAGCGGGCCAGCCTGATGTCAGCGGGCACAAGGTCGAGATTTTCTATTGGGCTCTCGACAATGGCGTCGTCCAAGGGCAGGGGCTCTGACTTCAGACCCGCAGGCGAGTCGGGCTCAATCAGCACGTGCGAGAGCGTGGCCTCGTAGACATCGGGGTCAACCCAAGAGGAAGTCAGGTTACCCTGCGGGTCGCACTCAATAGCGAGCGTCTGGAAGCCGCGCAGCGCACAACAGGCCGATAGTTCCCGAGTGACGGTGGTCTTGCCGACTCCGCCTTTCTGATTCGCGATGGCGATGACCTTTGTGTAAATCTTCAGATATTTTACTAAACGTCTTCACATTATTTACTAACATCAGCGGCATCCGAGAACGCCTTTATCTGCTGATGTAAAGTACAGGCGTCCTCTTCTTGAATTGCCGCAAAGTATATGACGGTGGGGCAGGCTTTGTAATCAAGCCCCGGTGATGTCGGTAGCCGGCAGCGTGGCGACGAAGGTGCTGCCGTCCTCGCCTGTGTGCCGGAGTTCGAGGCAGCCGCCGTGCGCTTCGGCTATCCAGCGCGAGATAGATAGGCCGAGCCCAGCACCGCTGCCTTCGCTGTGGACGGCCTCGGCGCGGGAGCGCGCCTTGTCTACGCGGTAGAACCTCTCGAAGATGTGGGGCTGCGCTTCGGCGGGGATGCCCGTGCCCGTGTCGCTGACCGTGATCGAATGGTGCCCGTCGGCGCACGCTAATCGCACGTGGACGGAGCCGCCCGCAGGGGTATGCTTGACGGCGTTGTCGAGGAGATTCAAGAGCATCTGACGCAGTAGTCCTTCGTCGCCCTGAAAGGGCGTCTCCGACGCGGGGGCTACAGTGACTGAGACCTTCTTACGCGAGGCCAACACGTCCGCGGCCCGCGCCGTTTCAGTAATCAACTCGTCGAGATAGAAGTCGCACGGGTGAAGTCCGCGCCGGCCCACGTCGGCGCGCGCGAGGGTGAACATGTCCTCGACGATGCGCGTCAGGCGGCGCACCTGCTCGTCAATGATCTTCAGGGCGTCGCGATACTCGCCCTCGGCGCGGCCTTCGCGTTCGAGCGTCACGTCCGTCGCGGTGCGCATGACGGAGAGCGGCGTGCGCAGTTCGTGTGACGCGTCGGCCATGAAGCGCCGCTGGTATGAGAACGACTCGTCGAGTCGCGCGAGCAGTTCGTTGAAGCTTGAGGCGAGATGCCCTAGTTCGTCGCGCGGGTTGACGACCGGCAGGCGTTGCTCAAGGCTCTCGGCGCTGATGCGGCGGGCGCGCTCGGACATCGCCACCACTGAAGCGAGGCTACGGCGCGCCAGGAACCACCCGCCCAGCCCCGAAATCAGAAGCGCGCCCGGCACTGTGATGTACAGCATGTCGCGGATCGACCCCGTTCCATCTTCCACGGAGTCGAACGACTTGCTAACGACGAGCACGTAGGGCGCGTCCTGCGCTGCCGTATAGACGCACTGGACGGCGACGCGGCGGCTGACATCCGCGCCCCCGACGCGCTGTGACTGCGTCTCAAGCTGAATTTCTTTGGGGGGAATGGAGTCGGCGGCGGGCAGGCGGGCGTGTATGTCACCCTGCGCAGGTTGCTCGGCGATGAGCGCGCCTGATGAGTTGAAGACGGCGGCGGCCTCGCGCGTCGAGAGTTCGTTTATCGCGTCGAGCGCGGCTTGTTTCTCCGGTCTGCCCTCGACGAGTTCGCGGACGAGCTTGACCGTCACGGTCTCAAGAGAGAGCCGCAGGTTATCGTCCAAGTCTTCGTAGAGGCTGCGCGTGACCATGACGTAGAGCACGATGCTGAAGCCGATCAGCACCAGTGCCAGGACGCTCATGTACCAGAGCGTCAGTCGAATACGCACCGAGTCAAGCATCGAGGTCTCCGCCCCCTGGCGACAGAACATAGCCCGCGCCGCGCCGCGTGTGAATCAGCTTCGTCTCGTGGCCGTCGTCAATCTTCCGCCGCAGCCGCTGGACGTACACCTCGATGAGGTTCGAGAAGGGGTCGAAGTTCTCGTCCCAGACGTGCTCCGCGATGTCCGCGCGCGCGACGACTTCGCCCGCGCGACGCGCGAGATATTCGAGCAGCGCATACTCCTTCGCCGTCAGGTGGACGCCGCGCCCGCCGCGATTCACCTGTCTCTTTCTAATCTCAATTTCGAGGTCGTCAACTTCGATCACGTCCGGCCGAAGGCTCTGGCCGCGCCGCAGCAGCGCGCGGATGTGGGCGAGCAGCTCGCGGAAGTCGAAGGGCTTCGTCAGGTAATCGTCCGCGCCCGTGTCCAGTCCCTCCACGCGGTCGTCTATCGTGTCGCGCGCCGTCAGCATCAGCACCGGCACGGGCGAGCCCGTAGAGCGCAGCTCGCGGCAGACCTCGAAGCCGTCCTTGCCCGGCAGCATGATATCGAGAATGATGAGGTCGTAGTCGTTGACATGTGCTTGGTAGAGCGCACCCTCGCCGTCCTGCGCGACATCGACGGCGTATGTCTGCTCGCGCAGTCCCTTCGCCATCATCCGCGCAGCGCTCGGTTCGTCCTCGACCAGTAGAATGCGCACCCTATCACTCTCTTGTGTCAGAAGGTAATTAGAGCGAGGCGTGTTAAAGGACTCTAATCATACTCCGAACAGATGAACGTAGAATAAATCCCACCCGCCGCCGGTGCGGGGTGGACGGAGCGAGAAACGCCGGCCCGCCGCGCTTCCTGTGACTAAAGACGCCCGCAGCAGCCACCCGGTTACGCCAACCATTCCGCACCGTTTATCTTCTATTCATGTAAGCTTTCGTACCCTGCCTTTCGCGCCCGCAAGTCCGACCTACCTGTCTCCATGAATCGCGCTGTGTAGTTTAGAGGAATCGGTTTGTGAAGAAGAGCCTGATGCTGAGAAACGCGCTCCGCCAATTGCGGCACGGCTTTAACCGTCCGTTCATGGTGATGTTCGAGACGACGCTCCACTGCAACATGAAGTGCGGCTACTGCGCTATCTGGCAGAACCAGCAGCCCGAAGACCGCGCGGTGCGCGAACGCGTCTTCGCGCGCATGGACGAGGCCGCCGACTTCGGCGTCTTCGCGTGGAGCATGTCGGGCGGCGAGCCGTTGATGAACCCGAACGTGCCCGACTACATCGAGTACGCCGCGCGCAAAGGATTCTACACTTCGATGCCGACCAACGGGTTGGCGCTCAAGAAGTACGCCGAGGCGTGCGTCAAACTCGACCAGCTCGAAGTCTCCATCGACACGCTCGACCGCGAGAAGTTCGCCAAGCGTCGCGGCATTGACGGACTGCCCACGATCCTCGCCGCCCTCGACTACATCACAGGCAAGCTCGAACACAACACCATCCAGATCAACGCCGCAGTAGACCTCGATAACCTTGAAGACTTGCCCGCGCTCGCACGTTTCTGCGAAGAGCGCGGATTCCTTCTGCACACAGAGGCAGTGCACAACGTCGTGCGCACGACGTGGAAGACCGAGGACGTTGAGATGGAGCGCGAAGCGCTCGACCGCGTGGCCGCTTACGTTCTTGAACTTCGGAAGCAGCACAAGTGCGTGCGCTTCTACACGGACTATTACAAGTTCTATCGTGACGACGGCTTCAACAAAAAGTTTCCGTGCCGCTCGGCCTCGCACCTCGTCAACATGCGACCCGACGGCTCGATTCAGTTCCCATGCGCCTTCGTCTCCCTGCACCGCGGAGCGCCCGACATGGGCTTGCGCGAAATCTACGAGTCGCCGGAGGTGAGGAAGATCATCACCCAAGCGCCAGAGATGTGGGACTTCTGCAAGGGCTGCAAGATCGGCTGCCCCTACGAAGTCTCGGCCTATCGCAACAGCCCTCTGACCGCGATCCGCTCCGCGTTCGACTTCCTACGAATCGGCTGAAACGGTATTTTTTTTAACCATGACTGCGCCCGCCCAAACGACATTCGAGAGCAGAGAGCGGCTGTGCGATGGCGCGCGCGTTGGCGAAGACATGCGAGAGGCGGCGCTGCGCGTCAGCGGCCTCGTCAAGCGCTACCGCGACGGGACGGAGGCCAACCGCGGGATAGACATGCACGTGGGCGTGGGCGAAGTGGTCTCGATTCTCGGGCCGAACGGCGCGGGCAAGACGACCTTCCTGCGACAGGTGACGACAGAGCTTCGGCCGACCGCCGGGAGAATTGCCGTCTTCGGCGAAGACGCCATCGCCGCGCCACTGCGCGCGAAGCGCCTGATGGGCATCACGCCGCAGGAGGCGGGCGTCTTCGAGTCGTTGACGGTGCGCGAGCACCTTGAGCTTTTCGCGCGTCTCAAGGGACTCACGAAAATAGAAGCGCGTCGGGCGGCGTGCGAGACGGCAGAAGAGTTGGGGCTTGGCGCGGAGTTAAGCAAAAGGGTCGGCACGCTCTCGGGCGGACAGAGGCGGCGCATCCTTGTGGGCCTTGCGCTGCTCGGCCGCCCGCCGCTCCTCGTCCTTGACGAGCCGACGACGGGGCTTGACCCCGCTTCGCGCCGCGCCGTGTGGGAAGTGATTCGCCGCGCCGCCGCACGTGGCGCGACCGTGATTCTCTCGACGCACTACATCGAAGAGGCAGAGCGTTTGAGCGACCGCGTCGGCATCATCCTCGCGGGGCGACTCGTCGCCTTCGGCAGTCTCGACGAACTGCTCGGGCGTCTGGAGCGGAGCTACCGCGTGAGCTATTGCGAGCCCCTCGACACTGATGGCGAGATGCGCGCGCGTTACTTCGCGAGCTTCGCCGAGGCGCGGCGGCACGTCGAGACCGAAAGGCTCTCGGAATACTCAATCGCGCGCGCATCGCTCGAAGATGTTTACTTTACGCTGACGGGCCAACGCTTGGAAGAGACAGTGTTGGAGGAAACCACATGCGGCGTTTGACGGACATCATGTGCGTCTTCCGCATACAGCTTGCGGGGATGCGCGGCGAGGCGGGGCCGTTCCTTTTGGCAGCAATCGTCTTCCCGTCAGCGATGTATCTGTTCGCCTACGCCGTCAGGGGCGCTGAGAGTGCGCACGACGATAATCGCCTGCGCTTCCTTGCAGGCTCAATCGTCTTCTCGCTCTCGTTGACTTCGATCAGTTGGCTCGGCTACCTGATGCTCGAAAACCGTTTCACCGGACGCTTGAAACTGTTCGCGACGATGCCGCTCGCGCCCTCTTCCTATGTCTACGGCTTTCTCATCTTTGCACTGGCGCAAGCCGCGCTCAGCACCTTGACGCTGCTCGCTGTCGGGCGCGCGCTTGGCGTCCACGTGCGACCGAACCTCGGCGCGCTTGCGCTGGTGATAGTGCTGACGGTGTTGAGCCTGTGCGGCCTCGGCGTCATCGTCGCCGCGCGCGCGCGCAGCTTCACCGAAGGGTCGATGATGACAGACGCGCTGGGCGCGGGTCTCGTCTTCCTTGCGCCCGTCTACTACGGGCCGGAGGCGATGCCGCAGGCGCTGAGAATGTTTTCGCGTTGGCTGCCGACGACCTTTGCCGCCAGCGCCGTGCAGACGACCCTAGCGGGCGGACACGAAATCTTGCCCGAGCTGCTTGCGCTCTCGCTCATAACCGTTGCGACGCTCGCCCTCGGGCTCAGGCTGATGAAGTGGAGGGAGGATTGAAGGCTCGGATGAAGAAGGCGCGGCGCATCCTCGTCCTTACGCTCTCGTTCGGCTCCGGTCACGTGAAGGCCGCGCAGGCGGTCGCGCGCGAACTCAGACGACAGGAGCCCGGCGCGGAGGTGCGCGTCGTTGATGCGCTCGAAGACTGTCGCCTCCTGTTCCGCGCCTGCTACGCATGGCCGTACTGGGCGATGGTGCGCCACGCGCCCGCGCTGTGGGATCGCTTCTTCGCGGCTCGCGTCGTGCGCGGCGATGACAGAACCGCGCCGCCATGGGCGTTTCAGTGGGGCTGCTCGCAGGTCTTCAAACTCATTGAAGATTTTCAACCCGATACGATTGTGGCCGCCGAGGTTGCCGCGTGCGAGATGGCTGCGCTGGCGAAGCGCGCGGGGTTGACACGTGCCCGACTCGTCAACGTCATCACAGACCACGAGGCCGAGCCCGTGTGGGTCAAGCCGGAGGTTGACGCCTACGCCGTGGCCGACCGAGATGTGCGTGAACAGTTGTGCGCGTGGGGCGCGCAAGCCAAGCAGGTGACGGTCTGCGGGATACCGACCGACGCAGCTTTCGGTATGTGCTACGACACGGAAGAGACGCGGCGGCGACACGGCATCGGAGGTGACGCGCCTCTAGTGCTCCTCATGGGCGGCGGCATGGGGCCGACGCGAATGGACGCGGTAGCGGCTGTGCTTTGTCAAAGCGGAGTTCCTCTCGATGTGGTCGCCGTCGCGGGCCAAGACGTTCGCGCGCGACGCAGGCTCGCGCGACTTGAAGCAGTGCCGCCGGTTTCTTTGCGCGTGCTCGGGTGGACGGATGACATCGCGGCTTTGATGCGCGCCTCCTCCGTGCTTGTGACGAAGCCGGGGGGCTTGACGACCGCCGAGGCCGCGCTCTCCGCGTTACCCGTCGTCTTCTTCGACGCTATCCCCGGCCCCGAGCGTCGCAACGCCGCGCGCATGGCCGATGCGGGCGCGGGAGTTATCGCCGGGAGCCCGGAGGAGGCGGCCAACGCGACGCTCTCGCTCCTACGCGATGAGAACGAGCGCCGCCGAATGTCTGAGCGAGCTAAACGACTCTCAAGCCCCGACGCCGCAGCGACCGTTGCGCGTCTGACCTTTGAGGCCGAAGTGCCATCGCAACAAGTAGCCGCGAGACTGACGGCATGAAGCAGCAAGCAGTACAGATGTCCGAGGGCGACAACCCGGTGATGATCCTGACCATCGCGAACGGGGCGGGACACATCAGCGTCGCCGAAGGACTGGCCGCCGCCATCCGCGAGGCGCGGCCTTCAATGCCGGTCATGGTCGTTGACGTTGCCGAGTACATGGGCGTGCTCGCTCGCTTCACGCACGTGACCGCCTACCTGTGGCTCGTCAAGCACGCGCCCGCCCTCTGGGATCGCATCGACCGCTACCAGAAGAGGCAGGAGCATACAAGTCCTGAGTGGTACTACCGGCGCGGGCTGCGTCGCCTCTTCGAGCTTGCGCGGCGCGTGCGGCCCCGCGCGCTCGTTGCGACAGAGGTCGGCTGCTGTGAGATCGCCGCTCTCATCAAGCGCGATCTTGCTCTCGACGCGCCGCTCGTCGCCGTCAACGACGACTACGACGCAGACCACGCATGGGTGCAGCCAGAGGTTGACCTCTACTGCTTCATGACCGAGCAACTCGGCGAAGAGCTTGTCGCGCACGGCGCTGAAGCGCGTCGCGTCGTCGCGTGGGGCGCATCGCTCAGAGACGGGTTCAAGTCCTTGAGCGGACGCGTGGAGGAACGCGCCGAAGCCTGCGGTTGGCTCGACCTCGACACACGCCGCCCGCTCGTCATCATCGCGGGCGGCGGCGAGGGAATGGGACAGATCGAAGAGATGACCGCACGCCTGTTAGCCTTGAAAGAGCCTGCGCCGCAACTCGTCGTCCTTGCGGGGAACAACGCGCGACTCAAAGCACGCTGCGAGCGGCTTGCGACAAACGGCGCGCGCGCGCGTCTGCGCGTGCTCGGCTGGACGAAGCGCGTGCCGGGGCTGATGTCGGCGGCAGACCTGATGGTCTCGAAGCTCGGCAGCATGTTCAACGAGGCGCTGGCCGCGGAGCTTCCAATCGTCGCGCTTGAGCCGCCGCCCGGCGCGGAGCGCGTGCAGTATCGCCTGCTCGAAGAATGGGGAACGGGGCGCGCCGTCCGCACGCTGGATGAGGCGGTCAAAGAGGTCGCGCGTCTGCTTTCGCAACCCCTTGAACTCGATGCGATGCGCTTGCAAGCGCGCCTGCACCGTAAGCCCGACGCCGCGCGCCGAATCGCGCGTTGGCTCGACGAAGAGTTGAGCGCGCGCCGCTTCGGCAACACTCCGCGATGCGGCGATGGTTTGATTCTGATTCCGAAATGCGAAAGGGAGAAGAAGTGTCCCTCAGGATTCCGCCGGCCAAGGTCTACTTCCCCGAAGAAGACCGCAAGGCCATTCTCCAACAGATAGATGAAGCCCTCTCGACGGGCCAGTTGACGCTCGGCAAACACGTCAGGGCGTTTGAGGAGAGCTTCGCCAACATGACCGGCGCACGCTACGCCGTCGCGGTCAACAGCGGCACAAGCTCCATCGAGATTCCACTGCGCGTCTTCCACGTGAAGAATAAGACGGTGCTTGTCCCGACTAATACCTTCTTCGCCACCGCGGCGGCAGTCGTCCACGCGGGCGGTCGTCCGCGTTTTGTTGACGCAGACCCTTCGACATTCTCCATCAGCCTCGAAGCCATCAAGAACCGCCTCGACGCAGACACGGTGGGCGTCGTCGTCGTCCACATCGCAGGGATTGTGACACCGGAGATGAAGGCCATCCGCGACTTTTGTAAGGAGCGCGGTCTCTTCCTCTTCGAGGACGCCGCGCACGCGCAAGGGTGTAGCTTCGGCGGTCAGGCTGCGGGCACATTCGGCAATGCCGCCTCTTTCTCCTTCTACCCGACGAAGGTGATGACGAGCGCCGAGGGCGGCATGATCGTGACCAGCGATGACCACTTACGCGACGAGGCGGTCGTCTATCGCGATCAGGGCAAGGCGGACTTTCTGACCAACGCGCACACGCGCATGGGATACAACTGGCGCATGAGCGAGCCGCACGCGATCATCGGCCGCTCGCAGCTCACGCGCCTCGAAGAGTTCATCAATGCTCGCTCCGCAGTGGCGCGCATCTACGACGAAGAGCTGCGCGGAGTCGCAGGCATCAATCCACTTCCCCTCCCGAACGGATGTCGCTCGAATTACTACAAATACATCGTCCTCCTTGAGCCCGAAGTTGACCGCAGGACGCTCAAGCAAATCATGCGCGAAGAGTACGGCGTCGGCCTGAGCGGTGAGGTCTATGAACAGCCGTGTCACCTTCAGCCGGTGTTCGCGGATTACCGCGACGCCGAGTTTCCCGTTGCCGAAGACATTTGCGCGAGGCACGTCTGCCTGCCCGTCTACGCAGAGATGACCGAAGAGGACGCGCGTTACGTCGTCTCGTCTCTGGCGGACGCTCTCAAACGATTTCAGAGAGGATAGAGCTATGAAAATCGCCGTCACCGGTGGCTCCGGGTTCATCGCTTCACACGTCGTTGACTACCTCGTCGCGAGTGGGGCCGAGGTCGTCGTCATAGACCACCGCGTGCGACCGCACCGCGCCGACGTGCAGTTCGAGGACATAGACATCCTGAACCTGTCGGCGCTCATACAGGCGACGCGCGGGTGCGACTACGTCTTCCACTTGGCCGCCGTCTCGAACGTGAACTACGCGCATAAGTACCCGGTCTACACCGTTGACCTGAACATCACGGGAACGGCCAATGTGCTCGAAGCCGCGCGGTTGAACGGGGCGCGGCGCGTGTTTTTCGCAAGCACCGTCTGGGTCTACACGGGGACGCGCGGCAACGGCTCGCTCGCCGAGGACGAGCCGTTTTATCTCCCCGATGCCGGTCACATCTATACGAGCAGCAAGATCGCCGCCGAGATGATCATCCACAACTACTGGCAGCTCTACCGACAGCCCTTCACCATCCTGCGCTACGGCATCCCCTACGGGCCGCGTATGCGCGAAGAGTTGGTCATCCCCATCTTCATCCGCAAGGCGCTCCGCGGCGAGCCTATCCGCATCGAGGGCGACGGCAGCCAGTATCGAAACTACGTCTACATCGACGACCTCGCACGCGCGCATGTGTTGGCGATGAGCCCGCGCGCCGAGAATCAGGTCTATAACCTCGAAGGGCCGCAGAAGATTTCCATCAAAGACATTGCGAAGACCATCGACCGTGTGCTCGGCGGCGGAGTCAAGATCGAGTACGCCCCGGCCCGGCCCGGCGACTACGGCGGCAAAGAGGTTTCCGCGAAGAAGGCGCGGCAGGAGCTTGAGTGGGAACCACAAATCGACTTTGAAGAAGGAATGAGAAGAACCATCCAGTGGTTCAAGCCGAAATATCACACCGCCGTCGCGCAGCCTTCGCACGAACTCGCGACTCTCGCATGAACTTTATGCTCGATGCTTTTGCAACGACGATCATCGCCGGAGCGGCCACACTGGCCGCCGCAGGCTCGTGCGCTTACTACGCGACCTACGCCGTGCGCTCGCAGTGGCTAGGTGAGACGGACTGGCACGGGCGGCGCGACACGGGCGCGGCGGCGCTCACCTTCGACGACGGCCCGTCAGAAGACACGGAGGGTCTGCTCGACGTGCTCGACCGACTGGATGTACGCGCCGCATTCTTCATGGTCGGCAGAAACGTCGAGCGTTTGCCGCGCGCGGCCCGGCTCGTCGCCGAGCGCGGGCATGAGATCGGGAATCATTCCTACTCGCACCCGATATACCTCTACCGGAGCGGACGTGAGACGCGACGCCAGCTCGAACGCACACAGGCCGTCATCGAGAACGCGACCGGCGTTCGCCCGCGTCTCGCTCGCCCGCCGTGCGGCGTTCGCACGCCCGCTTACTTCGCGGCGGCACGTGAGCTGGGCCTGCGAACCGTGCAGTGGGATGTAGCCGGGTTCGACTGGATGCGCAGGCGCGCGCCGGAGATCGCACGTGAGGTTCTGCGCGGCGCACGCGCCGGCTCGATCATCCTGCTCCACGACGGCGACAGCGACGGCAAGCGTGACAGGCGCGAGACGGCCGCCTCGCTTCCCTTCATCGTCGATGGACTCAAGGGGCGGGGCCTGCGTGTTGCGCCGCTCTCGGACTTGCTCGCAGAACGATCAAGGGAGGGGGAAAGAACCATTGACGACCGAGCGGCGTGAAAATCCAATTCTGTTTCTCGACTTCGACGGCACCATCACGGGGTGCGATGCGGTGGACGCCATCCTCGACGCCTATGCCGACCCGCGTTGGCTCGCGGTCGAAGAGCAATGGCGGGCCGGACGCATCGGCTCACGCGCGTGCCTCACGGCGCAGATGGCGCTCGTGGAAGCGACGCCCGACGAACTCGACGCGCTGCTCGATTCAATAGATGTTGATGAAGGCTTCGCGCTCCTGCTCGATACCTGTGCCGCCAGCGGTGTCAGCATCAACGTCATCAGCGATGGCTTTGACTACTGCATCCGCCGCATTCTCGCGCGCCGCGAGTTGGGACTGGAAGAGCGACTTGAGCGAGTGCGGATTTTCAGTAGCCACCTTGAGCCGGACGGGCGTCGCTGGCGCATTGACTTCCCGCACTCTCGCAAGGCGTGCGAGCACGGCTGCGCGACATGCAAGCCTTTGGTGATGTCACTCCTGAACCGCGCGGGAGCGCCGTCAATCTTTGTCGGCGACGGTCTCTCCGACAGGTACGCGGCGGGCGTCGCAGACCTCGTCTTCGCAAAGGGAAGTTTGGCGGCCTACTGCCGCGCAGAGGGGATAGCTCACGTCTCTTACGAAGGGCTCGGAGAGGTCGCGGCTTATCTCGATGAGGCGCTGCGCGTCGGCGGACTCGACGCCCGGTGCGCGTTCACGCAGGTTGATGCTTGAAGAAAATCTATAGACACGGGGAAGGGCCGCCTCAACGCCCATTGGAATTATGAGCACACAGATCAGCGAACCGGTGCCACTGACGCGTATCACGGACGAGCAGGAGCTTCTGGAGTTGGAGCGCAAGTATTGCTCGTGGGGTGACACAGTTCACTACCTCGACCCGCCGAAGTTCTTCGAGCGCTGCGAGGGCAACTACCTTTATGACCGCGAGGGCACGGCGTACCTCGATTTGCAGATGTGGTACTCGGCGGCGAGCTTCGGCTACGCGAACCCGCGTCTGAATGAGGCGTTGAAGGCGCAGGCGGACAAGCTGCCGCAACTCGCCTGCCAGTATCTACACCCCGAGAAGGTCGAGTTGGCCGCGATCATCGGGCGACTCAACGAGTCGAAGTTTGGCCTCAAGGGGCGTGTCCACTTTAACGTCGGCGGGGCGCAGGCAATTGAAGATTCTCTGAAACTCGTCCGCAACGCGAAGGGTAAGAACCTCGTCTTCGCCTTTCAGGGCGGCTATCACGGGCGGACGCTCGCCGCGTCGGCCATCACTTCCAGCTATCGCTACCGCCGCCGCTTCGGCCACTTCTCAGACCGCGCGCACTTCGTTCCCTTCCCCTACTGCTTCCGCTGTCCCTACGGCAAGAAGAAGGAGTCGTGCGAGCTGTACTGCGTCAAGGAGTTCGAGCGCAACTTCGATACCGAGTACAACTCTTTCTGGGATCCGAAGGCGCAGGAGTCGGAGTTCGCGGCCTTCTACGTCGAGGCCATACAGGGCACGGGCGGTTACGTCATCCCGCCCGAAGGTTACTTCAAGGCATTGAAGAAAGTCTTGGACGAGCGCCACATCCTGATGGTGGACGACGAAATTCAGATGGGCTTCTACCGCGCGGGGAAGTTCTGGGCCATCGAGAACTTCGAGGTCGAGCCCGATATCATCGTCTTCGGCAAGGCTCTGACGAACGGGCTCAACCCTCTGAGCGGTGTCTGGGCGCGCGAGGAGCTTATCTCGCCGGACGTGTTCCCGCCTGGTTCCACGCACTCGACGTTCTCATCGAACCCACTCGGCACGGCCATCGGGCTCGAAGCCGTCCGCATGATGGAGGAACGCAACTACGAGGAAGTAACGAAACGAAAGGGCGCGTACTTCCTCGAACAGATAAGGGACTTACAACGACGCTATCCGAAGGTCATCGGCGACACTGACGGGATGGGCATGGCGCTACGCATCGAGATATGTCAGTCGGACGGCTTCACGCCCGACCGCGAGTTGACCGACCGAATGTTCGCCGAAGGGATGAAGGGCGACCTCGACGCGCGGGGCCGCCGGATGGGACTCGTGCTCGATGTGGGCGGCTACTACAAAAACGTCTTCACGCTCGCGCCCTGCTTCGACATGACCGAGGAGGAGATAGACATCTCTTTGGAGCTGATCGAGCAGCTCATACGCCGCTGCGCGCCGGAGCGCGTGTAGCAGAAGTGCCGGAGGTGAAACCGAAACCCTCGTGTGAGGAGCGAAGTCAGGGCCGAGCAGGGATTGCTTTCATCCCAGAGTCGCTTCACGCTCTTCAACTTGTTGCTAAAATTTCATGATCTCTAAACTCATCGAATACACCGAGAGCGCGTCGCTGCGCTTGTCACCCGAGCGCGCCCGGCGAATGTTAGGGATGATGCCTGACGCGTTCTTGAAGAGGATGCAGACCGCGCGCTTTCGCCAGACGCTCCGGCTAGTGGCTGAAGCGTCGCCCTTCTACCGCGAGGAGTTCAAGCGACGCGGCATAGACGCACACCGCGTCCGTTGCCCCGAAGACCTTGGCGATTTCTATACAACCGGCGAAGACTTGCGCCGACACGGCCCGGAAGCCTTCCTCGCGGGGCGGCCCGACACGGCGTTTGAGACCACGGGCACCACCTCGCCCGTGCCGAAAGTAGTCTTCTTCTCGAACCGCGAGTTGCGCGAAGTGGGTCGCGCCGGGGCGATGGGTTTGCGCAATCTCGGGTTGCGGCGTGAAGACCGTGTGCTCTCGGCCTTCGACTGCTCCTTCTGGGTCTCGCCCGCAACCGTCCGCGCGGCGTTTCAATACATCGGCTGCTTCCACGCCGAGGCCGGTAAGATCGAGCCCGCGGAATTTTATGACCGGGCGCTCGTCTATAAACCAAACGTCATCTTCGGCGAGCCGTCATGGCTCGTGCGCCTTTCCGAGATCGCGGAGTCGCGCGGCGCATGGCAAATAAAGTTTCTCTTCTCCGGCGGCGAGAACATGACGGAGCAAGCACGCAACGACGTGGAATCGGTCTGGCGTGCGCCGCTCTACATGAGCTATGGGCAGACCGAAGGCTTCGGCGCAATGGGGGTTGAGTGCGCGGAGCAGAACGGCTATCACCGCAATGACCTCAACTACTTCTTCGAGATTGCCGACGCGGACGGCGAGGGTTACGGCGAGCTGGTCTACACGACCCTGAACCGCGAAGTGATGCCGCTTGTGCGCTACCGCTCGACGGACATCACACGGATGATGGACGAGCCCTGCCCATGTGGCTTTTTCATCAAGCGCGTCGGCAAGATTCGCGCGCGCTGCGACGAGATGGTGGTGTGCGGCATGGGCAACGTCGGCCCGTGGGTCTTCGCTGAATTGTTGCGTGACGCGCCCGGTGCGGGCTCGGAGTGGCAAGCCGTGATTAAGAACGACGGTCGCTGCGATTCAATCGAACTGCACGTAGAGATGAATGACCCTTCCGCACAATACGGCGTTGAGAAGAGCGTGCTCAACAATCTACGCGCGGGCTTCGCGGACTTCTGGAAGAATCGAGAGATGAAATTGTATGAACTGCGCGTCGTGGCGTGCGCACCGAACACTCTGCGAGCAAAGCGAAAACTCAAAAGGGTTGTGGACGAACGACAAATGCTGTTACGGCGAGTTGGCTAAACTATAAATGGCCTAGATGGGCATGGTGAACATAAAGGGTCTTATCGGACCTGCTATTACCCTCATGGCTATTCCATATTTTGAAATGCTATTTGTCGCCGGCATTCCTAACCAACCATCAGTCTTGAACCTGCTCTCCCTACTAGCTCGCTCAATTTCACCTCACCTGAAACCAGTTCTTTCGCGTTAAGCTTCATTAATTCGAGTATGCGAGGGAAGATCATATTTAAGTGGCGGTGAACCCCGCCTGTAATATTATAGATTTGCGCTACTATTTCATCGGTAGCATCTTCACCAAGAGCCTGATAGATAATCGGCTTGGCCTCAGATAACAAGAGTTCGGCTAACGGGTAGTGAATAGCTACACGTGATGAAAGTTGCGCACGCACGTCTTCAGTCAACTGCGAGGTCGTGAATCTGTCATAAAGACTTTTGGTGCCAGCTAGAACAATCGGCACATGCGCAACTTCCCAAATGTAACAGATAGTACCAAGCGATTGCTCACCGAGATAGTTAGCCTGGTCAATAAAGAGGGGCCGTGGGTAGCGCATCAGTTTTTCTGCTACCTTATCCTCAAGCCGAGCCGTTATCGCGTGCTCAGAGAGGCCGAGGTTTAGAGCCACCCTTTGGATGAAATATAATGGCGTAATATTTCTTGAACATAAGACTGAGATAGGGGCTGTCACAGTATTGCGCCTTGTAAATTCGAGTAAACACCGCGACTTGCCGACTCCCGGCTTGCCATATATTACGACTATCGCATTCTCTCAGAACTGGAGCGGCGCGCTCAACCAGTTCGCCATCCTCTTCGAGGGGCGAGTCCCGATGGGAGGACTCAGCTCAAACTCACTTACACAGAATCCTGTTTAGGGCCGTAGTTTAAAGTTTACACTTCAGTCGCCCCACCGTTTAGAGACTTCGTTACTGTAAAGGTCCCTTTTGACGGCGATTCTTTGCACGTAGACTCGTGTCGTCGAGCGGTTCTGGTGGTCGAGGGCATTCTGCGTCGCCGTGATGTCGCCCGTAACCTCCGACACGATGCGCGCGAAGGTGTGGCGCGTGCGGTGGAGATGGAAGCCCTCGACGCCCGCCTCCTTCGCGTACTTCTTCAAATTCTTGACGAGGCAATGCGAGGTCAGCGTCTCGCCCGGCTTTCCTGCCCGGTCGTGCCTCGTCCATAGCGGCGCGTCCGTCTTGAGCGCATGGAGTCGCCGCGAGGCGGTCAGGTAGTCAAGCAGCGCCTCCTTGACCTGCGGCTCACGCACCTCCCTGCTCCGGTAATCGCCGCCCTTGGCCCGGTACTCCAGCACCAGCGTCTCCCCCGGGTGAACGTCCCTACCTCGCAAGCCGATGGCCTCATTCCTCCTCAAGCCCGTCGCCAGATAGAGCAGCAGCAGCGCGTAGTCACGCTTCCCAACAACATCGCCTTCCCGCGCCCGCTTACGCACCGCCGCAACGAGCGCCCCGACTTCCTCATCCGACAGCGCCTTGACCGACTCGGTCTGGTAAGGCTTCGGCGCTTTAGGGCGCGCCAGCCTCGCCGGGTTACGGCGGATATGCTGCCCGACCTCCGGGTCTTTCATCGCCCAGGAGTAGAAGGAGGAGAGCAGGCAGGCGTGCTGGTAGCAGGTGCCGGCGCTGATCCCCTTCCCCTCTAAATCCCTCAGCCACCCTTGAACGTCGGCCGGCTCGACCTCCGACGGGAGCTTTCCCGTGTGGCGGAAGAAGGAGAGAACGATGCGTTGCTTGTCCCTCAGGAGGTCTGCGCGCCGCTCACTCTCCGAGGTCGTCGCCGAGGCCCAGAGCGAGACGGCGCCCCGGAGGACGACCTGTAAGTCGGTCTGAGAGGGCACGAGTGCGGTTTCCGGGGTCTTCTCATCCATAAATCTACTATAGCAGTAACTGTTCAGGAGGTGAGGGTTAAAGGCTGGCGTGCGAGCACCTTTTCGATGCTCTCAAGCACCCCGTGACCCTGCTTCCGCGCCGTCGAGATCAGGCTGCGCAGGCGGCAGAACTCCCGCGCCC
>JAVXWN010000193.1:0-10298 GCA_032230645.1 Acidobacteriota bacterium | reverse complement strand
CGCCCCTTCTCTCCTTCTGCCTTGTGCCTACTTCGTCCTCGGTCGCGCGTCCACCGAGCTACGTGCGAAGTAGCCTTGACGGTATGTGAGACGCAGGTTCTGCTTCTTCAACTCGGCGTTGACGACATCTATCTGCACCTTGCGGAACGAGCCGTCCTTTGTCTTGTTCGAAGGCGAGTAGGCGATGAGGTATTGCGAGCGCAACTCATCCTGAATCTGCGCGAAGGCCACGCGCAAGTCTTCTTCGTTGCGAGGGAAGTAGGCGCGGCCGCCCGTGCGCTCGGAGATTTTGCGAAGGCTTCCCTCCTCCACGCCGTCGAAGCTGAAGCTGTCGCCGATGCCGACCGAGTAGATGATGGCATCGGCCTTGAGCGCGGAGTCAATGGCCTCGCTCATCTTGAGGCGGCTGCTCGTGTCCACGCCGTCGGTGACGAGGATGATGGCGCGACGCGTCTTGTCCGAAGTCTCGGAGAGCACCTCGCGCGATGTGACCCAGATGGCGTCCCAGATGGCGGTCGAGGCGGCGCGCGCCTGATTGTCGCCCGAGATAGGCGGCGTGCCCACCAGCACCCCACCGCCAACGTAGCCCGAGGGCGGCACGAACTCGACGTGGTCAATGGCGCGGCGCACGCGCGCGATGCTTCCGGTCAACCCCTGTTCGAGCGTGGCATCTCCGGTAAAGGTGAGCACGGCCACCTCATCCTTCTGCTGGCGGATGACGGTGTCTACGAAGCGTTGCGCGGCCGACTTCTCTTCGGGGAGCGTGCGCTCCTGCGAGGCAGAGGTGTCAATGAGGATGGCGAGCGAGAGCGGCCGGTCGGTCTCGCGCTGAAAGGTGAAGACCTGCTGCGGCACTCCGTCTTCGAGGACGCGTATGTCATCCTGTTTGAGCGCGGTGACGAACCGCTTGTTCTTGTCAACGGCGGTGAACAGCACGTTCGTCAGGTCAGTCTCGACTCGCTCCACGTCGTCGTCGTCAATCGCTTCGTCCTGCTTCTGCGGCGCGGGTCGCTGCTGCGCCGCCGCGTGCGGCGACGATCCGGCCTGCTGCCGCGCGCTCGCGCCCGCACCCGCGCACAAAACGGACGCGATGAGCGCCAGACCCAGAACGACCGCGAATCTCTTTTGGCTTAACATCTTCTTCCTCAACAAACCAGTGATGAGTGAACGAGTGATAAGAAAGAGTGATGCCCTTTCTTCTTACTCATCACTTATCACTTCCTTATTAAATCCCTGTCCGCCGTGTAGCCGTGCTTGGCGTTGACCTTGTACTTGTCGTTGGTCGCGACCTTGACTTCGATGCGCCGGTAGCTGCCGTCGAAGGGCGGGTCGGGCTTGTAAGTGATTAAATATTGCGAGCGCAACTCCTCGCCGATCTTCTTGAAGGCGCGTTCGAGCGCGAGCATGTCGCCGGTATAGAAGGCGCGGCCGCCCGTGTCCTCGGCGAGCTTCTGTAGCTCCTTGTCGCCTGAGTCCTTCACCGTCCCGGCCTCGACGCCGGGGACGGCGCTGCCCGTAAAGCCGCCCTTGGTCGAGATGGCGAAGATGATGGTGTCGGTCTTCTGCGCAATCGAGATGGCGTCCTCGATGCGCGCGCGGCTGTAGGTGTCGTCGCCGTCGGTGATGAGGACGAGAGCGCGGCGCGGGCTTGCGACCGCGCGCATCTTCTCGTCGCAGAACTGCCAGACGGCGTCGAAGAGCGCGGTCTGAGTGCCCGGCTTCTTCACGCCGTCAATGGCGAGGTTCAGCTTATCGAGGTCTCTGGTGAAGTCCTGTCGGAGCTTCACCTCATCGTCGAAGGTGACGAAGGCGGCCTGATCCTTGCGCGTGCGCGTGACGGTGTAGAGGAAGTTCTTGGCGGCCTCCTTCTCGAACCCGAGCTTGCCCGAAGTCGAGCTTGACGTGTCCATCAGCACGCCGATGAAGATGGGCAGCTTCTCAAGCTCCTGTATCTCGCCGAGGAAGTCGAACTGAATGGGGCGCTTGTCCTCGAAGACGAGAAAGTCGTTGCGCGTCAGCCCCGTGACGGGCGCACCCTTCTTGTCGAGCACGGTGACAGGGACGCGCACGACGCGCGCCGTCACGCCCTCTTCAATCTCGTCGCGCTGCGCGGGCGTAGGGGTCTGCTGCGGCTGCGTCGGTGCGCCTGCCTTCGGCGTCGTCTGGCGCGCGAAAGCGGCCCCGCCGGTCAGGGCGCAGGCCAATGCGATAAATAAAATACAGAGCCTTGCGATTTTCATAAGCGGATGAAGGGGAGCGCGGGACGAATTCTCTAGGTCTTCAGCCGATCCGAGCATCCTTTCGATGCCCGCGGCCGTCGCGGTCGTTGCTTCCCTCTTGGCCGACAGTATATAGCGATTTTCGCTCCCTTGCGACTGAAGCGCGGGACTCCCTGCCCGCCATGAGCGCGAAGCGCGAAGACTGAGACACGCTAAAGCTCAAGATTGAGAGGAAGAGTAAGATTAGAAGCGTGCAAGCACGCTTTGGCAGGCAGTGATGCCCGCGCTCCCGGCGAAAGCATCCTGCCACACACTCAAGCCGCTTCGAGCGCGTCGAGAAAGTCGGACAGGTCAGGCGGGAGCGGCGCGTTGAAGCTCATCCACTCGCCCGTGCGCGGATGATGAAAGCCAAGTCGCTCGGCGTGTAGAAACTGTCGGCCGAGGCCACGGACTCGCGCGCGCAAGGGAGCGCCCGCCAGAGTCTTATCGCGCCCGCCGCCGTATGTCTCGTCGCCAACGACCGGGTGCTTGATCCACGCGAGGTGGACGCGAATCTGGTGCGTCCGCCCCGTCTTGATCTGCACGTCGAGGAGCGTGAAGCGTTCGTAGCGGCGGCGCACGCGCCACAGTGAAAGAGCCGGACGACCACCGCGCACCACGGCCATGCGCGTGCGGTTGCGTGGGTCGCGCGCGAGCGGTTCTTCGACTTTACCTTTCTCCTCGCGCGTGACGCCGTGGACGAGCGCGACGTATGACTTGAAGACCGTGCGCGCGCGGAACTGGTCTGAAAGATTCTCGTGCGCCTGCGCTGTCTTTGCGACGACGATGACGCCCGAGGTGTCGCGGTCGAGCCGGTGAACGATGCCGGGACGGAGCGAGCCCGCGCGGTCGGAGAGTTGTTCAAAGTGGAAGGCGAGCGCGTTGGCGAGCGTGCCCGAGCGCAGACCGGCCGCCGGGTGTACGACAAGCCCCGCAGGCTTGTTGACGACGACGACCTCTTCGTCCTCGTACAGTATATCGAGTGGAATCTCTTCGGGCTCGATCTCGGACGGCGGCGGCGCGGGCAGTTCGACCTCGACGTGCTCGCCCGCCTTCAGCTTGTGCGAAGGCTTCGCCGCGAGCCCGCCCACGAGCACGTCGCCGTCATCTATCGCACGCTTGAGCGTCGAGCGGCTCACACCCTCGACGCGCGCGGCGAGGAACGCGTCGAGACGCGCGCCCGCGTCCTCTTCGGACACATCGAACGCGATTGTCCCGGCTTCCGGCTCGACAAGAACTTCGTCGCTCACTTCCTCATTCATATCAAGCACGCGCCGCGTCAGAGGCTTGCGCCTCGTTCCCTTCACTGTTCGAGCGGCGACGGCGCAGCACGAGGAAGACGATGCCGACAACGACGACGACGAGGCTGATGAGTTGCGAGGTCGAGAGGCCGGTCAGCGTCGTCAGCCCTGCGATGTCGCCGCGCGGGTCGTCGCGGAAGAACTCGATAGTGAAGCGCGTCAGCCCGTAGAGCACGGCGTATGTGGCGATGACCTGTCCCGAGAAACGCTTGCGGCGATGCAGCCAGTAGAGAAAGAGAAAGATGATGAAGGCCGCCGCCGACTCGTAGAGTTGCGTCGGGTGAAGGTGTATGCCTACGGGCACGCCCGTGATGCGGTGCGCCGCTTCGCCGAACTCGACGCCCCACGGCGCATCGGTCGGACGCCCCCAGCAGCAACCAGCGGCGAAGCAGCCTTGCCGCCCGACGGCCTGACCGATTGCGACACCCGGCGCGAACGCATCCGTCACCTTCCAGAAGGAGAGACGGTATCGCCTTATCAAAAGCACCCCTGTCAACAACCCGCCGATGAAGCCCCCATACCACACGCCGCCCGAGCGCAGGAAGTCTATCGAGATGAGGTTGCGCCAGTTCGTCCCGTACTCGGGCTCGGCCACCATCAGCAGGAGCTTCGAGCCGACCAAGCCGCCGAGGAGCATCCACAGCCCCAGATCGAACACGCGCTCGCGCGGCAACCCGTCGCGCCCACCCAAACGCGATGCCACAAACAACGCTGCCATGAACGCCAACGCCAGCAGCACGCCATACGTGTTCACGGGGAAGCCGCCGATGTGAAAAAGTTCCGGGTACATTTTAAGTGACGATTGATGATTGATGATTGATGAATATGAGCGCGAGGCTATATTCATCATTCACTATTCATCACTTCTTCTTAACTCCGTTGACGAAGGCAACAACCTCAGCGAGAAATTTTGGCGCGATGGGGATCGAAGGGTCGGTGTAGGCGGCTGCCTGCTGCTTGGGGTCTGCGGGCGCGTCCTTCAGCACGTGGCTCATGCCCTCGACGAGCAGGAGCCGTGCCGACGGCTTCGCCTGTGCGAGCAGCTTCGCGTCCTCGACGCTGACCTGTGCGTCGTGCGTCCCCTGCACGATGAGGATGGGGACTGCGAGCTTCGCGACCTCTTTGGCCGGGTCGTACTTGAGCCACGAGATAATGTACGGCTGCACGCTCGGGCGGAAGAGCACGGTAAGTTGCGTGGGGAAGTCCGCGACGGTCTTACCCTCGACGAGCGACTTAAAGACTGCCTCCGACTGAGCGTACAACTCGGGCGAGGTTTGCGGCTTCAGTTGTTCGAGAACGACCACGTCAGCGCGCCGCCCGGCCCCGGCCATTGAGACGTAACCGTCGGCTCCGAGCCTCTGTGCCGCGACCATGCCGATGAGCGAGCCCTCGCTGTGACCGGCGACGACGAGCCGCGAGAAGCGCCGGTCGGCGCGAAGCATCTGCCCCCACTGCACCGCGTCCTCGATGTAGTTGTCAAAGCGCAAGTCGGACTCGGCCTTCGCCGCCATCACGCTCTCGGCCACGCCGCGCTTGTCGTAGCGAAGCGAGGCTATCCCGGCGGCGGCCAACCCCTCGGCCAGATACTTGAGGCTGTTGTTCGCGCCGGGGATGACCGCCGAGTTGCCGTTGCGGTCGGTCGGCCCCGAGCCCGAGATGATGAGCACCACGGGGTACGGCGCGCGCGCCTGCGCGGGTAGCTCAATCGTCCCGTAGAGCTTGCCCGTCGCCGTCTCCAACACGACCGGCTCGGACTTCGACGCCGCTTGCGGCGGTGCGGCAACTTTGGCTGGAGCAGGAGTAGCAGTAGGAGTCGGCGCGGGCTTAACGCTGCCGCCCTGCGCGACCGCAACGCGCCCGCCCGCCAACGCGACGACTAATACTAAAAGACAGACGAGTTCACGACTCAAGTTTTTCATATACCCTTTCAACTATAGTGCTTTGCAGATGAGTCTCACGGGCCGCAGCCGGGAGCGCGGGGCCGCTCTAAGTTCCGACTCTTAACTGCCCGCAGCCTCCGCGCCGCTCTCCGCCTTGCGCCTGCGCCCCTCGGCGCGTCCTTCGAGTATCAGGTCGAGTGCGAGCAGAGCAGCGCCCATGCAGATGGCCGCGTCGGCAACGTTGAAGGACGGCCACTGGTACGAGCCGAGGAAGACCTCTATGAAGTCTACGACGTGGCCGAACCGCACGCGGTCGGTCAGGTTCCCGCCAACGCCCGCGAGCAGAAGCGCCAAAGCGCCGAGCAGCCGGTCGTCCGTGCGCCTCGTGCGGAAGAAGTATGCGAGCAGCCCCACGATGGCGAGCGCGGCGAGCGTCGCCAGCATCCAGCGCCCGAACTCGCCGCCCTGCTGCAAACGCCCGAAGGCGATGCCGGGGTTCTCCGCGTAAGCGAACTGCATGACGCGGTCAAAGGCCGTCACGACCTCGCCCGTGCGAAGCCTTCGCACGGCCCAAGCCTTCGACGCCTGATCGGCCATGTAGACGGCCGCCGCCGCGAAGAGATAGGCCATACGCCAACGCATGTTGCGCCCGTGCTCCATCACGCCGCGCCCCCTTCGGCCTCTATCTCGGCCAGCGCCTCGACGCAACGCTCGCACGCCGTCGGGTAACGCGTGAACTCGCCGACGAAGGTCGAGTAGTTCCAACACCGCTCGCACTTCCCGCCCGAGGCGCGCTCGACGCGAACGCGTAACTCCTCGCCCGCCTCCTCTTCCATCAGCGCGAGCGAGACCTGCGAGACGATGAACAGGTAGCGCAGCTCTTCCCGATAACTTTCAAGCAGTTCAAACGTCGCGCGCTTCGCTTCGAGACGGACGTGCGCTTCGAGCGAGCTGCCGATGAGCTTTGACGTGCGAGCCTCTTCCAACGTGCGCAGCACATCGTCGCGTACATCGAAGAGCCGCGCCCAGCGTTCGAGCAGCCCCGCGTCGCGCTCGACGCTCAGCGCGATGGGGAACTCTGCCACGTGAACCGACGGCGGCACTGCGACGTTGCCTTCATCTGCGTCCGCGCTTTCGACAGCAACACCTTCAACCACGACGTTCGCGGCTTCCGCCGCACGCCTCGACTTCACCTCCGGCAGGTTCTCCCAGATTTCGTCGGCCGTGAACGAGAGCACGGGCGCGAGCAGTCGCGCCATCGCGTCCGTGATGTAGTTGAGCGCCGTCTGCGCCGAGCGCCGCGCTTCGGCCTTCGGCGCACAGGTGTAGAGCCTGTCCTTGATGATGTCGAAGTAGCGCGCCGACAACGTCACCGTGCAGAAGGCGTCGAGCGCGCGATAGACCGTGTGGAAGTCGTAGGACGCGTATCCTTCGGTCACGCGCGCAATCAACTGGTCGAGTTCGGCGAGCGCCCAGCGATCTATCTCGTGCATCTCGACGAGCGAAACCGCGTCGCTCGTCGGGTCGAAACCGTCGAGGTTGCCGAGCGCGAAGCGCGCCGTGTTGCGTATCTTGCGATACGAGTCCGAGACGCGCCGCAGAATCTCCTCCGAGCAGCGCATGTCCTCGCGATAGTCCGAGGACGTGACCCACAGACGCAGAATGTCCGCGCCCGACTCCTTGACGAACTCTTCGGGCGCGACGGCGTTGCCCGCCGACTTGTGCATCGCGCGCCCCTGCGCGTCGAGCGTCCAACCGTGCGTGACGACCGCGCGGTACGGCGCACTGTCGTGCGCGGCCAAGCCCACCATCAAGCTTGAGTTGAACCAGCCGCGATACTGGTCACCGCCTTCGAGATACACGTCCGCGGGCCAGCGCAAGCCCTCGTAGCGTTCGAGCACCGCAACCGACGACACGCCGCTGTCGAACCACACGTCGAGGATGTCGGTCTCCTTCGTAAACTCCGCGCCGCCGCACTTCGGACACTTGAATCCCTCGGGCAGAAGCTCAGACGCCGTGCGCGTGTACCACGCGTCGGTCGTCTCGCGCTCGAAGACCGAGGCAACGTGTTCGATGGTGGCGCGGTCTGCGACCGGCTCGCCGCACTCGCAGTAGAAGACGGGGATGGGCACACCCCACACACGCTGTCGCGAGACGCACCAGTCGGGTCGCCCCTTGAGCATGTTGCGCATGCGCTCTTCGCCCCACGCGGGAACCCAACGGACGCGCTCTATCTCGCGGAGCGCGCCCGCGCGTAGAGAGAGCGGCGCGTCCTCTTCGTTCTCGGTGAAGTTCGTCCGGTCGCGCCCGTCATCATCCCTCTCGACTTCCGTAGAGCCGCCCGCCACGACCGCGTCGAGCGAGATGAACCACTGCGGCGTGGCGCGGAAGATGACCGGGTTCTTGCAGCGCCAGCAGTGTGGGTAACGATGCGCGTACTCTTCGGAGAAGAGCAGCACGCCGCGCTCGCGCATGAACTCTACGATGCCCGGGTTCGCCTCGAAGACGCGCTGCCCGGCGAAGTGCTCGACCTCAGAAGTGAAGCGTCCGGCGTTGTCCACGGGGCAGTAGATGTCGAGCCCGTAAGCCTTGCCGATAACGAAGTCGTCGTGGCCGTGACCGGGCGCGGTGTGAACTAATCCCGTGCCTGCTTTCCCCGTCGCCCTCTTGTCGCGCGCGTCCTTCACGTCCAACTCCACTTCGGCGTCGGCCTCGCCGCCGAGCGTGACGTGGTCGCCGAGCATGAGAAGCGAAGGACGGTTGAGCCACGCGTGACGAGCTTCCAAACGGTCGAGCCGCGAGCCGGGGAAGCGCGCAAGCACGCGCGGCTCCCACGCGACGTAGTGGCGTTCGGGTTCAAGCCCCGCGGACTCCGCGAGTTGTCCGGCGCTCTGCTCGCGTCGGCCGAGGCCGCACTTCTGCGCTACCGCCGAGACGAGTTCGCTGGCGACGACGTAGACCTCGCCGTTCTTCTCGTTCTCAACAGCCGCGTACTCGAAGTTCGGGTTGACGGCGATGCCGAGATTAGCCGGAAGCGTCCACGGCGTCGTCGTCCAGATGAGAAAGAAGACCTGGCGCGGGTCGTCATCATCACCAAGCAGTTCGCGCTTGAAAGCCTTCGCGTCGAGCGTGTCTTCGGAGAGTGGGAACTTGACGTAGACCGAGGGGCTCGTGTGCTCGCGATACTCGACCTCGGCCTCGGCGAGCGCCGTCTGGTCGTG
This sequence comes from Acidobacteriota bacterium, assembly GCA_032230645.1. GTDB lineage: Bacteria > Acidobacteriota > Blastocatellia > Pyrinomonadales > Pyrinomonadaceae > QHXN01. The sequence goes on along the minus strand of JAVXWN010000193.1, from coordinate 1,638 downwards.
GATGCACCAGTAGACGGGGCGCGCGCCCTTGTAGACGTAGCCGCGCTCGACGAAGCGTCCGAACTGGCGCGCAGTCTCGGCCTCGTAAGTGTTCGACATCGTCAGATACGGGTCTTCCCACAGGCCGAGTATGCCGAGCCGCTGGAAGTCGCGCGTCTGGCTCTTCAAGGCCGAGGCCGCGTGCTCGCGGCAGGCGCGGCGGAAGCTCTCGGTGCTGAGGTCTGACTTCTTCTTCCCCTTCTTGTCGAGCGCGCGCTCGACGTGCTGCTCGATGGGAAGACCGTGGCAGTCGTAGCCGGGAACATACGGCGAGTCGTAGCCCATCATCGTGCGCGACTTGACGACGATGTCCTTGAGGATTTTATTCATCGCCGTGCCGAGATGGATGTCGGCGTTGGCGTAGGGCGGCCCGTCGTGAAGGATGAAACGCTCTCTTCCTTTGCGCGAACGACGGATCATTTCGTAGAGACCCATTTCGGCCCAACGCTTCAAACGCGCGGGCTCGGTCTGCCCGAGGTTCGCTTTCTGCGCAAACCCGGTCTTCGGCAGGTTGACTGTCTTTTTAAGCTCTAGCGGTGCCTGTGTTGACATAAAAGCTCGTACCTTTTGGCGCAGTGGCCGCGACTAAGGAGCCGTCGCGCACGCCTTCGTGAATTTGCGATAGTAGCGCAGCCAAACCGCAAAACAAAACAAGCGATGAGGGCTTCCGTTTGAGTGATGAAAGGAGTGGTGAGTGATGAATAGGCGACGGCTTGCCTTTTATTCATCACTCATCCTTCATCCCTCAAACGGAAGCGCCCGAACTATCGTCTCCAGCGTGGAGGATAGTTCGGGCGTCTTACGTCCGCGTTAAGATGTTCCGCTTCAGCCGATGAACATCTCCTCCTCCGCGTATGTCTCGTTAATCTGTTTTGGTGCGGGGGCCAGCATGACTTCGAGTCCGCGCCTGACCCCCGCCATAATCGCGGCGATCTCGCGCGCCGGATTGATGATGCGCGAAGTGACGTAGTTGGTCGTGACCATCAACTGCTCGTGCGTCTCGTCTATCGAGTGGCTGATGCGCTCGACATGGCCGCGCGCCGTCTCGGCCGAGAGGCTGACCACCTGTTTAAGTTCGGCCACCTCGCCGCGGATGAGCGCCATAGACTCCGAGATGTGAAGCGTCGCCGTCGAGAGATGCCCCGACATGACCGTGACCTGCTCGGCCACTTCGCGCCCCTGAGCGGCGATGGCCTGCGCCTGCTCGGCGACCGCTGTCACGCGCTCCATCAACGGCCCGACCTTCAACTCGACGCTCCGCACCGCACGCACGGCGCGCGCCACCAGCACCGCCACCGAAACCATCGCGACGGCGATCACCACGAAGGAGACAGCGACGACCACCAGCACCCAGAATGCCGGGTCGTTCGTGCTCATCTGTAAAGCCGGGAAGGGCATAAAGAAGTGGTCAGTAATCAGCTAGTCTGTAGCTTCAGTCGGTAGTCAGTAGAAAATTTTATCGAACCAGCGCATGTTGTTGTCAACGTCCGCCGAGCGGAGCCTAATGTCTACTAACTACTGACTAAAAATTCTGCGGTTGCCGCCCGTCTTCGAGCGCGCCGGGCTGTCCTTCAGTGAGCGACGACGACTCGGTGCGGC
>JAVXWN010000168.1:0-33176 GCA_032230645.1 Acidobacteriota bacterium | reverse complement strand
TTCAACACGGTCGCCGCGCTTCTCGTCTTCCGGACAACGCTCAAGCCGTCTTCTTCTCTTCCTCGTAGAGGTCGCGCAGCACGTCCGCGATGGGCGGCGGCACGGTGGGCGTCGGGGTCAGCGGCGGCCGCTTGCCCGCCGCAAACGTGTGCAGCGCGCGCTCATCCCCTCTGTGCGCGGACGAAGCGGCGGGCATCGCGCCCTGTTGCCGCTGAGGCGGAGCGGAGCGGAGTTGCACGCGACTCTCTTCGAGCATCACGGTGGCGCGTGAGCGGCGCGCGCGTTCAAGGCTCCGGACGGCGGCCATCGTCTGCGGCGCTTCGGTCGGCTCGCGCTCGATGCGGCGAAGCACTTCGACGTAGCGGCGTAGCTCCTGCGAGGGTTGCGTGCGCGCGTGTTCGTCGCCGCCCGCATCTTCGAGGACGTAAGCGAGGTGCTCGGCCGCCGACTCGTAGTCGCCCGCGCGATGATGGAGCGCGCCAAGCGTGAAGTAGACGAGCGGCGGCGGGTCAACCATCATGTGCAGCACGCGCTCGCCTTCGCCAATGACCTGATTGACCTCGAAGCCGTACCAGCGTTTCTCCTCGTCGCGCAGGATTTCGTTGGCGGCGATGTAGAAGTCGAAGATGTTCTTGACATCCTGCTGCTCGGAACGCTGCACCGCGCGCCAGACGAAGTAGACCACCGTGGCGAAGAAGACGATCACCGTCAAAGGGATGCCCATCATGCCGAGCATCGCCATGATGACGACGACCGCAATCAACCTCTGCGCCGTTTCCTGCCCCTTCGTCATAAGTAGTGAATGATGATGAATGATGAATGATGAATATCACTACGCTGCGAGATTCATCATTCATCATTCATCATTTGATTCTGCCCCTGATGCTCTCGCCCGCCTCCGTGGTCGAGAGCGTGCCACCGAGGTCGCGCGTCGTCTCGCCCGCGCCGATTGAGTCGCGCACCGCGCTTTCGATTGCCGCCGCCGCCGCCCCGTGGCCGAGGTATTCTAGCATCAGCGCCGCACTGAGGATAGCCCCTGCCGGGTTGGCCTCGCGCTTACCCGCGAGCGGAGGGGCGCTACCGTGTACGGGCTCGAAGAGCGAGACGCGGCCGGGGTGTATGTTGCCCGAGGCGGCGAGCCCCAGGCCACCCTGCAAGGCCGCGCCGAGGTCTGTCAGAATGTCGCCGAAGAGGTTGTTCGTGACGATGACATCGTATTGTGCGGGGTTCAAGACCATGAACATCGCCGTCGCGTCGGCGTACTGGTGGTTCGCCTCGATCCCGTCATAGCGCGCCGACACTTCTTTAAAGACGCGCTGCCAGAGGTCGCCGCCGAAGCGTTGCACGTTCGACTTGTCGGCCATCGTCACACGACGACGGCCGCGCTCGCGCGCGTACTCGAAGGCCGCGACGATGATGCGCTCGACGCCCTTGCGCGTATTGAACTCCTCTTGCGTGGCAATCTCGTCGGCCGTCCCCTTCTTGAGAAAGCCGCCCGCGCCCGAGTAAGCGCCCTCCGTGTTCTCGCGGAAGACGACGAAGTCAAGCTCCTCCGTCGTGCGGTCGCGCAAAGGCGTGAGACGCGGGTGAAGCAGCCGGACGGGTCGCAGATTGATGTAGAGGTCGAGCCCGCGGCGCATCCCGAGCAGGATGTCTTCGGCGTGCTGGTTCGACGGCACGCGCGGGTCGCCGAAAGCACCCGACAACACGGCGTCGAACTCACGCGTGAGCATTTCGAGCGCGCCGTCGGGAAGGCTTACGCCCTCGCTCAAAAACTTCTCCGCGCCCCAGTCGAAGTGCTTTAGCTCAAGCTCGACATCGTGAGTCTCGCGCAGGCGTTCGAGCACGCCGACTGCTTCAGCAATCACCTCCGGCCCGATGCCGTCGCCCGGCACGACCGCGATTCGTTTCACGTCTCTCGTCATCTATTCTTTGCCTGCCCGTCCTTCCTTAAAACGGCACGCACAGCACGGGCACGCGCGCGCCGCGCAGAACCTTTTCGGCCGTCGAGCCGAAGAGCAACTCTTCGGGGCCCGTTGAGGAGCGGCCACGCACGCCCATCACGATCATCGGCAGGTCGAGGTCGCGCGCTATCTTTAGAATCTCGACGAAGGGACTGCCGACCACAATCATGCGCTCAATCTCCACGTCGCCCGTGTCGAGTGCTTCGAGCGCGCTTGTGAAGTTCGACTCGGCTTGCGCGCGCATGCGCGCCGTGATGTCGTCGGTCGAGCCCATCCCGGCCGCCACCGCGTCCTCCACGAAGTCCTTGTCAATGACGTGCAGCAGCGTCAGGTCGCCGCCCGGCGCGGCGATGCCGAGCGCCACGCGCACGGCGTTGATCGAGGTCTGGGAGAAGTCCACGGGCACGAGAATATCCGGAGCTTTAAGCATTGGAAACCTCTAAAGGGGCCGGGGGGGCCGGTTTTAATTATTTCTTAACCGGCCCTCGCCCCCCATCTTTTAGTCTCTCCTCGATACGCGGCAGTGCGGCGAGCACCACGTCGCCGATTGCCTTGAGGCTCGCGGGCGCGATCTTGTCTAGCGTGTCTTCGGGCGTGTGCCAGTACGGGTACGAGCCAAGTTGTATGAGGTCAACCGCCGGGACGCCCGCGCGCAGGAAGGGCTCGTGGTCATCGCCGCCGACGCCCTCCGGGCGCTCGACGAACTGCTTCGCGTAACCGTTCTCGCTCGCCGTCCGCCACAGAACGTCTACGAGCCAAGGCGTGCTCATATCGTCACGCCCCAACTCAAGTTTGTCATAGCCGATCATGTCAAGAAGAATGAGCGCGCGCACGCGCTTGAGTTGATTGCTCGCGCGCAACTGCGCGACGTAGTGGCGGCTGCCGTAGGTGTTATCGGGGGCGTTGGGCTTTCCGCATTCGTCCCACTCGCGGCAGACGGCCTCTTCGCCGTCGAAGAAGACGAAGCGGTAGGTGAAGTGTCTATGCTCGGCGGCGAGCAGTTGCGCAAGCTCGATGAGCACGCCGGATGACGAGCCGCCGTCATTGGCTCCGACGAAGGGAAACTCCTTGAACCTCTTCGTGTCGTAGTGGCTGGCGATGATGATTGTATCCTTCGTCTCGCCGGGAACCTCCGAGACGATGTTCACCATCTTGATCTTGCCCGTGGGCGTGGTTGCAACCCACTCGTCGCGCGTCACCTCGCCGCGCAGGTGGCCGACGATGTAGCGGCGCGAAAGCTCAAGCGCCTTCGAGCCGGCAGGGCGCGGGCCGAACTCGACGAGTTTCCTGACGTGGTCGAAAGCGCGTCGGCTGCTGAAGGGAGTAACTTCGCCGGACTGCTCCGTGTTTACGTGATTCTCGCCGCCGCGGCCTGACCGTGCTTGTTGCGCCCGCGCCGCGAACGCGGGCAACAGGACGAACAGCATTATGGCGACGACGAAAGCGCGCGCGTTTTCGTTTATGAAGCGCAAGCTCGGGATAAGCATGCTCAACGGGTCGGAGCGTCCGGGCCCTTGTCGCCCGCGTGTGTCGGGGCGGGGTCGTGCCCGGCGGAGTGTCGGCGCGCGCGCTCGCCTTGCGCTAGCTTGCGGCCACGCCCCGCGAGCAGGTCGAGCCCCTTGCCGAAGATTTCAAACGGGATGTCGGCGGCGCGCAAGAGCGTCTCGTAGGCCATGTCGGCTTCGAGCCCGGCAAGCGTCGCGAGTTTCTTACGCAGAGGCATGCGCTTGAACTCCTCGCGGAAGACTTTGGCCGCCTCCTCGGTCGTCTCGGCGCGCTCGGTGACGGGAACGGGACGCAGCACGAGGCTTCCCCCATGCTCGACCTTCGCCTGACACGCCAGCCTCTCGCCAGCGGCGAGCCGCTCGGGACTCAAACGCACGCGCTCTGCGTCGGTCAGCCCCGAAAGCAGCGTTGCACCTTCGACGATGACGACGGCGCACGTGTCGCACTCGCCGCGCCCTGCGCACTCCGCAGGCAGGCGCACGCCAAGACGCTTCGCCGCGTCCCAGAGGTACGTCCCCTCCGCGATTAAACCCGTGCGCCCCTCGCCATCGAGTTTCCATTCGACGTTGACGGTCATCCGACTCCTCGCTCTCAAGCCAAATCAGTTGTGACAGGGAAGACAGTTGGAAAGTTACATCAGACGTGAGGGAAAGGCAAAAGCAGTGGACAGTTGTCAGTAAATAGTAGTCAGTAGAAAATAGTAGTCGGTAGAAAAACCTCGCCACTGCATCGTCACGGTGAAAGCGTCCGCGCCCGCAATGCGGAGCCTACTGACTGCTGACTGCTGACTACTGCGTATTCGGCGCGGTGGTAAAACGCATGCGCGGCTCGGCGGTTGACTCCTCTGTGTTGACGTTCGATTTGCGCTGGCACTCGGCGCAGACGCCGAAGATGCGAAGGCTGTGCTGGGTCGGGCGGAACTTGTGACGCGCGACGATGGCATCCTGAATGGCTTCCAGTTCGGCGGAGTAGAACTCGATGGTCTTGCCGCACTCGGTACAGATCATGTGGTCGTGATGCGGGTGTTTGTAGTTGTGCTCGTAACGCGTGCGGCCGTCGCCGAATCGCACCTCGCGGGCGAGCCCCGCCTCGACCAGAAGCTTGAGCGTGCGATAGACGGTCGTGTGGCCGACGTTGGGGTCTTCCTCCTTGACGAGTTGATAGAGGTCTTCGCTCGACATGTGCTTCTCGGTGCGCAGGAACACGTCGAGGATGGTGTCGCGCTGCGCCGTCCGCTTGAGCCCGGCGCGCTGGATGTGCCCGTGGAAAATCTCTTTCTCTTCAGTCATAGGCCGCTTTCGCCTCGCTGCCCCGCCCGGGTCTATCGCAAATCTTTCCGGCCATTTTATCACACGACCCGGCCCACGAGTGAGCAACGAATTTTGAACGCGCCCACGCCCCGTGCTATCTTTTCGGCCCAAGTGCCGGGGTGGCGAAATCGGTAGACGCAACGGACTTAAAATCCGTTGACCGTAAGGTCGTGCGGGTTCGAGTCCCGCCCCCGGTACTTTAACTTTTAGACCTCACTGCCCCTGCGATGGCCGCACGGGGTTCGTTACGTCCATGACGACGCGCCACACTGCGCCCTGACGCTTCCACACGCGCGCGTAGCTCCCCTGCTCAGAAGGCTTCTCGTCCGACGGCTTGGCTCTCAACTCGTATGTACCGTAGGCGTATCCCAATTCACCCGAGGCGGCTACGTCGGCCTTTAAGGGCTTCCACGTGATGAACTCGGTCTGTGCTTTGAACATCTTGCTGATGGCCTCGCGGCCGACGACGGGAAAGCTGCTTTCACGGTAAAGCCTCAATGTCTCGTCGGCATGCGCGAGCAGTGCCTCACGCATCCCCTTCGACGAGGAGTCGTCCGAAAGCATTCGCTCCGCATCGAGGAGAGACTTTCGCGCGGCTTCGGAATCAGCAACGGCCGCGCGTGTGTTCTTTCTGAGCGAGAGCGGGTATTGCAGTAAGGTCTCGGGCGCGTCGGGCGCTTTGTGGTTGATGCCGAGGTCGAGGACGAACTTCCATTCGCCGTCGGGCTGCTTTCGCCAGACCGTGAAGAAGTGACCGTTGGCGGAAGGCTTCTCATCCGTCGGCTTATCGCGAAATTCCCAAGGGCCGGTCGTCCATCCCATGTCGCCCGCGCGCGACACGTCGGCGTAGACGGGCCACCACGTCAGCAGTCCCGTGGGCGCGGGATTCCTCCGCGTCCAAGTCTCGATGGCGTTGACGGGCCCGCGCCTGAAGATAACGCCGTCGGGAGCGGCGAAGTTGAGGAACGCATCCTTCATCCCGTGGTCAATCGAATACTGCGCGAAGGCGTGCTCGGCCTCGACCACGGGTGCGAGCCGCGCGGGAAAGTTCGCGTCTTTGACGGGGAGCGGCGGCAAACGAACTGTCCGCATCTGCGCCGCGCCGCCCATGTGCGAGACGTAAGCGACGAACAGTGTCAAGGCCAACACGAACACACGTCTTAAAGTCTTCATCATCGAGCACCCTTCCTGCCTTCCGGCTTCGCCGCCGTGTCTGCGCGCGCAAGCAATCCCGTGAGCAGCATGTCAACAACACGCGTCGCCTCAACCTCAAGGTCGTCGCGTCCGCCAAGCTCGCGTGCACTGAGACTGTAAGGCAGCAGCGCGTTCGTCGCCGTCAGGAGCGTGCGCGCCGCTGCCGCCCCATCCCTGAAACCGAAGACGCCCTCGCGTCGCCCGTCGCGCAAGACACGCGCGAGCACTTCCGACTCCTCCTCGAAGTGTCGCTGCCGGCGCGCGAGCAGTCCCGGCCTAAGCGCCGCCAGCAGGTCGCTCAAACTCTCCGTGTAATGCTGCACGCTGTCGAAGCGGAACATGACGCGCATGACGAGCATTCGTCGCAGGCGCGCGGCCGGTGTGCCCACGCCGCGCGCAATCTCAAGAAGCTCGCCCTTCAGACGCTCGACGATGCGATCAACGTGCGAGAGGACGACCTCCTCCTTGCTCGGGAAGTGGAGATAGATCGTCCCTTTGCCGATGCCGACCTCTTGCGCGAGGTCGTCCATCGTCATCTTCCTGTAGCCGTATCGCGCCAGCAATCTATCCGTGGCGTCGAGTATCAGGTCGCGTATGTCTTCGCGCGCGGCGGTGGCTCTCATCAATTTGTTTTGACCGTTGACCGGAATCGAATTTCGGTCGGCAGTATCGCCGCGCGCCGACCCCATGTCAACGAGCAAGCCTCTGCTTGAAGTTGCCGTTTGAAGTTAAGACGAATGTCTCTTCGAGAGATCGAAGCTCTTGATGTAGTCGGGTAGCGGCGTCCCAGCGTGCAGGCGTGGGTCTGACTTAGGCTCGCCCGCAAGCGTGCTGAGCGGTAGCACGCCCGCCCAGATGGGGAGTGCGTAGTCATCTTCGTCATCTATGGGCGGCCCGGTTCTGACCTTGGCGGAGGCTTCCGTGAGCGGGAGCGCGAGGACGAGCGTGGACGCAAGCTCCTGCGAGTTGGGCGGGCGTGCCTCGGCCCAGCGGCCGGGCATGACGTGCTCGGTGAAGGCACGCAGAGCGCGTGTCTTCTCCTCGTCCGACTCCACCACGCGTGCGCGGCCGAAGACGACGACCGAGCGGTAGTTGATCGAGTGGTGGAAGGCCGAGCGCGCAAGCACGAGCCCGTCAACGAGCGTGACGGTGACGCACATGTCAACGCCCGCGCCGAGCGCCTTCAGCATCCGGCTTGCGCGCGCGCCGTGTAAGTACAACTCGTCGCCCGCGCGGCCGTAGGCCGTCGGGATGACGAAGGGCTGCCCGTCGGCGACGAAGCCGACCTGACAGACGAAGCCCTCGTCGAGAATCTCGTAGACTGTCCGTCGCTCGAACGAGCCGCGCTTCGGCAGACGCCTGAGCGTCGTGCGCGTCGTAGGGGAAAACTCATCCGTGGCGGTCGACACTTCATCCGCGACAGGCGACAACTCTTCGTTCACGTTCGTCTTGTCTGTCATGTCGTCAAGAACCTTTCACTCGCGCTTCCAGAGCTTCTGCGAGGGGATGCGCAGCGCGCGGTTGAACTTGCTCGAAGCGTTCTCCCACGCGATGACCTCGGTTAGCTCGACAATCTCGTCGTCGTTGTAGAATCCGCGCAGCCGCGCGAACAACTCGTCCGACACGCCGCGCCCCGTGATGGTCATCGCGTCTGCATACTCAAGTGCGACGCGTTCCGCCTCCGTGTAGAGCGGACTCGCGGCATTGTCCGAGAGCGCAACGATCTTCTCATCCGTCAACCCCAACTCGCTGCCGACCGCAGCGTTGATGTCCTGTCAGAACTCGCAGCCGTTGAGCGCGGCCACGCGTCGATTGACGAGCGCCGTGAGCCGAGCGTCGAGGAGCCCCGAGCCGTCGAGCCCCTGCCACATCGCGCGCGCACCACGAAAGATGGTTGGTCGCCGCGCATAGACAAGATGGTTCGTGAGCGGCGCGCCCCACTTCTTCGCCTGCGCTTCGAAGACACGCCGCGCGTAGTCGTCCGCCTCTTCGGGCTTCACACCTTCGATTCTCATGTCAGTGTCTCCTTGACCTCATCGCGCATCATTCCTACAATCAGTCGAAACAAGTTCCCCTTCACGACCCCCGCTTAGGTTGAACCGACTTTCATACAAAGGGGTGAATTATGTCTGCGCAGAAAAGTGACGACAGTCAGGGCGATACCGGGACTCGCGACAACACGTATGACCTCGTGAGCATCATCTACCACTCGCTTCAGGGCGCGGAGACGACGGCCATGTACATCGCCGACACGCAGCAGGAGCATTGCCAGGAGTGCGGGCAATTCTTCCGCGAGACGAAAGAGGAGTATGAGCGCCGCGCCGACCGCGCAAAGCAACTGCTGACCAAGCATCTCGCCAACCCGCAGGGCAAGAGCGCAACAGGCGGCGGCCAGTCGTAGAGAGACGGCCGCGCATTTTTGCGGAATCCGGACCGAGGAAGAAGGATGAGGGATGAAGGTTAAGCAGTCTTCACTTCATCCTTCTTCAGTATATCGGGACGCTCGGATCAACGTCGTTCGACCATGCGGTGATGCCGCCTTTGAGGTTGACGAGCTTGCCCTTGAAGCCCGAGCGTGTGAGCGCCTCGATGGCTTTGGCGCTGCGCACGCCGCCCTTGCAGTGGACGATGGTCTCGCGTCCCTCTTCAATCTCGCCCATGCGCCCCACGACCTGAGCGAGCGGGATAAGTTGCGTGCCGGGGATGCGCGCGATCTCGTACTCGTTGGGCTCGCGCACATCTATGATTTGCAGGTCGTCGCCGCTGTCGATGCGCTGCTTGAGTTCGGTCGCGGTGATCTCTTCCATCCTTGATTCCTCCGTCTGTGTGTTGGTCTGCGCCGTGACTGCCGGGCTCAGTCCGCAGAACTCCTCATAGTCAATCAACTCTCTCACGCTCGGGTTCTCGCCGCACACGGGGCACGCCGGGTCTTTCCTCAACTTCAACTCACGGAAGCGAAGCCGCCACGCGTCGAAGAGAAGCAACCGGTTGATGAGCGGCTCGCCCCCGCCGAGGATGAGCTTGATAGTCTCGTTGGCCTGAATCGCTCCGACGATGCCGGGCAGCACGCCAAGCACGCCGCCCTCCGCGCAACTGGGGACGAGGCCGGGCGGCGGCGGCTCCGGATAGAGGCAGCGATAGCATGCGCCGCGCTCCGCCCAGAAGACACTTGCCTGCCCCTCGAAGCGAAAGATAGAGCCGTAGACGTTTGGCTTGCCCGTCAGCACGCACGCGTCGTTGACGAGGTAGCGCGTGGGGAAATTGTCCGTGCCGTCAACCACGATGTCGTACTCGCGGAAGAGCCCGAGCGCGTTCTCGCTCGTCAGACGCGTCTCGTAAGCCTCAATCTTCACGTTCGGGTTGATGTCGTTCAGGCGGTCGCGCGCCGACTCGATCTTGGGCCTGCCAACGTCCTTCGTCCCGTGGATAATCTGCCGCTGGAGGTTCGACGCGTCCACCACATCGAAGTCCAATACGCCGAGCGTGCCGACACCCGCCGCGGCGAGATACATGCCGGTCGGTGCGCCAAGCCCGCCCGTGCCGATCATCAGCACGCGCGCGGCCTTTAAACGCCGCTGCCCTTCAACGCCGACCTCGGGCATGATGAGGTGACGGCTGTAGCGTGCAATCTCGTCGTTCGAGAGCGTGGGGAGCGATGCCGTGTCGCGCCCGACAACCGATGTGCTTCCGACCTCTGTTTCGGTCGCCGCGCCTCCCGCGATGGCGGGGATGATTGAGATCGTGTCGCCTTCCTTGACCGCCGTGTCGAGCTTCTGCGCGTGGCGTATGTCCTCGTCGTTGACGTAGACGTTGACGAAGTTTCTGAGCGCACCCTGCTCGCTGTAGAGGTGGCGACGCAGTTCCGCGTGCTCGCCCATCACGCTATCGAGCGCCTCGCCAACGGTGCGCGCTTCGACGGCTATCTCCTGCCTGTCACCCGCGAACTGCCTGAGCGCGGTCGGTATGAAAACTGTCACTGCCATTTGAATTACTCCTCTTGAATTACTGCTCCGAGTCTCGCTCTTCGGACTCCGCCTGTTCATCGTCGGCGGCGAAAGGGTTGGGCAGCGCCGCGCCGTAGGGCACGGCCCAAAGCTCAAGCCGTCCCGAGTCCCAGTCGCGCGCAGGGCCGTTCATCAGAACGATGCGCGTCTCTTCGATGCCGCGCTTGCCAAGCTCGGCCTTCTTCAGCTTCGATTTCAAGACTGACTCAAACACTCTCGACCTCCTCTTCCATGAAGCGCGAGCGGTCTTCCAGAAGCTCCCACGAGCGAATGGCCGCGGCCTTACCTTCCAGCACAGAGACGACGACGTATGACATCGTCGGCCACGGCGCGAGATGTTCGAGGTCGAATCGGGAGGGCACAGCCGGGTGCTCCGGGTGCGAATGGTAGTTGCCGACGACGCCGAAGCCGCGCGCGGCGTAAAGCCTTTCGGCGCGTGCGTAGTCGAGCGGCTCGATTGACATCCTGTGGTGCCGCTCGCCCTCATCCTCGAATCTGTTCTCGACAGGCACGGTCTCGTGAATGATACGCGTCCGTCCTTCGTCTGTGATACGCCCGACGAGCAGGCCGCAGCACTCACGCGGGTACTCGCGCTCGGCGTGCAGCCTTATCTCATCAAAGAGTCGGGCTTCGAGTTTTATCACGCGCCCTCTCCCCAGAACTCTTCGCTCAGGTAGCGACCGCCGCCGTCGCACAAGACCGTGACGACGACCGAGCCGGGACGCAAGCCCTGCGCATAAAGCAAAGCCGCCGCCACGTTCGCGCCCGAGCTGACGCCGACGAAGAGACCTTCTTCGAGCGCCAGCCGACGCGCCATCGCCTGTGCTTCCTCGGTCGAGATTTCGACGCGCTCATCGGCGAGCGCCGGGTCGAAGATGCCGGGGACGAGCGTGGTCTCGACGTGGCGCATCCCTTCGAGCCCGTGGAGCGGAGAGTCGGGCTGCATCAGCACGGCTTTCAAACTCGGATTAAGCTCGCGCAGCCGCCGCACGGTGCCCGTGAACGTGCCGGAAGTTCCGATGCCCACGAGAAAGTGCGTGACGCAACCGGCGGTCTGTTCCCAGATTTCCGGCGCGGTGCCTTCGTAGTGCGCGCGCCAGTTCGAGGGGTTGTCGTACTGGTTCGGGTAGAAGTACGTCTCGGGCTCTTCCGCCGCGAGACGTTGCGCGAGCCGTTGCGGGCCGTCGAGCCCTTCGCGCGGGTCGGTCTCAATCAACTCCGCTCCGTAGATGCGAAGCATGCGCTTGCGCTCCGCTCCGGCGTTGCGCGGCAGGCAGAGGCGCACGCGATAGCCGCGCGCCGCGCCAATCATCGCGTAGGCGATACCGGTGTTGCCGCTCGTCGCGTCGAGGATGATTTTGTCAGGCGTGAGCCGCCCGCTCGCTTCGCCGTCGAGAATCATCGCGAGCGCCGCGCGGTCTTTGACCGAGCCGCCGGGGTTGAGGTGCTCGGCCTTCGCGTACAACTCGACGCCGCGCGGAAGATTGCGCGCGAGACGTGGCAGTGTGACGAGCGGCGTGCCGCCGATACACTCAAGCAGACCCGTCAGGCCGTTCTTCAACTTCGCCCTTTCGCCCGCGCGCGCATCGGCGCTCACAGCGAACGCTTCGACAGGTACCAGTCGGTGACTTCGTTCTTCGACTTGAAGTCATCCTCCATGCGCTTCGATGCGTCTTCGATTGTCTGCGGCGGCGGGACGACGACCTTATCGCCTTTCTGCCAGTTGGCGGGCGTGGCGCAGGCGTTCTGATCCGCGGTCTGGAGCCCGTCGAGCGCGCGCAAGACCTCATCAATGTTGCGCCCCAGAGACATCGGATAGTAGATGAGCGCGCGCACCTTCTGCTCGGGGTCAATGATGAAGACGGCGCGGACGGTCGCCGTCTCGGACGCGCCCGGATGGATGAGCCCGTACTTCTGCGCGACCTTCGTGTCGAGGTCGGCGACGACGGGGAAATCAATCTTGACGCCGAAGTGACCCTCGATGTTGCGTATCCAAGCGATGTGCGCCGGGACGGAATCAACCGAGAGGCCGATGAGTTGTGCGCCGCGCTCTTTGAACTCAGCGGAGCGGCGCGCGAACTCGACAAACTCGGTGGTGCAAACGGGCGTGAAGTCCGCGGGGTGCGAGAAGAGAACGACCCACTTGCCCTTCATGTCGGAGAGCTTCAAGGGGCCTTGCGTTGACTTGGCCTCAAAGTCGGGCGCGGGGTCGTTGATGCGTGGCAGACTGTTCGACGTTTCCTGTGTCGCGGCTGTGCTCATAACTCGACTCCTCTGTTGACTGAAGTGTGAAAGGTGAAATCCGGCCCTGCTCGATAAGAGAAAGACGACGGCCCTCGGGCCGCCCTTTAAAACTCCTGTGCGCGATTTCGACTTGCCGCAAGCTTACACCAATTCCACCGCATTTCAACTACCGGAGCGCCGTTGAAAACTGCTGCGGCAGGATGAAGCACCAACGCGTTTTTCGCCTTCTCCATCGCCCATACCATATAGTGCAAGCCCCGCCGCCTTTAACTCAACACGTCGCGGCGAGCCATCCACACCTTCTAGCTTTTCTTCTCAAAATCAGCTAAATATTGTGATGCTAACGATAACCCGCACCATCAACCTCGTGGCACACACGTTGCTTTTCTTACAAGCGGCGGTCGTAACTCGTCAACATTCGCGAGGCGGCACGCCGATTGACAAGGAGTCCGAAGAAGATGACCAACAATAAAAGTTTCGCCCGACGTGCAACCGTTCTATTCGCTTTATTCGCACTGATGCTCGGCACCATCGTGCCGACGGCTTCCGCGCAACGCCGACGCAGCACGCGGCGCAGGGCTACGGTCGCCCGCCGAAGGGCTACGCTGCCGCCCGCGCCACCGCCCGTGCGCTACTTCACTGTGGCGGCCGATCAGGTGATACGCGTTCGCATGGACACCGAGTTGAACTCGCGCACGGCGCGTGTCGGCGACCGCTTCTCGACGACAGTGGTCGAGCCCGTCTACGGCGAGAGCGGCATCGAGGTCGTGCCGACGGGCAGCAAGGTTTTAGGCCGCGTCTCTTCGGTCTTGCGTGCGCAGCGGCGCAAGCCGGGCAACATCGCGGTGAGCTTCTACCAGATCGAGATGCCGAACCGCGCGCGCCAAACGATCAACGGTTCGCTTTCGAGCCTTCAGGCCGACAACGTGAACTCGGACAACGAGGGCACCGTCACGGGCAAGAATAATCAGAAGCGCGACGCGGTCTTCATCGGTGGAGGCGCGGCCACTGGCGCGCTCATCGGAGCCATCGCGGGTGGCGGCAAGGGCGCGGCCATCGGCGCTATCCTCGGCGGTGGTCTCGGCACGGGCGCAAGAGTCTACGAGAAGGAGCAGGAGGCCGAGGTCAAGTCGGGCACCGAGTTTGGCGTCATGCTCAACCGCAGCGTCTCGCTCCCCGAGTACAAGGCGCAGTAGTAAGTCTTTACGAGATCGGCAACCCTCGCGGGAAGCCGTAAGGAGGAAGCCCGCAAGCGAAGGGGAGAGCGCGGGCGGGCTTCCCACCGAATTTGAAAGATCTGCTGAAAGGTAACTCAAGGGTTCGGTCGCCCCTGTCAAGACGTAAGTGAGCGACCGCACGAGGAGAGTCCCGCTGCGAAGGGGAGAGCGCAGCGGGACTCTTCTCTTTTTCTTCCAGCTATTTCTTTTTTGCTTTCAGCTATCCGCCTTTGGCTCTCGGCCTCTCACGCCTGATGAGACTTAAGAGATGCCCGCCGCTGACTTCACTTCGCTTCTGTAGACAGTGCGGCCACCAACAATGGTCGCGACCGCCGCGCCTCGAAACGTCCAGCCGTCGAATGGCGTGTTGCGGCTTTTGGATTTCGAGCGCGAGGCGTCGAACGTCCAGCGCAGGTCTGGGTCGAGGATGGTCACGTCTCCGAATGCGCCGGGGCGGAGCGTGCCGCGGCCTTCAAGGCGGAAGATGCGCGCGGGGTTTGTGGTGAAGAGTTCGACGAGGCGTTCGAGCGTGACGTGACCGCCGTGGACGAGCCGGTCGAGTGCGAGACCAACTGCTGTTTCGAGACCCGTGATGCCGAAGGCCGCCTGGTCGAACTCGACCTGCTTATCGTCCGAGTGGTGCGGCGCGTGGTCGGTGGCGATGGCGTCAATCGTTCCGTCGGCGATGGCTTCGAGAATCGCCTCGACGTGCTCGCGGCTCCTGAGCGGCGGGTTCATCTTCATGTTCGTATCGAAGCCCTCGCACGCGGCGTCCGTCAGGGTGAAGTGATGCGGCGTGACTTCGCAGGTCACTTCGATGCCGCGCTCCTTCGCACGGCGAACGGACTCGACAGCACCGCGCGTTGAGACGTGCGCGAGATGCACGCGCGCTCCGGTCAATTCGGCGAGCGCACAATCGCGCATAGCATCAGACTCTTCGGCGAACGCGGGACGACCGCGAAGGCCGAGGCGCAGCGACCACTCGCCCTCGTGCATCACGCCGCGTGCGGCAAGCGAAGGGTCGTCACAGTGATCCATCACCGTCAGGTCGAAGCCGCGCGCGTACTCCAACGCGCGCCGCATCAAGCCGGGCGAGGGCACGGGACGCCCGTCGTCTGTGACGGCGATGATGCCTGCGCGCTTCATCTCGCCCATCTCGGCAAGCTCCTCGCCCTTCGAGCCCTTCGTAATCGCGCCGACGGGAAAGACGTTCGCGAGCGCGGCGACCTGCGCCTGCTCGATGATGAAACTCGTGACGGCCGGGTTGTCGTTGACCGGGTCTGTGTTGGGCATCGCGCAGATGGAAGCGAAGCCGCCCGCGACCGCTGCCGCCGCGCCCGACGCGATAGTCTCCTTGTACTCCTGACCGGGCTCGCGCAGGTGCGTGTGCAAGTCTATGAAACCGGGCGCGACGATGAGCCCCGTGGCGTCGAAGACCTCCACGCCTTCGGGCGCTGTCTCGCCGCTTCGGAGCAGCGCGGTCACGCGCCCGTCCTCAATCAGAATGTCCTTACCGCCGTTGATGCCCTGCGTCGGGTCGATGACGTAGCCGTTTGCTATCAGCAGTCTCATCTGTTTAAGAGTCGTAACGATTGCGACGTTTACGAGTCGGAGTTTTCCGAGAGCCCGCCGCCTCCGGCGGTGACGGCCGCGCGGCGCGACTCGCTTGCAGCCTCCGGCGCGGGTTCCGTCTCGGGCCTTGTCTGCGCGGCGGGGTTGGAGCTTGAGGTCATGACACCCACGCCGCCACCGAGCAGGTAGAGCACGGCCATGCGTACTGCGAGACCGTTGGCGACCTGATTGAGTATGAGCGAGCGCGAGCCGTCGGCCACGTCCGACGAGATTTCGATGCCGCGATTCATGGGCCCGGGATGCAGGACGATGGCGTCGGGACTGGCAAGCGCGAGCCGTTTGAGGTCGAGCCCGTAGTGTACTGCGTACTCGCGCATCGAAGGCAAAAACGCACTCTCCTGCCGCTCGCGCTGGATGCGCAAGACCATTACCACGTCCGCGCCCTCGACGGCTTCTTCAATCCGCCGCGCGACGTTTAGATTCCCTCCTTCGACTATCGCGGCAAACTCGGGCGGCGCGAGCGTCCCCGGCCCCGCGACCGAGACGGTTGCTCCGAGCGTCGTCAACAGGTGCGCGTTCGAGCGCGCGACACGCGAGTGGAGGATGTCGCCGAGGATGGCAACGCGTAGGTTCTTAAAACTTCTCTTCCGCTGTCGGATGGTGAGCGCGTCGAGCAGCGCCTGCGTTGGGTGCTCGTGCGCGCCGTCGCCCGCGTTGACCACCGACGCGTGGCAGATGCGCGCGAGTTGATGCGGCGCGCCCGCCGAAGGATGACGGATGACGATGAGGTCGGGCGACATCGCTTCGAGGTTGCGCGCCGTGTCGAGCAGCGTCTCGCCCTTTGTCACCGATGAAGAAGAGGAGTTGATGTTGACTACGTCGGCTGAGAGTCGCTTGCCCGCAATCTCGAAGGAGGTGCGCGTGCGGGTCGAGGGCTCGAAGAAGAGATTGATGACCGTGCGGCCACGCAGCGTCGGGACTTTCTTGATGTCGCGCGCGGAGATTTCGCGGAAGGTCTCGGCCGTGTCGAGGATGTGCGTTATCTCCCCGGCGCTCATCCCGCGTATCCCGAGCAAGTTTCTCTGCTTCAGCACGGCGTTCATCGTTACCTTGCAACCTCGGCCCTGCGCTCAGTGCGGATGCGAAAAAGGCGGCCCTTGGCGGCCGCCTTCGTTAACTCTCTTCATGCCCCGCCGGTCGTTCGACGATGGCGACCGCTTCATCACCATCTATGTCGTCGAGCATGACCTTGATGATCTCGCTCTTCTTTGTCGGCACGAACTTCCCGACGAAGTCGGCCTGAATGGGAAGCTCGCGATGCTCCTTCCCACGGTCTACGAGAACGGCAAGCTGCACGCGCCGGGGCCGTCCAAAGTCTATCAACTGGTCGAGCGCCGCGCGGATGGTGCGCCCCGTGTAGAGCACGTCGTCAATGAGCAGGACGTTGCGTCCTTCAACATCAATCGGGAGGTCGGTGCGGTTGACGATGGGGTTCGCGCCGACGGTCGAGAGGTCGTCGCGATAGAGCGTGATGTCGAGCACGCCGACGGGCGGTCGCTCGCCCTCGATGTCGGCAATCTTGTCGGCCAGCCGGTTCGCCAGAGGGACGCCGCGACGCTGTATGCCGATAAGGTAGAGGTGCCCCGCGCCGTGGTTCTCCTCAACGATCTCGGAGGCGAGCCGGGCCAGCGCGCGGTTGATCCGCATGCTGTCCATAATGCGTGCTTTCTCGACGAATTCCATCGGCGCGGATACTACCACAGAGGCACGGATGGGTGGAAGGTTCGAGCAACGAAACGCCGCGCGCTCTTCACGGCCGAACAGTTCCGACCTTCATGACGTTCTTTACCGGCTGCGGCGGACGAGGCTTGAGATGACGGCGACGAGTTCGGCCAGCTCGACCGGCTTCGTCACGTGCATCTGGTAGCCGGCCCTGAGCGCCTGTAGACGGTCTTCAGTCCGCGCATAGGCCGTCAGGGCAACGGCGGGAACGCGAGCGCCTTCGTCTGCGGGCAGAGACCTGACCTGCTCGATGAGTTGATAGCCGTCTATGTCCGGCATGCCGATGTCGCTGATGAGAACGTCGGGCAGCTCGTCGGCGAGTGCGGCCAGCGCCTCGGCGGCCGACCCGACAACACGCACCTGCGCGCCGCATCGCCCGAGCCCTGCTTTCAGCATCTCCAGCGTGTCGGGCTCATCATCAACGACGAGAATCTTCAGGTCGTCTAGTCGCTCCGGGCCTTCGTAAGAAGGCAGCGTGTCCCTTGCCGCCGGATGCACGCGCGCCGCCGCGTCTTCGGACGAGTGCAAGGGAGCCACGGGCAGCAACAACGTAAAAGTCGAGCCGCGCCCCTCGCCCTCGCTCTCGGCGCGCACCGTCCCGCCGTGAAGCTCGATGATGTGACGCACGATTGAGAGCCCGAGCCCGAGCCCACCGTGCTGGCGGCTGATGCGCTGGTCGGCCTGTCGGAAGCGGTCGAAGACGTGCGGCAGAAACTCGGGCGCGATGCCGGAGCCGTTGTCGCTGATGGCGATCTCGATGTGCGAGTCGACGCGCCCGAGTCGCACCTGCACGCTCCCTCCGCGCGGCGTGAACTTGATGGCGTTTGACAGAAGGTTCCAGATAACTTGCTGGAGCCTGATGGGATCGCCCGCAACCGAGATGACGCTCGTGTCCATGATCCTTTGCACGCGCACGCCCTTTGAATCAGCCGCGGGCCTGAGCGCCTCGATGGCCGCCTCGATGAACGAGTCAGGTTTGAGCGGTCTGACATCGAGACGGAGCTTGCCCGTGATGATGCGCGAAACGTCGAGAAGGTCGTCTATGAGCTGCGCCTGTGCGCGCGCGTTCCTCTCAATCGTTTCGTAGACCTTGCCGCTGCCTTCGAGGTGCCCCGTGCGGAGCATGTGCGCCCAGCCGAGGATGGCAGTCAGGGGCGTGCGCAACTCGTGCGAGAGCGTGGCGAGGAACTCATCCTTGAGACGCGAAGCCTCTTGCGCCTCGCGGTACAGGCGCTCGTTCTCGCTTGCCGCCTGCTCTGCCAGAGCGCGCTCGCGCTGCGCCGTCTCGTAGAGCCGCGCGTTGTCCATCGTCACGGCCGTCTGCGCAGCGATCCCCGAAACGATGCGCTCGTGCCGCTCGGTGAAGGCGGCAGGTTCGGGGTGGCCGAAGAAGAGGCCGCCAATCACATCACCCGAACGCGAGATGACGGGGACGGACAGATAGCTCACGACCGGCAGGTGCCCCTCGGGCATCCCGAAGTAAGGCGAGTTCTGGCCGTAGCGCGGGTCTTGCTTCACGTCGTCAATGCGTAAGATGCCCTCGCCGCGGAAGGTCGGGCCGAAGAGCGCCGTGGCACGTGGCATCGGGAAGTGCGCGAACGCCTCGCGCGGCACGCCCGACAGCGTGTAGAGCATGAACCATGCGCCGCTCTCGTCAAGCACGTTGTAGAAGAACGAGCCGAAGCGCGCGCCCGTCAACTCGGTCGCCGCGTCGGTGACAGCCTGCACAAGCCGCTGCTGGTCGAGCTCGGCCGAGAGAAAACGGCTGAGGCGGTTGATCGTCTCGGCCTCTTCGTGTGCATCCCGCGCATCTTGCAGCGCACGCTGGAAGCGCTCCTCCGAACGCTTCCGCTCGGTGATGTCGCGCGCGACCTTCGAGGCTCCGATGACTTCGCCGTCGGGGCCGAGTATGGGCGAGACGGTGAGAGAGATGTTGACGAACGTGCCGTCCTTGCGGAGGCGAATGGTCTCGTAGTGTTCGATGCGCTCGCCGCGACGGAGCCGTGCGAGGATGTTCGGCTCCTCGTCGAGATGGTCTTCCGGGATGAGGACGCTGACGGGTCTTCCAACTATCTCCTCGGCGGTGTAGCCGAAGACGCGCTCGGCCCCTTTGTTCCAACTCGTGATGATGCCGTTGAGCGTCTTGCTGATGACGGCATCATCGGCCGACTCAATGATAGCCGACAGCCAGAAAGGGGCGATGTCCGGGCTTTGGAGCCGTTTGATCCATTCGCCCGTGTCGTCTGCGTCGTTCTTTTGTGTGCGGGGCGGCTCACTGGTCATAGTCGGATTCGTTGAGAGGAATCGGGTTCGCGCTCAAAAAATTTCTAAGGGAGATTGAACGTATGGCAAGTCGATTATACAGAGTCGGCCCGGACATTACCACGAGTCCACCGACACCTTCGACACAATCGAACGGCTGTTGAAGAACGTCGCGAACAACAACGGGCGCGTGGGCATGGTCGAACGGGGTTCGCTCCGCACCATCGAACCTACCAGATGAGAAAGTGTCACAAGCCCCTTGCGCTCGCACGCGCGCCGTCTCGACAATGCCTCACGCGGGTTGCAGAATTTACTTGAGCCCGCGACGAGTCATATCTTTGAGGCTGCATTTATAGGGCAAGGGGTTTATGCGTTCGACCATTAATAGTTACCTCGACGATTACATGAAGCGCGGGAGCGAGACTGCCTTCGCGCAACGGCAGGGCTTGCGTCTCGTGCGTTGGTCTTATGCGCGCGTAGCGGAGTCGGCCTTCCGCTTCGCGCGAGAACTGGAAGCGCGGGGCGTCTCGAAGGGCGAGCGCGTCATGCTCTGGGCGGCGAACGGCCACGAGTGGGTCGCGGCCTTCTTCGGCTGCGCGCTCCGGGGCGCGGTCGTCGTTCCGCTCGACGTGGAGAGCGCGCCCGACTTCGTCTCGCGCGTCCGCGAACAGACGAGCGCCGCGCTCCTACTCACGAGCGCGGAGACGCGGCGGCATGCCGAAGGGCTCGGCCTTCCCACACTCGCGCTCGAAGACCTCGAAGAAGTGATTGCGCGACACTCGCCCGCGCCCTTCGTTGCAACTGACATCACCGAAGACGACCTCGTCGAGATCATCTACACATCGGGCACGACGGCCGAGCCGCGCGGAGTCTGCCTCACGCACCGCAACCTGCTCGCCAACCTCGCGCCGCTCGAAGATGAGATGCGGAAGTACCAACGCTGGCTACGGCTCGTTCACCCGTTGCGCTTCCTCTGTTTGCTTCCGCTCAGTCACGTCTTTGGACAGTTCATGGGCATACTCGTGCCGCAACTGACGGGCGGCGAAGTCATCTTCCACGACTCGCTCAACCCTTCGGAGATTGTCGCTACGATTAAGAGCCGTCGCGTCTCGGTCGTCGTCACCGTCCCGCGCCTGCTCGACAGCCTGCGCGAACACGTCGAGCGGCGCGAGTCCACACGTGGTCGCGGCGCGAGTCTGGCGCGCAAGATTCTTCAAGCGAAGGGCGCGCACCCGCTCAAGCGCCTCTGGATGTTCCGACGCCTTCACAACTATTTCGGCTGGAAGCTCTGGGCCTTCGTCACGGGCGGCGCAACGCTCGAAGCTGAAACCGAGACCTTCTGGCGACGAACGGGCTTCGCGGTCGTGCAAGGGTACGGCATGACCGAGACGGCTTCGCTCATCACGGTTAACCATCCTTTCAAACCCGGCCGAGGCTCAATCGGAAAGCTTCTGCCCGGTCAGGAGTTGAAGCTCGATGAGACGGGCGAGATTCTCGTGCGCGGCGCGAACGTCTCGCCCGGCTACTGGCGCGCGGGCGCGACTGAGCCGTTGGCTGACGGTGGATGGCTTCGCACGGGCGACCTCGGCGAGAGAGACGAAGCGGGCCACATCTATTTTCGTGGCCGCAAGAAAGATGTCATCGTCACCGCCGCCGGGCTGAACGTCTACCCGGCGGACATAGAGGCCGCGTTCAACCGACAGCCCGAGGTACGCGAGAGCGCAGTCGTCGGTATCGAAGGCGCGCGCGGCCCCGAGCCGCTCGCCGTGCTCATCATGCGCGACGCAAAGGCCGACCCGGCCCCTGTTATCGCGCGCGTCAACGCCTCGCTTTCGCGCCACCAGCACGTGCGCCGCTGGCACGTCTGGCCCGAATCCGACTTTCCGCGCACGGCGACACAGAAGGTTCGCAAACGCGACATCCTCGAACGCCTCAGCATCGAACGCGCACAGCAGAACGGCGGCGCGAACGGCAACACGCCGCACGCGGTCGTGCTCGCGCGCATGAACGGAGACGGCCGGACGAATGATGAAAGCAAAGCTGTCGCCTATGCAACACTCAACACTCAACCTTCGACACTCGACACTCAACCTTCCTCGCTCATCGCCGCGCTTGCCTCGCGCGCGGGCGGCGAGACTCCGGCGACGCTCGATGCTTCGACGAGTCTCTCGACTGATTTGAAGCTCGACTCGCTCGGCCGCGTCGAGCTTCTGAGCGCGCTCGAAGACCGCTACCAGATAGAGATTGACGAGGCGAGCTTTACGGCCGCCACGACCGTCGGCGAGGTCGAACGCATTGTGAGCGAGGGCGGCGTGCTTGCGGAAGAGACGACGCAATATCCTTACCCCGCATGGACGCAGAGCACGCCTGTCCGCTGGCTGCGCATCGCAATCTTCTATGCGGTCGTGCTGCCCATCACATCGCTGCTCTGCTGGGCGAGAGTGCGGGGCGTTGAGAACCTTCTGACGTTGCGCGGGCCCGCGCTCTTCGTCTCGAACCACATCACGTACTTCGACCACGCGCTCATACTTTCGGCGCTGCCTGGACGCTTCCGCCGCCGACTCGCCATCGCACAGGAGGGCGAGCGCCTGCGCTGGTGGCGTCGGCCTCCTTCGGGCACGCCGTGGCACAGGCGTTGGCGCTGGCTCGCGCAATATTTTCTGGTCGTCACCATCTTCGACACCTTCTCGTTGCCGAAGGCGAGCGGCTTTCGTCGCAGCTTTGCTTACGCGGGAGAGTCGGTTGACCGTGGCTACAGCCTGCTCGTCTTTCCCGAAGGCGTGCGCGCCGAAGCGCCGGGGATGAACCCTTTCATGGGCGGCATCGGCGTCCTCGCATCGAAGCTCGGCGTCCCTGTTGTGCCCGTGCGCATTGACGGCCTTCTGGAACTGAAGTTGTCGGGACGCCGCGGCTTCACCTCTCCACACCACGTCACCATACGCTTTGGCGAGCCCATCACATACGACCGCGACGACGACCCCGCGAAGATAACCGCCGACCTTGAACGGAGAGTGAAAGGAATGAAGGATGAGGGATGAAGCATGAAGGACGAGGTTATTGATTCATTGAGCATCTGTTCACTAACTCAACAATGAAACGACTCAATTTCTTCATCGCTCATCCCTCATCCCTTCATTCATCCCTCATCCTTCCTCCCTTTCTTTTGACACTCTTTCCGGGGCTCTGTTACGCTCAGTTCGCTCTATAGCGCATTCCCCGGACAGCGTTCCTTTCAATGCTCTATCGCTCGCTGCTGCGACCCCTGCTCTTCAAGTTGCCGCCGGAAACGGCTCACGAGTTCGCCCTTCAGGCGCTCTCGCTCGGCCTCGGCACGGGGGCGCTCGGTCGAGCCGCGTCGAGCCCGGCGTTCGGCGAGCTGCAACGCTTCGGCTTGAGCTTCAAGAGCCCGGTCGGGATGGCCGCTGGTTTCGATAAGAACGGCGTGGTCGCGCCCCAACTTGCCGCGCTCGGCTTCGGATTCGTCGAGGTCGGCACGGTGACGATGCTCCCGCAGCCCGGCAACCCGCGTCCGCGTCTCTTCCGTCTGCCGCTCGACCACGCGCTCGTCAACCGTCAGGGCTTTAACAACGACGGTGCCGAAGCTCTCGCGCGCCGACTCGAACACGCGCGCCCCCGTTGCGTGCTCGGCATCAACATCGGCAAGAGCCGCGCCGTCCCCATCGAGGAGGCCGCGCGTGATTACCTTGCGAGCTTCGAGGCCGTCCGCCGCTGCGCGGACTATGTGACCGTCAACGTCAGTTCGCCGAACACGCCGGGGCTTCGCGAGCTTCAGCGTGCGGACTTACTTGCGGCGTTACTCGGCGCGCTCCAACGCCGCAACCGCGAGACGGCCCACGCGGAAGGCCGCACGCCGCTCCCGCTGCTCGTCAAGGTCGCGCCCGACCTTGACACGGGCGAGCTTGAGTTGATAGTCGAAGCGTCGCGCGGCGCAGGCGTCTCAGGCATCATCGCGACGAACACGACGACGAGCCGCGAGGGGCTTCTCACCAACACCGCGCGCATCGCCGCCTGCGGCGAAGGCGGCCTGAGCGGTGCGCCGCTGCGTGAACGTTCGACACGCGTGGTCGCTGCTCTGCGCTTGTTGACGCGCGGCGCGCTCGACATCGTCGGCGTCGGCGGCATCTTCACGGCGGAGGATGCCTGGGAGAAAATCTGCGCGGGCGCGAGCCTCGTGCAACTCTACACGGGCTTTGTCTATGAAGGGCTCGGGGTCGTGCGTCGCATCAACGACGGGCTGGCCGCGCTCATCGAACGGCACGGCTTTCGCACGCTCGATGAAGCCGTCGGTTGCCGCGCCGACGAGTTCGCCGCTACCTGAGTTTGAGAGAGGAGGGTGACTGATGACGACCGGCACGGTCGGGGCTGTTTCGGCTAAAGAGAAGCTGATCGTCGCGCTCGACGTTGAGAGCGCGGCCGAGGCGCGGCGTCTGTTCGCGGAGCTACGCGACGTAGCAGGGATGTTCAAGGTCGGCTCGCAGCTCTTCCCTTCCGCGGGCCCCGACTTCGTTCGCGAACTCGTCGCAGCGGGCGCGAGCGTCTTTCTCGACCTCAAATTCCACGACATCCCCGCAACGGTCGCGGCCGCCGCGCGCGACGCCGTGCGCTTGGGCGTGCGTCTCTTCGACGTTCATGCCTCGGGCGGGTCGGAGATGATGAGGCGCGCGTTGGATGCGACCGTCGAAGAGTCGGCGCGACTCGGCGTCCTACGTCCGAGCCTCATCGCCGTCACGGTGCTGACGAGCATGGACTCGGCCGCGCTCTTTGAGACGGGCATCGCGACTGCTTCGGTCGAAGAGCAGGTGCGAAGGCTTGCGCGACTCACCGACGCGAGCGGGCTCGACGGCGTCGTCGCCTCGCCGCATGAGATTCTGCCCGTGCGCTCAACCGTCTCGCGCGCGGGCTTCATCGTCGTCACGCCCGGCGTACATCCTTCGGCTGTGGCTTACGATGACCAGAAGCGCGTCACCTCTCCGGCCGCTGCCGTGCGCGCGGGCGCGGACTTTATCGTCGTCGGACGCGCCATACTCAACTCGCCCGACCCCGCGCGTGCCGCGCGCGCCATCGTCGCGGAGATGGAGGAAGGAAGTAGAGAGTAGGCAGTAGTCAGTAGCCAGCAGGCTCCGCTTGGCGCGTGTTGACGGTGTTATGCTGACGGTGAATTAACGAAAGAGTTTCTACTGACTACCAGCTACTATCTACTTGTTCTTGATGAATGTTGAGTATCGCAAAGAGGGTAGCGGCCCGGCGTTTGTTTACGTCTGCGGCATCGAGGGGTCTGGAAAGCTTTTCTACAAGCAGGCCGCCGACCTTGCGCGCGACCACACGGTCGTCTCGTTCGCGCTGCGCGGCGAGGGGGGTTACGCGATGTCGCGCCTCACGCAAGACCTCGCGTGGGTCTTGCGCGAGACGGGCGGAGAGCGCGCGACCGTGTTGGGCGAATCGTTCGGGGGCTTGCTGACGATGGCGACGGCGCTCGAACACCCGGAGCTGTTCGAGCGCATGATTCTCGTTAACACGTTCCCGGACTTCCGGCAGCGCGCGAAGATTTATCTGGGCTGCGCTCTCTTCAGCGCCTTCTATCCGTTGATGAAGGCGCACCGGACGCGCGCCGCGCGCCGCGTACTCTTTAGCGCGGACGTTGATGAAGAGGACAGGCGGCTCTTTCGCGAGCACACTCGCGTCGTCGCGCGCGAAGGCTATCTGTCGCGCATGCGCATCATCCGCGACACGGATTTGCGGCCCCGGCTTGGAGAGATAGACATCCCCGCGCTCGTCGTCGCGGGCACTTCCGACAGGCTGCTCGATAGCGTCTCGGCCGCACGCCTGATGGCCGAAAGGCTTCCGCGCGCACGGCTCAAGCTGCTCGAAGGCACGGGGCACGTCGCGCTGCTTTCGGGGCGCGTGCGGGTGCGTGACTGGCTCGGCGAGTTCGACAATTTATGAGTCGCGCTACATTACTCGCGGAACTCGGCAGATGCGCGGCGCGTGTAAAGTAGGACGCCCCGGCGTTTGTCGCGCGTGGGCGTTATTTGCGAAGATGTCTCGGATGAATAGAGGGGGGAACTCTTTGGGTCGAAGCTCGCGTGCGAGGATGTGGATGACGGCGGCGCTGGCGGCGCTGTGCCTTTGCACCGCAGTGTACGGGCAGCAAGGGCGTGTGGACGTTTCGGCCACTCCTTTCTCGCAAGCGCCTTATCGCGTCGGCGAGCATCTGACTTACACCGTCTCCTTCTCGAACTTTCCGACCGCCGCGCACGTCGAGCTTCAGGTCGTAGGGCGTGGGCAACTCTACGGCCGCGAGGGCGTCGAGCTGCGTTCTCACGTCGAGACAATCGGCGTGGTCTCGGCCGCGCTCTACGCGATTAACAATAGCTATACAAGCTACGTCGATCCTTCAAACGGACTCCCTTACCACGTACAGCAATCCATACGTGAGGGCGCGCGCGTTCAGGATGTGACGCAGGACTACAACACGACGGCAAGCGATACGGCGCTGACTTCCAGACAGGACGTGGCCGTCACGGCCAACACCTTCGACTTTCTATCCGCGCTCTTCCGCCTGCGCGCGATGCCGCTTGCGCAGGGGGCGACCTATGCGCTCGACGTGCGCAACGGCGATGCCGTCTACAACGCCGAGGTGCGTGTGACGGGACGCGAGACTTTGAAGACGAACGTCGGCTCGACGAACGCCATCGTCGCGCAGGTGCGCGTGCGCGGAAACGCGGAGGCCGACGACTATCGCGTGCGCCTCTACTTCACCGATGACGAGCGGCACGTGCCCGTGCTCATCACCGCCCGCCACCGCGCCGGTGAGATTCGCATCGAGCTGGCAAGCGCCGAAGTGCTCGGCGAGTCGCAGACGCCCACAGCCTCCGCAACACCCACGACGACGCAGCCCGGCATCCCGCTCCCGCCGGGTTATATCCCGCCCGCCGCCCCGACCGGCACAGGCACAAGCCCGTCGCCTCCGCCCGCAGCCGCAGCCCCGAGAGCAGAGCTTCCCTTCAAGCCGGGCGAGCAACTGAACTTCAACTTCTTCCTCGGCGCGGTACCGCAGCCGGTCGGCGTCGGCTCGTTCCTCGTCCGCGCGCGCGCGAAGTATTTCAATCGCGACGGGCTGCTGCTGACGGCCAACTTGCAGACGAGCGGCGCGGGGCAGACGCTCTTCCCCGTCAGCGACCAGTTCAGTTCCTACGTGGACGCCTCGACGGTGCTGCCCTTCCGCACAGAGTTGACGTTGCAGGAGGGCAAGCGGCGTAACCGCTTCATCGTCTCCGCCGACCAGAACGGCGGCAGCGCGCTCTTCGACGACGGCACGCGTGTCGAAGTTCCCGTGGGCACGCACGACCTGCTCTCCGTCTTCTACGCGCTGCGCTCGTTCGACCTCACGCCGGGCAAGCGCACAGCCGTCTCGTTGCTCATCAACAAGCGACCGCGCCTGCTCTTTATCACTGCGCTCAGGCGCGGCACCATTCAACTCGGCAGCCAACAGATAGCAGCGGTCGAGCTTGCGCTGGCGACCAACGATCCTGACGGCGACCGTATGGCGCTGCGCCTCTGGGTCAGCGCCGACAAACGCCGACTGCCGCTCCGGCTCACCGCGCAGACGCCGCTCGGCCCCGTCCGCGCAGACCTCGCGATCATTCCGACGACACTACATTGAGACTGAGCCAGCCGCTTGCCCTCTTTCATCTGAATTCGCCAATCCGTTCAAATGAAATTGAAATCTATTTTCAACTTTGGTATAGTCTCCACAGCGGGGGCGAAGATTTGAAGAAGTGGCCGCCGTTATCTTGAATCCGTTATCATCGGTGAACGTCTTATGAGCATCGCTTACGCCGCACTTGAACAGAGCCGCGAACTTCCGGAGCGGGTCGAGACTTTCGACCCGGCGAGCGTCTCGCTCGACCGCCTGCGTATGGGCGCACACGCACGCGTGCTTGCCGTCAGGGGCGAGGGCGCGATTGCGCGCCGCTTGATGGAGATGGGCGTCGTCCCCGGCGCGCCCGTCCGCGTTATCAAGGCAGCCCCGCTCGGCGACCCGCTCGAAGTCCGCGTGCGCAACTATCACCTTGCGCTTCGGCGCAGCGAGGCTCAAACGATCTCCGTAGTGATGAATGACAAGTGATGTGTGATAAGAAAGTTTTTATCTCATCACTTATCGCTTATCACTCAACGCTTGTCCTATGAGCAGTACCCTCGAATCCCCTCCGCATGCAGTTTCGCCAGCGCGAGTCGTTGCCGAGCCCGAGCCCAGAACGCTGGTCGTCGCGCTGGCGGGCAACCCGAACGCGGGCAAGACGAGCATCTTCAACTCGCTCACAGGGCTCAGGCAGAAGGTCGCCAACTATCCCGGCGTCACCGTCGAGCGCAAAGAGGGCGTCTGGTCGCTCTCGCCCGAACTGCCTCCGGCACGTCTCGTAGACCTCCCCGGACTCTACAGCCTCGAAGCCGCCTCGATTGACGAAGAGATCGCGCGCGACGTTATCACTGGACGCATGGAGAGCATGCCCGTGCCCGATGTGATTGTCGCCGTCGTCGATGCGACCAACCTCGAACGCAACCTCTACCTCGTCACTCAACTGCTTGAGGCGGGACGCCCCGTCGTCATCGCGCTTTCGATGGTTGACTTGGCGGAGCGTTCCAAACTTGAGATAGACATTGAAAGGCTCGGGCAACTTCTCGGCGTCCGCGTCGTGCCCGTGACGGCGAAGCAGCGGCGTGGCTTGGACGAGTTGGCGCGCGCGGTGCTCGCAGCCGTCGGTGCGCCCGCGCCCGGCGCGAAGTGGCGTCTGTCGCCGCGCGCGGAAGAGGAAGTGCGAAGACTCTACGCGGCCGGAGCCGCGAGCCGCGAGGAGGCGCTGCGCGACCTCTACGCGGAAGAGTTGCCCACGGACGAGGAACGGCGCGAGGCGGTCGAGCGTGCGCGCGAGCGTCTGTCGCACGCAGACCCGCAGTGGTGGCAAGAGCCTTTGACCGCGCGCTACCGCTGGATCGAGCAGGTCACGGAGGGCGCGGTGCGCGGTGCGTCGCGGGACGAACGGCCCGGAACGACCGAGCGCATTGACCGTCTCGTCACGCACAGATTTTTCGGCCCCGTCATACTTCTGCTCGTGATGGGCATCGTGTTTCAGGCCATCTTCTCTTGGGCGACGCTGCCGATGGACTTGATTGACCGCGGCTTCGGCGCGCTCGGCGAGTACACGCGCGCGCAGATGCCCGCAGGGCTTTTGACCGACCTCATTGTGGACGGCGTGATTGCGGGCGTTGGCGGCGTGCTTGTCTTTCTGCCGCAGATACTACTGCTCTTCTTCTTCATCGCTCTGCTTGAAGACAGCGGGTACATGTCGCGCGCGGCGTTTTTGATGGACAGGTTGATGCGCGGTGTGGGCTTGCACGGCAAAGCTTTCATGCCGCTTTTGTCGAGCTTCGCCTGCGCCATCCCCGGCATCATGGCAACGCGCACCATCGAGAATCCGAAAGACCGTCTGGCGACTATCCTTATAGCGCCCTTCATGAGTTGCTCGGCGCGGCTGCCGGTCTACACGCTGATGATCGCGGCCTTCTTCACCGACCGGAAGCTGCTCGGCTTCATCTCGGTGGGCGTGCTCATCATTCTCTCGATGTACCTGCTCGGCATAGTCGTGGCGATTGTCGTCGCGTGGATTTTGAAGCACACGATTTTGAAGTCGCCGCCGCCGCCGCTCGTGCTTGAGCTTCCGCCCTACCGCGTGCCCAACTTTCTCAACGTCGCACAGACGATGCGCACGCGCTCGTGGCTCTTCGTCAAACGCGCGGGGACGGTGATTCTGACCATCTCGATTCTGCTGTGGGCGCTGATGACCTTCCCGCGCTCGGCCGCGCACCCCGTGCCCGACGCGCAGGAGGGCGGAGCCGTGCAGGCGATGCGCGAGACCGGGGTCGAGGCGAAGGGCAAGCCCGCGCCCGAGACCGTGAAGTCCACGGAGGGAGAGACAATCGAGGGCGAGCAGTTGCAGCAGAGTTACGCGGGCAGGCTCGGGCACGTCATCGAGCCTGTGATTACGCCGCTCGGCTTCGACTGGAAGATGGGCATCGGACTCATCGCTTCGTTCGCCGCGCGCGAGACGATAGTCTCCACGCTGAGCATCGTCTACAACGTCGGTAAGGACGCGGACGCACAGTCGCCTTCGCTCATCGAAGCCGTGCGCAACGCCAAGCGGCCCGACGGGAGTCCCGCGTGGACGCCGCTTGTCGCCGTCTCGATGATGGTCTTCTTCGTGCTCGCGTGCCAGTGCATGTCAACGGTGGCGGTCGTGCGGCGCGAGACGAACTCATGGCGCTGGCCGCTCTTCATGGTGGCATACATGCTCGTCATCGCATACGCCGCGTCCTTCATCACGTATCAGGGCGGGCGTCTACTTGGTCTGGGTTAGAGTTTATGAAGTTTGACTGGCAGACAATCGCGGTTGCTCTCATCATCGCCGCCGCATTTTTTTATGTCGCGCGAAGGGGCTTAGCGCGCCTGCGCTCTTTCAGGACGAAGGGCGGGGCGGGCTGCTCGACCGGCTGCGGCAACTGCGGTGAAGTGGATGCCCCGCTCCGGCAGACGAACGTGCTTGCACAGTTGGGCCGGACGAAGAGCGGGGCCGGTAGACGTAACTGAGCGGGCGGCCTTCAAAGCAACTTAAAAAGCGCGGGCATCCAACGCCCGCGCTTTTAATTTACGTTGACGCTTGGGGTCTCTACAGCGCGAAGTTGAAGTTGAGGTAGCCGGTGACGCGCACGGGCTGGCCGTCTATGAGCGTAGGGGTGAACTTCCAGCGGCGTGCGGCTTCGACGGCGGCTT
This sequence comes from Acidobacteriota bacterium, assembly GCA_032230645.1. Taxonomy (GTDB): domain Bacteria; phylum Acidobacteriota; class Blastocatellia; order Pyrinomonadales; family Pyrinomonadaceae; genus QHXN01. Next base: position 3,272 of record JAVXWN010000168.1, on the reverse strand, counting down.
GCTGCAATTGAAGAGGGCCGTCGGCGCGCTGCACTGACTCGACTTCACCCTTCTCGTTCAAGACGAGGAAGACGGTGACGCTGCCGCTGATGCGCGCGGCGCGCGCAAGCGCCGGGTAACTGGGCGCGATGCGCTGCCTTGCCTTCGCCGTGAGCGACCCGACCGCGACGGGGCCGCCGCCTGTCGGCTTCGACGCCGTAGCGCCGCCGCTCGCGGCCGGTGGCTGGGTCGCGCCGGGCGGCTGCGAAGGCGTAGGGGCTTGCGCGCTCGGCGCGGCGGTCTTCGCCACCTGTTCCGAAGCCTGCGGTTGCGTGCGCGACTTCTTCGAGGACTTCTGCCCGGCATCCGATGCTCTCTGCTCAGCGCGCGTCGGGCTCGACGCGGACTTGTCGGGTGCGGTCGTCTTCGGGGTCGGCGAGGCCGTCGCGGGCGCGGGGCGCGGGGCGGGTACCTCGCTGATGCTGGCGATGCGCATCTCGGATGAGAAGAGATGCTGGCGTGCCTCGGAGACTTCAGACTGCCAGCGCGCTCGATCCTGATCGTGGCGCGCGATGCGCATGCGGACGGTAGCCGCGTCTTCGAGCAGCGCCGCCGCGTCGAGTCCGCGCGTCGCGTCGCTCCCACCTTTGCTCTGCTCGTCGTGCAGAGACTTCGCCTGTTCGACGACGTGTTCGAGTAGCTCGCGCAACTGTTCGATGTCGCCCGCCGCGTCGGGGGTCAACTCGGAAGGCTCGGTGACGTTGACGCCGAACGAGCGATAGCGTTCGAGGTGCGTCCGCACGGAGTTGACGGTCTGACCGGCGAGCGCGAAGTATGAGTGTGTCGCGGCGTCGCCGACCTGCCCCGTCGCACGCGCCCTGAACGATTCGTCGAGGAGCGACGCGGCGCGCACGTAGTCGGGCATCTCGACGAAGATCGCCATCAATAGCACACGCGTCACGTCGCGCACCGACTCGTCCTTTGTCCCCGCGCGCAATCCCTCAAGCTCGCTCGCTGCCGCCGCAAGCTTCCCGATGGCCGCGAGTGAACGCGCGCGCGCGAGTCGCTTCTGTGCCGCCTCAGTCTCGGCGGCGGTCGCCGACTCGATGGGCTCGGCCTGACCGGCCGTGGGCGTCTGTTGTGTCTGCGAGAAGGCGCACGGCGTCGGCGCGACGAAGGCAAAGGACAGAACGAGAAGCGTGACGGCGAAGAAGCGCGGGGAATCGGGATTGAGATATGAATTCACTACAAACAACTCCGTAAATTCAAAAGCGAGCAGCAACGCTCGCTTCAGACCACACATAATTTGTAGTCACATTATGCCCCCGTCCGCCTCAGCCTTCAACCCCGCAGGTGAAAGGATAAAGGCTGAAGGATGAGGGATGAAGGTTAAGCAGTCTTCACTTCCGTCTTCATCCTTCCGCCTTTATCCTTCCGCAGCGCCGAGAGGCTGCGCGAGATGCGCTCGCGGATGGCGCGCGCCTTCTGCTTGATGAGTGTCTCGTTGAGCGTGAGCAGGCGGCGGTCGCGCATGACGACGCGGCCGTCGATGACGACCGTGCGCACGTCCGCGGCCTTCGTCGCGTAGACGAGGTGCGAGTAGATGTTGTAGCGCGGCGTCTGGTGCAGTGAGTCGAGGTCTACGACGACGATGTCCGCGCGCTTGCCCTCTTCAAGCGAGCCGATGTCAGAGTCCATGTGAAGCGCGCGCGCACCGCCGATGGTCGCGAGCGCCAGAGCCTCTTCGGCCGGGAGCACCTTCGGATCGAAGGATGTTACCTTGTGCAGCATCGCCGCCGTATCCATCTCCTCCCACATGTCGAGGTCGTTGTTCGAGGCGGCACCGTCCGTACCCAGCCCGACCGCCACGCCCGCCTTCAACATCTGCGGCACGGGAGCGACGCCCGACGCCAGCTTCATGTTCGACTGCGGATTATGGACGCAGCCGACGCCGTACTGCTTGAGCAACCCGATCTCGCCTTCGGTCAAGTGGATGGTGTGCGCGGCGATGGTGCGCGGACTCAAGAAACCAATGCGCGCGAGGTATTCGACGGGGCGCGCGCCGTGGTCGCGCGAGATGTCTTCGACCTCTTTGCGCGTCTCGGCGACGTGTGTGACGACGGGTGCGCCCGTGCGGTCTGAGAAGGCGCGCACCTCTCGCAGATGCTGCTCGCTGACGGTGTAGGGCGCGTGCGGCGCGATGGCCGGGGTGATGAGGCTGTTGCCCTTCCAGCGCGCGACGAAGCGCGTGGTGTAGCTGAGGGCGTCCGCCCAAGTCTTGTTGTCGGGCACGGGGAAGTCGATGACAGTCTCGCCGAGGAGGCCGCGCACGCCCGCGCGCTCGGTCTCTTCGGCGACGGCGTCCTCGAAGTAGTACATGTCGCAGTAGGTGGTCGTCCCGCCGCGTATCATCTCGGCGAGGCCAAGTTGCGTGCCCGTGCGAACGAAGTCCTCGGTGACGTTCTTGGCCTCGGCGGGAAAGATGTACTTCGTCAACCACTCCTGTAGGTCGAGGTCGTCGGCGATGCCTCGGAAGAGAGTCATCGGGATGTGCGTGTGGCCGTTGATGAGTCCGGGGACGACTGCGCGACCGCGCGCGTCAACTATTTCGCGCGCCGCGTAGCTTCTCAACACGTCGCTTCTCTTCCCGACCGCGACGATACGCCCGCGCTCGATTGCGACCGCGCCGTCCTCGACGACGCGGCGGTCTTTGTCCATCGTGACGACCGTACCGCCGCTGATGATGAGGTCAACGCGCTTCACTCTCGGCTGTGCGAGCGCGGGCGCGGCCGACAGTGTGACGTGCGTAAGGATGGCGAGACAAAGAAGCAGGTGTTTGATTGTTGCTCTCATCTTGGTTGATTGTAATGGAAGCTTACTTGTGCTCGACGCCGGTCTCTTCGAGGAAGTTCGCGTCGAAGGGGCGCGGCAACAGGTCGCGCATCTGCAAGGTCTCGGTCATGCCGCGCAGGTTGGCGAGGACGACGGGGATGTCGCCGCAGAACTCCCAGATGACTTGACGACATGCGCCGCAGGGCGGCGTCAAACGCTCGGTGTCTACGACGACACAGAGGCGCGTGAACTTTCGCTCGCCTTCCGAAAGGGCCTTCCAGATGGCGACGCGCTCGGCGCAGATGGTCTGCTCGTAGGCCGCGCTCTCGATGTTGCAGCCCGTATAGACGCCACCCGCTTCGGCTTCGAGCGCGGCACCGACGCAGAAGTTCGAGTATCGCGCCAGCGCGCACTGGCGCGCGTTCGTCGCCGCCTCGATGATGTGCTTTAGATTATCCGTG